>JASHQQ010000155.1 GCA_030039035.1 Acidobacteriaceae bacterium | reverse complement strand
GTTCGGCCCATCGTAGCCACGATCGATGCTTCCGCCCATCAGGACCACGCGCTGGAGCTTGCGAAACGTTGCCGGGTCGCGCTGGATCGCCGCGCCGATGTTGTTCTCCGGGCCGATGGCGATCAGCGTAATCTCGCCCGGATGGCGGCGGATCTGGTCGAGCAGAAACCCGACGCCGTCGTGGTGCTTGCGATCCGGCTCCCGCCCGGCGTAGGCCGCCTGCGTGAAAACATTGCTGTGCGGCGTGGGAATGCCTGTTGCTACCGGGATATCGGCGCGGCCCACTGCGGCGAGATAGCGGTCGAGCAGTCGCGCGCGCAGCTCCGTGTCGCCAAATGCGGTCGTAATGCCCAGGATGTGCAGCTCCGGACTGCGCAGCGCCAAAGCGACGGCGAAGGCATCGTCGATATCGTCCCCGATATCGGTGTCGATGATGACGAGCTGCGGCTTTGCGGAGGGCTGCGCCGCGGATCGGCTGCCGGCGCAGAGCGACGCGAATGGCAAGGAAGCGATTGTGAGCCAAACAGGAAGAGCCCGCTCAAAACTCATGCATCCACTCTAATCGCTGCATTCCGGACCTAAATCAGATTCTGTCCTCGCTCGCTCACGCGGCGCATACGATACCATCGGATTGTTTCCCGTTCCACCCGATCAGGCTGAATGCGCATCGGCTCCATCTTCCGCCGGCTGGCTGCCCTGGCGCTCTGCGTGTCGGCCGGGCTGCCGGCGCAGAGCTTCGATCTCGACCGCGGACGCGAACCTGTCGTCTCGCTGGACGGGTTGTGGCGGTTCCATCCCGGCGACTCGCCGAAAGACCCCGCGACGGGAGCCTTCGTGTGGGCGCAGCCGGATTTCGACGATTCGGGCTGGAAGCTGCTGCGCAGCGACGAATCCTGGTCCGACCAGGGGTATCCGGGGATGGGTGGATATGCCTGGTACCGGTTCACGGTCGAGGTCCCGTCCGGAGACAAACCTGCCTCACTGCTGCTGGCGCCGATCGTCTCCGGCTTCGAGCTCTACGCCGACGGCCGGCTCGACGGCAGTTCGGGCGACATGCCGCCCAGCATGGTGCCCAACACCCGGTTCAACTACCGGCTCTTCCCGCTGACGCATTCCGGAAGCGGCGCGGCGCGAGCCGTTCAGGTCGCCATTCGCGTCTGGCACTCGCCCGTCTGGGCGAGCTACATGGGGGGTGGGCCGTACCCGTTCGAGGGGGGAAGCCTGGCCGGAGACCCGGAGCTGCTCACCAACGAGCAGCACCATCTGCAGACATCGCACCACGTCCTGTTCGTCGATATGTACGCATACAGCATCGTCTCGGCGCTTGTCGGAGTTGCAATTCTCTGCCTCTTCCTCATGCGCAGGGGCGAGCGCGAGTATTTCTGGTTCGGCGTAATGCTGCTTGCCGATGCCGCCGAGAGCGCGCTGGTGATCCTGAGAGAGATCTGGGCCATTCCGCCGGTGCCCATCTTCGACTTTCTCGATGCCTTCCTTGACGCCCTGGTCGTGCTGTGCATGTTTCTGTTTCTGGCCAGGGTGCTGCGCGCGCGCCTGCGGCCGGTGCGGCAGCTCATCCTGGCGCTGCTGACCTTCAGCCCGTTTCCGGCGATCTTCTACTGGCCGGGCTGGCTTTCAGCGCCGGCTTCGGCGGCGCTGCAGTTGGTCTGCATGCTGCCGGCGATGCTGTGGATCTTCTACCTGATGATTCTGCGCGCCGCGCGCGGCAACAAGGATGCGCGGCTGCTGCTGGCGCCGGTGTTCCTCTCCACCGGATACTGGACAATCGACAATCTCGTTATCCTCCTGGATCAGGCGGGCCTGGTGCGCCGGCCGGAGTGGATGATCTACCCCCTCCCGCTGCCGCCCTTCACCATTCACATCCAGAATCTGCTCAATCTCATCTTCCTGCTGGCCATGCTGATCTTTCTCATCCGCCGCTTCTCGCAGGCGCGGAAACGGGAAGAGCGCATGGCCGGCGAGTTCGAAGCCGCCCGCCAGGTGCAGCTCGTGCTCATGCCCGAAGAGCTGGAGCGGCGCCCCGGCTTCCGCGTGCACTGCATCTATTCGCCGGCCGAGCAGGTGGGCGGCGACTTTTTCCAGCAGATTCCGGACGCGGAGGGCGGAATGCTCATTGTCGTCGGCGACGTCAGCGGCAAGGGCCTGCCCGCGGCCATGATGGTATCGGTGCTGGTGGGCGCCATCCGCGCCGAAGCTTCGCACGGCGCCGGCGCGGCAGAACTCCTGACGTCGCTGAACCAGCGCGTAGCCGGCCGGGCGCGCGGCGGGTTCACGACCTGCCTGGCGGCCCACATCTCGGCCGACGGCATGCTGACGGTGGCCAACGCGGGCCATCTGCCGCCGTATCTGAACGGCGCGGAGGCGGAGATTCCGGGGACCCTGCCGCTGGGCATTCTCGAGAGCGCCAGGTATGAGAGCGTGACCGTGCAGCTCGCTCCCGGCGACCGGCTTACGTTCATCTCCGACGGGGTGGTCGAGGCGCAAACCCGCGCCGGTGAGCTTTTCGGCTTCGAACGGACGCGCCAGATCAGCACGGCGCCGGCGGAACGCATTGCCGAAGCGGCGCGCGCTTTCGGACAAAAGGACGACATCACAGTGGTGACGGTTGAGTTTCTCGGCGTGCCGGCGACGGTGTCGACACGATCCGGGGGACAGGTCGAGGTTTCGAGCAGTGGGTCCGTTTCCCTAAGGGGCCAAAGCCCCGAGTCATATCTGGAGCATGAACGTACGGGCTGAAGCCCGTACCCTCCAGGCCGAAGATTATGCCCTTCAAGCTGGCCCGCAACCGGATCTCAAATGGAGGGGTTGCCGATTCTCAACCCGATTCATCCCGATCTGGCTGCGCTCCCGGTATGGCCGCAACCTTTGGCCCCGGTTCACTCTGTGGGGGTTTCGGCGGCGGTCGCGGCCATTCCTCTCGCCGTGGTCCTTTTCCTCATGGGAGTGCTGCGCAAAAGCGGCCTCTTTGCCTCGGGGTGCGGCCTGATCACCGCATTCCTCCTGGCGATCGGGATCTGGCGAATGCCCGCCTCGCTGGCCGGATGGAGCATCGGCTTCGGTTTCGTCTATGCGCTGTGGTCGATTCTGTGGCTGGTCTTTTGCGGATTGTGGCTCTATCACCTGGCCGAGGAGACCGGATCGTTCGATCTGCTCCGGCAGTGGGTGCAGCAATCGGCCTCGGGCGACCCTTGTGTACAGGCGATGCTCGTGGCGTTCTGTTTCGGGGCGCTTCTGGAAGGCACGGCCGGATTCGGAACGCCGGTGGCGATCACTGCGCTCCTGCTGGTCAAGCTCGGGTTCGACGCGCGCAAGGCCGTTACGACGTCGTTGCTGGCCAACACCGCACCGGTGGCTTTCGGAGCCGTCGGCGTGCCGATCGTGGCCCTTGCGGGCGTGACCGGGCTCGATATCGGTAAGCTCTCGGCGACCATCGGAAGGCAGTTGCCGTTCATTTCTTTCATTCTGCCCGCCTATCTTGCCGCATTGGTCGCCGGCGCGAAGGGCCTGGGGCGAAGCTGGCGCGCCGCGCTGGTCGCCGGCGGCAGCTTTGCCGCGGTGCAGTGCCTCGTATCGAATTTCTGGGGACCGTACGCGACGGATCTGCTCAGCGCGCTGGCTTCCATCGGAGCTATGGTTTCTTTTTTGCGGGTTACCGGCCGGACGGGGGCCGACAGCCGGCCGCTCTCGCCGCCGCGGTCCAATCAACCGGAGAGACTCCCGGGCGCGAGTGTGCTTTCCGCGTGCCTGCCCTGGGCGCTGCTGTCGCTGGTCATCGTCCTCTGGTCGTACTTCAGGCTCTTTCAGCGGGGCCAGATCCCGATTCCGATTCCGCAATTGAACAACGCGGTCTTCATCACGCTCTACCGGAAGCCTTACGCCGCCATTTACAACTTTCAACCGCTGACGGCCGGGACAGGAATTCTGGTCGCTATCCTGCTGACCGCGATCTGCTTTCGCGTGCGGCCCGGCGTCTTTCTGCGCACCGGCTCGAAGACGCTTCGCCAGCTCCGGCTGCCGGGCCTGACGGTGCTGTTCATCGTCGCGCTCGCCTATCTCTATAACTACTCGGGTATGGCGTACACGCTGGGCGCGGCGGTGGCGCATGCGGGCGCGGTCTTTCCACTGCTGAGCAGCTTTCTGGGCTGGGTGGCGTGCTTCCTGAGCGGGAGCGACACGGCATCGAACTTGCTCTTCGGCAATTTGCAGGTTGCAGCGGCGCACCAGTTGCATCTGAATCCGCTGCTGCTCGCGGCGACGAACTCGTCGGGCGCCGTGGCGGGCAAGATGATCTCCCCGCAGAACATCGCCATTGGCGTCACAACGGTGAAGCTGATCGGCCAGGAAGGAAAGATACTGCACAGCACCTTCTGGCACAGCGTCCTGCTGGCGGCGCTGATCGGCCTCATCGCCTGCCTGCAGGCGTACCTGGTTCCGGGAATGGTGCCATGAGCGCGGATGCGATGAGATCGGACCGGATCGGCACCTCAGGGGCTAAAGCCACCTCTCATTGAGGCTCTCTTTTCGGCACGACTGAAGTCGTGCCCTGCTGCAAAACACGATTCGCAGGTTGTTTTCAGCAAGCTTTGAAGTCCCGCCATGTCACAAGGCCCCGGTGGGCGGAATTCGTCAGAGACTGGCTGGGCCGGCTCTCCGCACCCGGACCGGCAACCGCGAACTCCCGCCGGCCTCTGGAACACGCTGGATGAAATGCCGATAGTAGGAGCGAATGCCGCAGGGAAAGGAGATCGCCTGCGCGTCGCGCCGGCCTGTGACCGGGTTTGGGGTAATCGGGACCGCCTGAACCGTACCGGACAATCGGGTGGCCGGTGCACCGAGGAGGGCGCCGGAGAGCCGGAATGATTTCCATCAGAAAATACCTGAACACGAACGAGCCGGCGACGGCCGGCAGCGGCCCGCAGCCGGAAGACCCGTTCGTTGCCACCCTGGAATGCTATCGCGCGGTGCTGCTGGCGATAGCAAGAAATGCGGCCCCGGTCTGCGCGGGATTCGGCAGCGACCTTGAAACCAGCCTGCGCGGAATCGAGCAGCGTCTTGCCTACGAGCAAACCTCGCAGCACCTGCGGCACTCCGAACAGCTCGTCGAAGTCCATCTGCAGGAATGGGGGACACGCGCTTCGGAGCACTTCAAGGCGCAGGCCCACGTGGTCAGGGAGCTAATCGTCGCTTTGGCCAGAACCGCCGAGTCGGTCGGCAGCCGCGATCAGGGATTCTCGAGCCACTATCGCGAACTGGTGGGGCGGCTGGAACAAATCGCCGATCTCGACGACCTCACCCAGATCCGGTCCTCGATCATGAAAAGCGCCGCGGAGCTGAAGAGCAGCGTCGATCAGTTGGCCCGGAATCACCAACAATTGGTGGAGCAGTTGCGGGCGGAAATCTCAACCTACGAAGCCAGACTCCGGTCGGCCGAGCCCCTCGCCTTCAGGGACGAGCTGACCGGCATGGCGAACCGGCGCATCCTCGAAGACCGGATCCGGCTGCATATCGGGAATGGCCAGGAGTTCTGCATCGTCATGCTGGATGTGAACCAGTTGAAGCAGGTAAACGAAAAACACGGAAGGGATGCCGGCGATGACCTGCTTAAGCAATTTGCCCGGGAGCTGCGGATGAACACACGGGCGAGCGACCTGGTGGGTCGCTGGGGTGGAGGCGAGTTCGTCATCGTGCTCGCCGGCAGCGCGCAATCGACCAGGGCCTACGTGGCGCGGCTGGAGGATTGGGTCTTCGGCAAGTACTCGGTCGCGGAGCCGGGTCATCGGGCGCTCGAGATCCGCGTGGACGCGTCGGTGGGAACCGCGGAATGGCGCGCGGGCATGAGCGTGGAGCAGTTGATCGCCGAGGCCGATGCGGCCATGTATATGGAGAAGAACCGCTCGCAGTCGAAGAGCGCGTAATCCGGCGAATGGGCGCCCGCCCTCGCCGGTTCAGCGCGGAATCCTGAGATGTGCCGCAAAGGGCGGAACCTGCGCGCAGGCGATGTGCAGGTCGGGCGAGAAGGATGCGACCTTCATTCCATGGGGCGAAAAGAGCCGCGCCAAAGCTTGCGTCGAGTAAAGCGAGATATGACCGTTCCGCGGGCTGGCGTACCACCAGTTGAGTCCGATCGTCTCGAACTCCGCCGGCTGAACGAGCGTCGAGAACAGGATCGCGCCCGGCTCCTTGAGCAGCGATACCATCGTCGCCACGGTGCTTTTCGGAGAGGGCACGTGCTCCATTACCTCGAAGGAGGTGACCAGATCGAATTTCCCTTCGGGCGTCTGATTGAAGCCCGAAAACGGGTCAAAGGTCGTTGCGGTAAAGCCCTGTTCGCGCAGTCGTGCAGCGAAGAGCCCCTCGCCGCCGCCATAATCGAGAATCGATATCGAAGCTCTCGCCTCCGGGAACGACCCCGCAACCAGCTTTGCGTTCCCCGATGGACGCACCTCGGCATAATCCGGATCGACGGTCACGTATTCTTCGTTGTAGATGTGCCGGCGGAATGTGTTCGTGTCCCACGCATCGAATGCGGTGGTGAAAGCAAAGCCGCAGTTGCGGCATCGCCGGTAATAGATCGGGTAGCCGGACAGGGCCAGGCGCCGGCCCTGCGCCTCGATGCAGCTTTTGTGAAAGTCCACCACCCCGAAGAGCAGACTCGGTCCCGCGCACACCTTGCATTCGACGGGGCGCGGATCGGCCACCAGAACGGGATCTGTCATCGGCTCCAAAGTTCGAAGAAAGGTTCGGTTCGCGTTGGCCGGTGCGCCTGATTGCGGCGAGCCTGCCAAAGCATGGCCCATAATACATCGAAAGGCATCAACCCCTCGATGAACCAGCAGCAAACACCGGCTGGCCGGCTCTCCACTGCCGGCCCCTCGACGATCCCGGCGCTGCTGGCCGAAGCAATCAGGGAGCATCAGGCCGGGCGGCTGGAAGAAGCCAGGCGGATCTATCTCCAGATCCTCGCCATCGACGTCAGACAGGCGAAGAGCCTCTACGGTCTGGGGCTGATCGCGCTCGCAACCGGCAACTGCGAAGCCGCGGCCCGCATGATCGAACGGGCGATCTCGTCCAACGGCAACGATGCCGCGTTTCACGCCGGCCTCGGCGCGGCCCTGCGGTTGCAGGGAAAGCTGGAAGAGGCGCTCGCTGCCTATCGGCGCGCGCTGGAGTTGCAGCCGGACTTCGAGGAGGCGCACTTCAATGCCGGCAGCATCCTGCTCGAACATGGCAACCTCGATGGGGCGACGATCCACCTCGAACGCGCTTTGGCCCTGCGGCCGGACTGCGCCGAAACGCATCACGCCCTGGGCATGCTTCAGGCAAAGGAAGGCAAGTCCGATGAGGCGGCGGCGAGCTACCGGCGGGCGCTCGACCTGAGACCGGAATTCGTTGAAGCGCTCAACAATCTGGGCAATCTGTGCGCAAGCGGCGGAAAACCGCAGGGAGCCATTGCCTGTTATGAGCGCGCCCTTGCGATCGAGCCGGATCGAGCCGAAGCGCACAACAATCTGGGCGCGGTTTACCGCGACCAGGGCAGACTCGAGGAGGCCACGACCTGCTATCGACGGGCGCTGGCGCTGAAGCCGGACTACCCAGAGGCGCACACCAACCTCGGGATCGTTTTGCGCGATCAGGAAAAACTGGAGGAGTCGGCAGCCTGCCACGAGCGCGCACTGGCGATCAGTCCGGATTTCGCCGAAGCTCACAATAATCTCGGCAACACGCTGCGCAGCCTGGGACGAGTGGAGGATGCGCGCAGCAGCTACGAGCGTGCGCTGGATCTCGATCCAGGCAGCGTCGAGGCGCGGTGGAATCGAAGTCTCGTTGCCCTGCTTCAGGGAGACTATGCGACCGGATGGCGCGACTACGAAGTGCGGTACAGGCGGAAGCGAAATACGCCGCGAAGCTTCCCGCAGCCGCTGTGGCGCGGCGATCTTCTCGAGGGCGCGACAATCCTTCTTTACGCCGAGCAGGGATTGGGCGACACGATCCAGTTTCTCCGATATGTACCCAGGGTGCAGGCAGCCGGGGGCAGCGTGATCCTCGATGTTCCGGCCAGCATGATGCGGCTGGCCGGGCAAATTCCTGGCCTCGCGGCCATCGTGAAATCAGGAGATTCGCTGCCACCGTTTGCATGGCATTGCCCCCTGATGAGCCTGCCGCTGGCTTTCGGAATGACCCTCGAATCCATCCCCGCCGCGGTGCCCTATCTGACCATCCCCGAAGAGGCTCTGCGCGATGCCCAGGTCCTTCCCTGGCCACGCGATGGCCTGCGCGCAGGTCTGGTGTGGAGCGGCAATCCACAGTATCTCGAGGATCGGATCCGTTCCATTCCGTTTTCTTGTTTCCAGCCGCTGCTCGATCTCGATTCGGCGAGATTCTTCTCGTTGCAGATGGGTCCGGCCGCGGCGCAAATGCCACCGATGGAACCGCGGGTGAACGACCTGCAATCGGCAATCAGGGATCTGGCCGACACGGCGGCGCTGATTTCGCAACTGGATCTCGTCATCACGGTCGACACGGCCGTGGCTCATCTCGCCGGCGCGCTGGCCAGGCCAACGTGGGTGCTTCTCCCCTTTGCCCCCGACTGGCGCTGGCTTACGTCCCGCGAAGACAGCCCGTGGTACCCCACCGCTCGCTTGTTCCGGCAGCCGAGGCCCGGAGATTGGGGCTCCGTCATCGACCGGGTTCGCGCTGAACTTGCCATGCTTGCGGCCGCAAAGCGCGCACACACCTGAAGTGCGCAATTCCTTTACCATTGATGCGAGTTCTGCGAAGGACTCTCTCATGTTTGCCGACACTCGCATTTCTTCCTCCCGCCGCAGATTCCTCAAACGCTCCGCCATGGCGGGGCTCGCTTCGGCGTTGCCAGTGGGAAACCCCTTGTATGCCGCGTCCTTGCCCGAATCTGGAAACGCCAGCTCTGCCTTCGCTCCTGCGCCCATTGCGCCTGCGCTTCCGGCAGCGACGAAAAACCGTCCGCCGCTGTCACCCAATGCTTTCTACCTGTTGCCGCTCGGCTCCATTCGCCCGGCGGGCTGGCTGAAGGCGCAGCTTCAGATTCAGGCCAACGGGTTGAGCGGGCATCTGGGCGAGACCTGGCCCGACGTGGGACCGAACAGCGGGTGGCTGGGCGGAACGGGCGAGTCGTGGGAGCGTGGACCCTATTATCTCGACGGCCTGATCCCGCTGGCGTGGCTGCTGGAGGATGCGCGGCTGAGGGCCAAGGCGCAGAAGTTTGTGGACTGGACGCTGAGTCACCCGCAACCGAACGGGATGATCGGACCGGCCACAAACGACGACTGGTGGCCGCGCATCGTGATGCTGAAGGCGCTCACCCAATACCAGGAGCTGACCGGCGATCCGCGCGTGATTCCGGTAATGGACAAATATTTCCAGCATCAGCTTGCGGAGCTGCCCCGGCGGCCGCTGCGCGACTGGGGCAAATTCCGCTGGCAGGACGAAGCTCTGAGCGTGATCTGGCTTTACAACCGCACCGGCTCGGCGTATCTGCTCGATCTGGTACGGCTCTTGCATTTGCAGGGCTATGACTGGATGGCGCAATACGCCGATTTCAAGTACACCGGACCCACGACGCCGGAGTTTCTCAAGCTTGCCGAGGGCAACGGGCTCAAGGATCCGGATCTGGCCACGCACGGCGTAAACAATGCGCAGGCCATCAAGACAGGGCCGGTCCGGTCGCTGATTTCCGGCGCGGAGATGGACCGCTCGGCGGCGCGGAAGATGCTCGAAGAGCTGGATCGATATCACGGCCTGCCCAACGGCATGTTCTCCTGCGACGAGCATTTGGATGGCCGCGATCCTTCTCAGGGTTCAGAGTTGTGCTCGGTGGTCGAGGCGATGTTTTCGCTCGAGCGGGCGCTGGCCATCACCGGCGACCCCTGGTTCGGCGACCGGCTGGAGCGGCTGGCCTTCAACGCGCTGCCCGGAACCTTTACCGACGATATGTGGGCGCACCAGTACAACCAGGAGCCCAACCAGGTGGAGTGCAGCCTGCACCGCCGGCCGTGGGTGAGCGACGGGCCGGAATCGAATCTCTACGGGTTGGAGCCGAACTTCGGCTGCTGCACAGCGAACTTCAGCCAGGGCTGGCCGAAGTTCGCCAACAGCCTCATCCTGCTGGCCGGAGCGCAGGAGAGCGACGTGCACGATGGGCTTGTCGCTGCCGTATACGCGCCCTGCGAGGTGCGTATGAGATTTCGCCAGACGACGGTTTTCGTGGCCGAGGAAACCGGGTATCCATTTCGCGGGACGGTCCGTTTCGCGGTGAATCCCTCGGAACCGGTGCGATTCCCTTTCCAGTTCCGCATTCCCGCGTGGGGTGCGGGTGCCACAATCCACGTCAACGGCGAAGCGCAACCGGCGCCGGAGCCGGGCACCTTCGCGCGCGTGGAGCGATTGTGGCATTCCGGCGACCGCGTGGAAATCGCGTTTCCCATGCAGCCGCGCATCTCGCGCTGGTTCAATGAATCGGTGGCCGTGGAACGAGGGCCGCTGGTCTTCTCGTTCGGCATCGGCGAGGACTGGGTGAAGCTGCGCGACCGCGGCATGACCGCCGATTGGCAGGTCTTCCCGACAGGCCCGTGGAACTACGCGCTCAGCGTGGATGCCAATGCGCCGGCAAGGAGTCTGCAGGTAACCGAAACCGAGATCGGCGAAAGCCCGTTCACGGCGAAGCACGCGCCGGTGCGCATTTCGGCCAAGGCGCGCAAAGTCCCGGATTGGCGCGCGGAGGATGGCGCCGCGAATCCGGTGCCGCAGAGCCCCGTGGCCAGCAGCCAGCCGGAGGAAACCGTCACACTGATTCCATACGCCGCGGCCAAGCTGCGCATCACGGCGTTTCCTCAGTGCAAGGCCTGAACACGCAGATTCACTTC
>JASHQQ010000154.1 GCA_030039035.1 Acidobacteriaceae bacterium | reverse complement strand
GCCGACGCTGCCCTGCAGCCGCTCTTCGAGCGGTTTTCCCACGATCAGCAACACTTTCTTCCCGAAAAATTTACCGTCAACGTCGAGGGACTGAACGATTGGGTGGTCAGAAGCATCGCCGGAACACTGTATCTGCTTTTCGGCGCCGTGGCGTTGCTGCTGGCGATCGGCTGCGGGAATGTATCGATTTTGCTGCTGGCCCGCGGAACCGCGCGGCAGCATGAACTGGCCGTCCGCTCGGCCGTGGGCGCTCAGCGCCGCCGCATCGTGTGCCAGTTGCTGACCGAGGCGCTGCTGCTCGCTTCAGTAGGAGCGGTGCTGGGAGTGTTCACCTCGTACGGCATCCTCGCGACATTGAAGGTTCTGTTGCCGCGATATGCCTTTGCCCCGGAAGTCGACGTACGCATCAATTTTCCGGTTCTCGCTTTCAGTGTCGGCGTCGCGCTGATCACCGGAATCCTCTTCGGCCTGTGGCCTGCGCTGCATTTGTCCAGGACAGAAGCAGGCCGGGCGATGCAATCGAATGCGCGCCGCATGGCGGGCACAGTGCGCGGCCGAAGGGCGCATAGCCTGCTGGTCGCCGGACAGATTGCCCTCACACTGCTGCTGCTGGCCGCCGCGGGATCGGCTGTGGAGGCTTTCATCCAGTTGCTGCGCGAGCCGTTGGGCTACGATCCCCACAACGTGGTGTCGGTCGGCCTTCCGCTTGCGGACAACACCTACACTTCATGGGCCGGGCGCGGGGAATATTTTGCGCAGCTTCGCGCCAGAATCGCCCAGACCCCCGGCGTGGAATCGGCGGCGATTTCAACCAGCGCCACGCCGCCCATGAATGTCTGGAATGGACGATTCGAGCTTCCCGGCAAGCCTCCGTCTGAAGACCAACTGGCGCTGATCGGACTGGTGAGTCCCGAGTTCTTTGCCACGTTGCGGATACCGCTGCTGCAAGGGCGCATATGGGACGCAACCGGGAACCGCAACGGCGCGCACGTTGCCGTTATCAACCGAACCATGGCCAGACTTTATTTCCCCAACGAAGACGCGATCGGCCGCACCATCAAATTCCCGGTCATTCAGGGCCGCCCGCCTGCGAGTTACGTCATCCCCAACGCCCCGCAGACCTGGCTGCAGATCATCGGCATTGTGGAAGACAACCTGAACAGCGGCCTGCGCAAACCGGTGCGGCCCGCGGTCTTCATGCCCGATACCATCTGGCTGGTCAACTTTACCGAAATCCTGGTGCGCACCAAAGTCCCGCCCGCGACTCTGGTGCGGCCGATCCTGGCGCAGGTGCATTCGCTCAACGCGGATCAGCAGGCTTTCACCGAACCGGAAGACCTGGCCACATGGCTTACCGAGGAGCCGGAGTGGCAGCAGGAGCACCTCACGGCCTGGATCTTCGGCATCTTCGCCGCGCTCGGGCTGGCCTTGGCCGCGATCGGCCTTTTCAGCGTGGTTTCGTACACGGTTGCCCAGCGGACCAACGAGTTTGGGATCCGCATGGCGCTCGGCGCGCCGCGCGGGCATGTGCTGCATCTGGTGTTTGCCTCGACGGCGATCAGCGTGGGCGGCGGGATCGCGGCCGGAATCGCTCTTTCCTTCGCACTGAACACGGTCCTGTCCAGGTGGGCCCAGGGAAACGCGCGCGATCCGTTCATTCTCCTGGCCGGGATCGCCCTGCTCGGACTGGTATCCGCGGTTGCCTGCACCATACCGGCCCGCCACGCCGCCGGGGTCGATCCGATGACGGCGTTGCGCTGCGAGTAACAGCAATCAGGCATCTTCAGGGTGTGCGTCGTTCGCAGCGAGAACGCAAGGCCTGCGCGTCCTTGACGCCCTTGCTCAAGCGGCACGCGGATGAGATTCGCTGCAATCCGCCTTTGGCAAGCCGCGATCTCGCGAGAGCCGCGTAGCGACGACCTGGTTTCGCCTGAATCATGCCGGGCGTACAAATTCCTTTGCGTATCGGCGGGTCTGTGTTTTTCTGAGATCACCCGCCTATGCTCAAAAGCTCGAAAGCTATTTTGAATTCAGTCATCTGGGCACGAACTGGCGCACCGAGATTCTGGCCGGCGTGACCACTTTCCTGACCATGGCGTATATCGTCCTGGTCAATCCTTCCATTCTGGCGGCGGCGGGCATGCCGCTCGCGTCGGTTACCGCGGCCACCTGCCTTTCGGCCGCTTTCGGCTCCATCCTGATGGGCATTGTGGCGCGCTACCCCATCGCGCTGGCGCCTGGCATGGGGCTCAATGCCTACTTCACCTACACCGTTTGCCTCAAGATGCACATTCCCTGGCAGGTGGCGCTGGGCGCGGTGTTTCTCTCCGGCGTGATTTTTCTCGCCATCACCGCCGCCGGAATCCGGCAGATGATCCTGCGCTCGATTCCGCATGAGCTCTACGCGGCTGTCGCCAGTGGCATCGGCCTCTTTATTGCATTCATCGGCTTTCGCAATGCCGGGCTGGTCGTCGGCGATCCGGCCACGCTGGTGGGCCTCGGCAACATTCGCAATCCCACCGCCGCGCTGGCGCTGCTGGGGCTGATCGTGATGGTGGCGCTCGAAGTGAAGCGCGTGCGCGGATCGATCCTGATCGGCGTTCTCGCGATCACCGCCATCGCCTGGGCGCTGCACCTCGTGCACTGGACGCCGGCCAGCGGCGGCTTTTCCAGCCTCACCGATACGACGTTCAAGCTCAATATCTCCGGCGCGGTGGGCAAGGGCCTCCTCGAAATCGTCTTCGTTTTCTTCTTTGTCGACCTGTTCGACAACCTGGGAACGCTGGTGGCCGTCACCAAGCGTGCGGGGCTGATCGCCGCGGATCATTCCATTCCGCGCCTCAACCGCATCCTCTTTGCCGACGCGGCGTCGACGGTCTTCGGCTCGCTGACCGGAACCTCGACGGTGACGAGCTACGTGGAGTCCACGGCCGGCGTGATGGCGGGCGGACGCAGCGGCGTGACGGCGATTGTCACGGGACTGCTTTTTCTCGCCGCGATCGGCGCCGCGCCGTTTGTCGGAATCGTGCCGCAGGCGGCGACGGCGCCGGCGCTGATTCTGGTGGGTTCGATGATGCTGGCGACGATCACCGAGATTCGCTGGAGCGACCCGCTGACCGCGGTGCCGGCATTCCTCACGCTCATCCTGATTCCACTCACGTATTCCATTGCGAACGGACTCGGATTTGGCATCATTGCCTGGGCAGTGCTGCACCTGGCCGCGGGCAGAATCCACAAGAAGGATTGGCTGCTCTACGTGCTGGCGGCGCTGTTTCTGGCGCGGTTTGTTTATCTTGGAACGAGCTGATGCAATCGATTCGGAAGCGTTCCCCTCCGCCGAAATCATCAAATATTAACATGAAGGTACAGGCCGATGATCCTGTCTTTGCCACGAAAGGCCGCCATGGTGCTTCTTCTCGGCATCGCTCCGACAGTGTTGGCGCGCGCCGACGACGGCTATCGCGTCGTCCACGCCTACCCGCACGACTCCCGCGCCTTTACGCAGGGACTCATCTGTCTCGATGGGCACTTGTATGAGAGCACGGGGATCAAGGGCCAGTCCTCGCTGCGCATGGAGGTTCTCGAGACCGGAAAGATCGAGCAGTACGCCCCGCTGCCCGCGCAATATTTTGGCGAAGGCCTCACCAACTGGGGCAGCACCCTGATCCAGCTCACCTGGCAGAGCGGCATCGCGTTTGTCTACGACCGCTTCAGCTTCCGCGTGGTGCGCACCTTTCATTATCCGGGCGAAGGATGGGGGTTGACGCAGGATGGCAAGCATCTGATCCTGAGCGACGGCTCGGCGACGCTGCGCTTTCTCGATCCGGCGACATTTCGCGAAGTGCGCCGTGTGACGGTCCGGTCGAAGGGCGCGCCGGTCACGAAACTCAACGAACTCGAGTACATTCACGGCGAAATCTACGCCAACATCTGGTACTCCGACCGCATCGCGCGCATCTCGCCGGCGACGGGGGAGGTGCTGAGCTGGATCGATCTGAGCGGTCTGCTCTCGCCCGACGAGCGCACCAATCCCGATGCGGTGTTGAACGGCATCGCCTACGACGCGCGGAACGACCGCTTGTTTGTCACCGGCAAACTGTGGCCGAAGATCTTCGAAATCAGGATTGTTCCGCAAAAACGCGCAGGATAGTTTGTGAGCAGGCTGCGGCCCGGTCCTCACGTGTTGCTGCTGCCTCAACTCCCGTCCCTTCCGCACGGAATGTCCGCAAGCCATCCCCGCGACGCAATCCGCATCCAGCCCAGTCAAGCGGTTTCAGGCCCTCTTTGAGATTCCCCACAAGTGGTTTTCCTCCGGCTGGAGCGTTGTCCGGCAGGGGGAATCGTGTCGACCCTGGGGGACGGAAGTCATTTTTGTTCCGGAGACATAAGTTCATGCTTTGCATTGGATGTGGATCGAAGAGAGTTCGGATCTCGCGGATGCGATGGACCGATTTCGTCAGGCTCTTGTTGCTGCAATACCCGGTCCGTTGCCGCTCCTGCCTGCAGCGGTACTTTGTGATGTTCCCGGCTGCCTGGAGATTGCATCAGGAGGTGAAGATGCGTCGCCTTTAGACCTCCCGCGAGGGGCTCGACCCCCATTGACGAAATCGAACGGGAAAGCCTTGATGCCGGCACGGCGCAACAGGCTTGCCGAACCAGATGATGAGCGAGGCGAGCCACCCTGAAACAGGACAGAATCGCCTCATCGCATTTCGGGAAACGCCGCGAACGCGTGACCAAAGTTATCCGGGCGGCTACTCGCTTCTGCTAAACTACATTTGGTGACGCGTTCCCCCCGCGGCCCGTCCTTACAGGCAATCGAGCCAGCTTTCGTTCCGGCATCCGCTTGCCGCGCCGCCGATGCAAGACCTGGAGATCCAATGATTTGCCCTCGCTGCGGATCATCGAGTGTCCGGCTGTCGCGGATGCGGCCGTCCGACCTGGTCAGGCTGTTGCTGCTGCAGCGGCCCGTGCGGTGCCATGTGTGCCTGCATCGGCGGTTCGTCAACGTTTTGCTGGCTTTGCGGTTGCGCAACAAGAGAGCCGGAGGCGACGAAAGGCGCGTCCCGTCCTAGGACACTTCTGCCTCACCATTACGCCGTGACCGGTGCTTGCGCGGCATGGCAGGGTCGGGAGTGACCTGCGCCACTGCCTGGCCATTGCTTTGGCGCCTATACTTCCCCCCAGTGCAAACCTCGGATCCATCGATACTCCCCTTGCCGGGAATGCTGCACAACGCGGCCATCGTCACCATTGTTGTCACCATCGCGCTGGCCTTTGCCGGCTATCTGGTCACGTTCTTCAGCGCGCGCATGCTGGCGCGGCGGCGCGACAAGCTGCGCCTTGTAAACCGGCGGCTCAACGAATTCTACGGGCCGCTCTACGTGGCCTCGCAGGCGGGAAACATCGCCTATCGCGCACTGCTCGACAAACAAGGCAAGGAGCAGTGCCATCCCATCCTCGACTCGGAGATGAAGGAGTGGATGCTGTGGATGACCACGATTTTCACGCCCCTCAATGACATTCGCGAGAGAATCATCATCGAAAAAGCCTACCTCATCGTCGAGGAGCAGATGCCGCAGTGTTTGCTCGACTTCGTCACGCACGTAGTGGGCTACAAGGCAGTGCTGGCCAAGTGGGCCGAGGGTGATCTGGGCGAGCGGCGCTCGTCGATCGGCTGGCCGCCGGAGTTCGACGGCTACGTGGAGCGGTCCTACGCGTTTCTCAAGGCCGAGCAGACACGCCTGATGCATGGCGCAGTGTGGCGGGCGTGGCACAGGGTGTTTCGTGAGAAGGGGAAGTAGCGCAAGCCGGTTTTCCCGGCCAAGAAACGGAAATTCCCCGGGCGGAGCCGTGAATCGGCGAATGAACCAAACCGGGAGGAGCGAAGATCAAGTGAACCATTTCCGTTCGCTGCTTTATAGATTCCCATATACTAGCGATTATGGAGATCCCGATTCCTACTGCCCTCACGTTTATCCGGTCCCAGCAGGGCTTGAGCCAAGAAAAGCTGGCACATGTCCTGGGAGTTTCTTTCGTATCGATAAATCGATGGGAACGAGGGGTGAGCTGTCCAAGTCCAGCACAGTCAGCGAAGATTAGCCAGCTCTTCTCCTCCATTACTTCCGGCAACTCGCTTGTCTCTCTGGGTGAGCAATCTCCATTCGCATCGCATGGTGCCCGACGGGCGCGTACGCTTCCTTTGTTCGATACCAAAATCGAAATAGGTCTTGCGGAAGAACCGTTGCGCCCACTTCTCGATCGGGTTACGAACGGAAGATTTTACTGTTCCCCGACGCTGCTGCACGAGATTCTCCGCGACCACGTGGAGCCGGCCGAAGGGATGCCGCGACCGCCTTCCGGGGGAATGTCAGCTGGCAAAAACACCTATACCTACGACGCCCATACCTATCACACCAAAGTCCCTCCCCAAGGAATCGCGGAGCTTCTGAAGCATTACCTGCCCAGCGGAGGCTTGGTACTCGATATCTTCGCGGGTAGTGGGATGACAGGTGTGGCCGCGATATCCAATGGATACGATTGCATCTTGAATGAGCTTTCGCCGTCTGCCTGCTTCATTGCGAGTCGGTTCGTGGCCAAGATCGATCCTCTTCGATTTGAGGCAGCCGTCGAGCGCATTTTGGAGGAAAACAGCTCGCTCAGAAGCATCCTTTACACGACGAAGTGCCGGGAATGCGGAAGAGATTCTGAGATTCTGTATACGGTCTGGTCCTACAAGGTACTGTGCTCTCACTGTAACCACGAGTTTCTCCTTTGGGATGTCTGCAGACAGTACGGATCGACTGTGCGGGAACATAAGATTCTGACAGAAGTTGATTGTCCGAATTGCGCGACGAAATTAAACAAATCATTACTCAAAAGAACAATCTGCGTACCTGTTCTGGTTGGCTACAAGTGCTGTGGAACTGCACAAAGAGAAGCCCCGCCGAGCATCGATGATTTGGAACGCGTTTTGTCTCTCGAGGTTGCGGTTCCCGTGGCACCCGGGTTTGTACCAAACACCGAGCTGCCCGACGGTGTAAACCTTCGACAGCCTGCGAAGCACGGGCTGGACCGCGTCGACCGCTTTTACACTCCGCGGAATCTGGCGGCGATGAGTCATCTCTGGAAAACAATTCATAGAATAGAGGATGACGAAATCGCCGCGCAGTTGGGATTCGCATTCACATCGCTCTATCAAAGGGTCACGCGTATGTCTGAATTCCGTTTCTGGGGCGGAAGCGGCAACACTGCGCGCTTCAATGTCCCATATATCTCCAATGAGGCCAATGTGTTTGTCACGTTTGAACGCAAAGCACGTAGCATTCAGGACCACTTGGAAACGACTGCGACTCACTTCGATGCAAAATGCGCCGCAGTTCAGAATTCTGCAACTTATCTGGATTACCTGGCTGATAACTCCGTTGATATGATCTTTACAGACCCGCCCTTCGGGTCATACATCAACTACAGCGAAATGAATATCCTTTGGGAAGCTTGGTTGGGACGATTCACGGACAAGCGGGAAGAGGCAATCATCAACAGGGTCCAAGGAAAGGGAACCGGGGAATACTCGGCGCTACTATCGAAATCTCTCTGTGAAGCTTATCGGGTACTGCGGCCCGGCCGGTGGATGCTTCTTGTATTTATGAATAACTCAAGCGAGGTTTGGCGAGCCTTGAACAAGGCTATTGTCGATGCGGGATTCCGTATTGTGAAGGCCGATATTTTTGATAAGAATCATGGAACATTCAAGCAGTTCGTAAGCGAGAACACCCCCGGCTGCGACCTGGTTTTACATTGTCTGAAGCCCGATGCCGATGAAACCGGCGAAGAGGTTTCCCGTCGAATGAAGTTAAGCCTCGCGGAGTTCTTGCGGGAGTTCGGCTCGGAAAGGCCAAAAATCGAATACTTGCACGTTAACCGCAAATCAGAGGTTGACATTCGGCGGCTTTATAGCGAATGGGTCGGGCGATGCGTAACTGCGCGGCAGCCGATTATGGATTTCACGGAATTCAAGCGGGCTTTGGAGCTTTGGGCCGCGAACTAGGTTCAGGTTGCTTTCGAAAGCCCTTGCCGGTCCTTCTTTTCGCGAAGCTTTTTCTCTATTGCGGACCAAAGTTCGTCGGCGCTTAACGCGACTCTCTCAACGGAAAATACATCTGCATCTCTTGGAATCTCGCATACGGCATAAAACTGCTTCCCTCCAGAGGTCCATCGGAATGTCGACGCGGGAAGCTGATCCTGAGCCGGGACAGAAGTCGGGTATCCAGCGATGTTTCGATTCGATCCGGTTGCTTTTCCGGTATCGGTCCACCAATAGTCTCGCGGATCGTATTTTGCCGGAGGAGACTGCTCCCAATAGATAAACTCGCCGGTGCTAACCGGCACCATGAATGAAAGCACATGCCATTCATACTTCTTCACGATGTGATCGTTGTAATACTGCAAAACGAGCGAGCCCAGAGTCGTTGCATCTATCCGAGCGATTGTCTCACTTGAAGGCAGCAGCTCGTCTACTTTCGGACGGGCCACGATAAAGTCCATCGATCCGCCGAGGAAATCCTGCGCTGAAGGCCGTTGGCGCGTGGCTCTGATCCCTTCGCATTTGACCGAATAGTTGATTCGCCTTTCCCCGTCCATTACAAAAAGATCGGGATTCGGGCGATTGTCCCGTTTTCCAGTCCACACGCCGCCCTTGACCTCCGCGAGAACCTGCTCCCATGCGGTTCCAAAGAGGTCTCTGGAAAATGGCAACGCGAAAAGGATTGTTAATTCACGCTGGGCCTTGAGAATTTGGGATTCCGTTAGGTATCTGGACACGCGATAAGACTAATGAACCTTCGTTGAGGCGGCAAGCCGAATCTGCTCGGGAGGGGGTCGATGTCTCTCTGGAGATTCGGCCTGGGCATGCGGCGATGCCGATCGCTCGTTCACTCCTCCCGCAGCGTCTTCGCCGGATCGATTCTCGCCACGCGCAGCGCCGGAACGGCCGAGGCCAGCAGTGCAATGGCAAACAGCGTCGCCACAACGGCCGCAAGAGTCGGCGCATCGTAGACGCCCACGCCATAGAGAACGCTGCGCATGGCGCGCAGCGCTCCCGCGCACAGCGCCAGCCCGGCGAGGAGACCGACGGCCGAGGCGCGGATACCGGATGCCGCTACGTGCGCCATGGCCTGGCGAACGCTCGAACCCAGCGCCATGCGGATGCCGATCTCGCGCGTGCGCCGGGCGACGATGTGGGCCACCAGCGCAAAGATGCCCACCGCGCTCAGCAGCAGCGCGAGGCCGGCCATGGCGCCCAGCAGTCCCACTTCAACCCGCTGCGTAGCCAGGGTTTCGGCCATCAGGTCGCTCATGCTGTAAAAGCCCGAGAATGGCAGGCCGGGATCGACGTTGTGAAGAGCGCGCTGCATCTCGGCAGTCAGTCCTTCCACCGGGCCGCCGGTGCGGACGATCCAGCTCGGCTGGAACCACACATGAACGAGCGAAAGGTGTTGCGCGCCCACCTGCGCGGCGGGAATGTACAGGGTCTCTTCGCTCTGGAGCGGAGCGGTCTGGTTGAGGTTGGATGAGATCTGTACGTCGGCCACCACGCCCACGATCGCTATGCCCTTGTTGAGCGAACGGCCGATCGCATCTTCGCCGGGAAAAAACTTGCGCGCGAAGGAGCGATTGACGATGGCGACCGGCTGCGTATTGGGCCCGTCCGAGGCGGTGAAATCGCGCCCGGCAACGAAGGCCATCCGCAGCGTATCGAAGTATCCCGGCGAAACATAGACTACGTCGGTACCGACCTCCTGGCCGGCCCGGGGACCGCCGTCCAGCGTCACGATGTCATTGAGCACGGACTCGTCCGGTAATGAGAGCCCCACCGCCGCATCCTGCACGCCGGGGATGCGGCGCATCGCGGCAACGCTTTCGTCGATCAGGCGGCGAAAGGTCGCCGGATCGTGGTAACGCGCGTCGTCGAGCGAGGCCTTGGCCGTCATCACGCCCCTGGCATCGAATCCAGGCGGCAGCGTCTCGAGATGCATGAGCGTGCGGATGAGCAATCCTGAGCCGGCCAGCAGCACCACGGCCAGCGCCACCTCGCCGCCGATGAGCACCTGACGCAGGCGCAGCCGCTCGCCGCCCGCAACGGCGCGGCTCGCCATGGCCGAGCGAAGATCGAACCGACGTACCGCCAGCGCCGGCAGCATGCCGAACAGAACGCTGGTCAACAGCGTCACGGCCAGTGTGAATGCGAGCACTCGTCCGTCGAGCGGAACGTCGCGGATGGGCAGAAAGTCCCTTGGAAGCAGCGAAAGCAGGCCGCGCAGGGCGGCGAAGCCCACGCCCACGCTCACGCCTCCGCCGATACACGCGAGCAACAGGTTTTCCATCCAGAGCTGCTGCTGGATTTGCCACCCCGACGCGCCCATCGCCAGCCGCGTGGCGATTTCATTCGCGCGCCTTGCCATCCGCACCATGGTGAGCCCGGCGAGGTTGGCGCAGGCGATGAGCAGGATGAATCCCGCGGCCAGCATCAGCGCCAGCGCCCTTGGGCGCAGGGTAGCCGTTTCTCCCTTTTGCAGGGGAACGGAATAGTAGGTAAAGCGCGCGCCGGGATTGCGCGCCAGATAGCGCGCCGTGCGAGCCGCCCACGCGCGATTGATTTCGGCGTCGGCTTCCTGCCAGGTGGCGCTGTCGCGCAGGCGCACAATTACCTCGAAATTCGTTCCGCCGCCCTCACCCTGGCGGCTGGGCTGCAGCGACGTGTAGAGATCGGCGTTCAGGGGCGTGATAGCCCCTTTCGGCAGCACGCCAACCACGGTGTAGGGCTCACCCTTCAATTCGATCGCCTGGCCGACGATCGACGGGTCGCCGCCAAATGTGCTGTGCCATATGCCATATCCCAGGATGGCGGCCTTGGGTCCGTGAGGCAGATCTTCAGCGGCCGAGAAGTTGCGGCCCAGCATCGGCTCAACGCCCAGCACATCCAGGTAGTGCTGCGAGACGCGTCCATCGTGGACGTACTGGATGCGCTCGCCGGCCTTCAGGTTCGCGCCGCTCGTGCCGCCGGAGACGGCGGAGATCAGCGCCGGCACGTTGTCGCGCAGCGCTTCCCATTGCTCGCCGTCGATGTCCCGGCCGCCTTCGAAGTTGTCAGCACCCTGCACGCGCAAGAAAATCGTGCCCAGGCGCTCGGGATGCGGATAGGGCAGGCTCTTGAGCAAGAGCGCGTTCACGATGGAGAAGATCGCCGTGTTGGCGCCGATGGAGAGCGCCAGCGTGACGACCACCGCGGCCGTGAACCCAAGGTTGCGGCCCATTTGCCGCACGGCGAACTGGAGATTTTGGCGGAATCGCGTCATCGGCGTGCTCCCCGCAAGGAGAATTCTCTTCTTTCCGATCCTAAGTTGCAATATTGGCGCCGTTGCCCCATCGCACGCCATTCGTCACAATTGTCGTTCGGAAGCGACAGGGCCCCCGGGTGTGGCAACCTAGCTGTAGAAGGAGTGGGCCTCATGCACGTCGATTCTGCCGCTGCAACCGCCGTCGTCGAAGACCTTCACGTTTGGGAGAGCGGCGGCGCCGGTTCGCCCAAAGCGCTCGGGGAATGGGTCGCCGCGCGCCTGGCCGCGCATGAGGCCGCGCTGGCCGCGCTGCTCGCGGTCGAAGGCCGGCGCAGTGCGGAGAACTCGCTGCGCCTCTACGACGCGGCGATTGAGCAACTCGCTCTGGCCGGCGCGCAGGCCGGCATCCTGAACTCCGTCGCGCCCGACAAAGCCGTCCGCGACCAGGCGCAGATGGAGGCGCAACGCGTGGCCATGGCGGCGAGCGCATTGAGCCTGAATCGCGCGGTTTACGATGCACTGGTGGCCATCGATGTCGATGGCGCCGATGCGGCGACAAGGCACTTTGTATCGCGCACGCTGCTCGGTTATCGCCTCGCCGGCGTGGATAAGGATGAGGCGACGCGCAAGCATCTGCAGTCGCTGCACGAAAAGGCGACAGGACTCTCGCTCGAGTTCAGCCGCAACATCCAGGAGGGCGCGAAGACCGTCCCCGCATCGCGAAGCGAGCTCGAAGGTCTGCCCGCCGACTACATCTCCCGGCATCCGGCCGGCGACGACGGCAACGTCACGCTCACCACCGACCCGCCCGACATGCAGCCGGTGATGACCTTTGCCGCCAGTCCGGCGCTGCGCGAGCGCATGTTCCTGGCCTACAACACGCGCGCGTATCCGGCGAACAAGGAGCTGCTCGAACAACTGCTGGCCACGCGGCAGGAGATCGCGGCCGTCCTCGGCTTTCGCAGTTGGGCCGACCTGGCCACTGCCGACCAGATGATGGGCTCGGCGGCCAATGTGCGTTCGTTCCTGACCCGACTGGACGGCGCGAGCAAAGACGGCGCGCGCCGCGAGCACGAGATGATCGTCGATTTCGCGCGCGGGCGCCAGCCCGGGCTCGAAGAGATCGACATCACCAGCCGCGGCTACTGGTACGAGCAGTTTCGCCGCGCGCAGTTCGACTTCGACTCGCAGTCGGTGCGGCCGTTTTTCCCGTACAAGCAGGTCGAGGCGGGCGTGCTGCAGACGGCGGCGCGGCTCTTCAAGATCGGGTTTCGGCCTTCGTCCGCGCCCGGCTGGGATGCGGCGGTTTCGGTCTTCGACGTCATTGAAGACGGAGAGATCGTCGGCCGCTTCTATCTCGACATGCACCCGCGCGAAGGCAAGGACAAGTGGTTCTCGGCGGCGCCGGTGGTCTCCGGCGTGCGCGGCCGCTATCTGCCCGAGGCGGCGCTGATCTGCAACTTCCCGCAGACGACCGAAAGCGATCCCGGCCTGCTGCAATACTCCGATGTTGTCACGTTCTTTCACGAGTTCGGGCATTTGATGCACGCAATTCTCGGCGGGCGCACCGAGTGGGCGGGGCTTTCCGGATTTGCCACCGAGGGCGACTTCATCGAAGTGCCGTCGCAGATGCTCGAAGAGTTCTTCCGCGACGAAAAGCTGCTGCAGGCCTTCGCGAAGCACTATGAAACCGGCGAAGTGCTGCCGTCCGAGACGATTCGCAAGATGAAGCTGGCCGGCGCTTTCGGCCGCGCCGACTGGGTGCGCACGCAGCTCTACTACACCACGCTCTCGCTCGATCTGCACGACCAGGATCCGGCCGGCATCGACCTCGACCGCACTGCCAGGAGCCTTTACCAGAGCCTGCAACCATGGACATGGATCGAGGGCAATCGCATGTACGCAAGCTTCGGCCACCTGACCGGCTACTCGTCGAACTACTATACGTATGCGTTCGACAAGGTGATCGCGCTCGACTTCTTTGCCCAGTTCGATCCCGCCGACCTGCTCGGCTGCGACGCCGGCGCGCGCTACCGCAAGACGGTGCTCGAACAGGGCGGATCGAAGCCCGGCCGCGAAATGGTGCGCGACTTTCTGGGCCGCGATGAGGAATTCGAGGCGTTCAGCAAGTGGTTGAATGAGGAGTTTGAACAACAGTTCGCAGTTCACAGTTCGTAGTTCACAGTTGGCAGCGTCCAGGTCTTTGAATGCCTGAAGATGCGCCAATCTTGGGTGCCCCAGGTCCGTGTTTTCGGACCTGGGAAAGCATAATCGTGGGTCCAAATTCATGCGACCGGAGACCTGGATCACAACTCACTATTCGGAAACACTCGCATCGTTCGCCATGGCATCTTCGATGATTTGCCAAGCATTGCAAACTGAGAACTGAGAGCTGAGAATTGAGAACTGCCAACTGCAAGCTTCCACGAGGTGAGCATGTTTGAGAGTTTTCCGCGTATCACTCCGTTTCTCTGGTTCGACAAGAACGCCGAAGAGGCGGTCGACTTTTACCTGACCATCTTCAGGAACTCGCGAAAGCTGGATGAACTTCGCGGTGCGGTCGAGACGCCCGGCTCGCCGAAAGGATCGGTGCTGACCGTCTCTTTCGAACTCGAGGGACAGAAGTTCACGGCCCTCAACGGCGGCCCGGACCACCAGTTCAACGAAGCCGTTTCGTTCGTGGTGCGCTGCGACAACCAGGAGGAGATCGACTATTATTACTCGAAGCTGCTCGAGGGTGGCGGCAGCGAGATTGCCTGCGACTGGCTGAAGGACAGGTTCGGGCTTCGCTGGCAGGTTGTGCCGGCGCACATCGGCGAGCTCATTCGCCATCCCAAGGCGATGCAAGCCATGATGCAGATGATGAAGTTCGACATCGCGGCTCTGGAGCGGGCGGCGCGCGAGTAGCTTTCAGCTATCCGTTCTCACGCGTCGATCAACAACTGGAAGCTGAAAGCTGAGAGCTGATAGCTGATAGCTCCTAACTGATCTCCGATCTCCGATATCTGATCTCCGATCCCTGATCCCTGATCCCTGACCCCTGACCCCTGTTCCCTGCTATGACTCCTTCCGACTTTCGCCGCATCGCACTCAGCTTTCCCGGCGCCGAAGAAGGCTCGCACATGGGCGCAGTGGACTTCCGCGTCGGCGGCCGCATCTTCGCCACGCTGGCTTCGG
>JASHQQ010000153.1 GCA_030039035.1 Acidobacteriaceae bacterium | reverse complement strand
ATCCCCCTCTGCGAGGCCAGATCCTGCATTTCTTCCGTGCCTTACATCGTTCGACTCGCGCTGGGCGTCCTAAGATCGATGGCGCGGCCGCAATCGTCGGTATCCCGTGCCGCCGGGCTCCGAAGCTCCGATTTTTCGCGAACTTACGACCACCGGAGCGGATGCCGCTGTGAATCAGGTGGCCGAAGTAAATCGGTAATCCAAAGGGGCGGACTGGTCCGGATCGGCCTACTCAAAGTATGCACCGCTGACCGTTCCGGCGCACCGGCCCGAGCAAGCATTGTCTCACCTGCTGGTACGCAGTTTTGCTCCGCGAACGGCTTTGGGAGAGGAGTCTGGCCCGGAGAATATCCGCTACCCGCAACGTCGCTGAACTGCATCGATTTGGGATCGTTTAATTTGGCGAAGGCCGCTCAACATGATCGATCACCAGCGTCTCCACCGATCCTTCCGCGGAAATCAGTTTCAGGCCGAGTTGATTCGCGATTTCCGCGGCGGACAGTTCGGCACCCGGTGCTGGTGCAGCGGCGGGCGTTCCGTTTGCAGTTGGCACCGGTCTCTCAATCGTCATGTCGTACTTGCCTGTGAGACCGGTCTCGTCCTGGAGCGTGCGTCCCGGTGCGGGCATCACGATTGATATGAGCTGGCCGATGGAGATGCCAAAGTAGTGAGTCAGCACCCATCCATCTTTTGGTTCCATCGAAAGCATTCCCCCTCCCGGCATGGGGTAGGCGCCTGAAGGGGATTGACCGGGAACCGATTCTTTGAAGCGCGGCCCTTTCTTCCCGACAACCAGCGCATAAACTGGCACCAGCTTTGTGCTCCGGTGAACCTTCAGCTTCAAGCGATCGGCCAGCATGGCCTGCAGCATTGCCCGGAGCATCCCGGACTGTCTGTCCGGATTCTGCCAATCCGACATATCGGCCTGGTCGACTTTCGCGTCGAGGTCGTAGCGATCGTCATCGCTTACCAGCCAATGCGGGAGGCCAACGACCTGGTCGTCGGCGTAAATGTGCGCGCCTCCGGTCCGGGGGACATAGGCAGTCAGAATTGCGGCGGCCAAGAACATGTTCCGCATTTCGTATCCGTCGGGTGTTGTGCTTCCAAAGGTCTGGGGACCGCCCGATTTGTTCTGGCGAATGGAGACGGCGGAGAATCTCAGGTTCTTGCCCGGCGGCGCAGCGATTTCAGTCTGGTCCGACTCCGCGCGAACCTCTCCGAGCGCGAATGGTATGACCGATGCAAGCGCAACCGTAGCGCCGAGGAGTAATATCTTCCTCTTCCGGCGAAGCCTCCGCGTCACCCTTCCCGCAATGATGCGCACCATCCGTCTCTTTCAAATCCGCGCCCGGCCGGCCCCGGCCACATTTTCCCGGACTCCAGGAAAGCGGTGCGACCCCTATGTAGCATTCTACTTTTGGATTGTCAAGCGGATTTTCCCTCGAAAGCCTTCTCCTGGATGCCTGCTCCGCATGGCCCCCGATCGAGCACCGCCGCTTCCGGCGCTGCGCGGTCCCTGTTACCATGAAGGTCACGAAGCACTTAGAAGGAAAGAGGTTATCGGTGGCGGACACGAAAAAGATCGAAGACAAGCTGGAACGCAAGAAACTGAAGCGCGCGGCGCGCAAAAAGGCCGCTCCCAAGGCCAAAAGGACCGCCCCGCGCGGCTCGAAAAAGAGAAAAGTGAAGAAGATGGCGCGCGGGCAGTCGAAGCGCTAGCCAGAGGATTCGGTCCGGAACGGCCGTGGATGCCCCATCCTTGACGCGTCCATTGCGTCAAGGATGGGCGAGCCGACTCCGAGGCGCGACGATGCCACGGCTCGTTACTTCATCGGTTTCGCGCCTGCCCGGCAAAATCCTTTCCCAACCGGTTCCCACCCTGTACACTGCGGCGAAGGCGAGCCCTCATCGTCAAATTGGGAAGAGCGGGAGCCGCGCGTGGCGCCGAAACTGAAAGATTCCCCGACCGACGGAGCCGGGAGGACTTCACTGCCCAACCAGTTGCTTTGCTGCAAGTCCATCGACAAGCTGATTGCCGACGCGGAAGAGCCCGAGCACGCGCTGAAAAAGAGCCTGGGGCCCTGGTCGCTGACCGCGCTGGGCATCGGCGCGGTGATCGGCTCCGGCATTTTTACGGTCATCGGCACGGCGATGGCCGGCCAGCGCTTCGCCGTCCCCGAAGTGAGCAACACGCCGCTGATCCAATACCTGATCAGCCATACAGCTCTTGCCGGACGTCCCGGAGCCGGTCCGGCGCTCTCGCTTTCGCTCGTCCTGGTCGCCATCGTCTGCGTCTTCACGGGGCTTTGTTACGCCGAGCTCTCGTCCATGATCCCCATCGCCGGCTCGGCCTACACCTATACCTACGCGACGCTCGGGGAACTGGTAGCGTGGATCATCGGCTGGGACCTGATTCTGGAGTACGCCTTCAGCAACATGAGCGTGAGCGTGGGCTTTGCCGCGCACACCGTGGCGCTGCTCGACTGGTTCGGCATCCATCCGGCGCTTAGGTGGATCTCGCCCGCCTACCTGCCCACCGGCCTGCAGGACTTTGCCGGCCACGATCTCTACGCGCCCGGCTGGCACTTCGGCTTCAATATCCCGGCGTTTCTCATCGTCATGATCCTGACGGTGATCCTGGTGCGCGGCATTCGCGAGTCGGCGCGCACCAACAACATCCTGGTG
>JASHQQ010000152.1 GCA_030039035.1 Acidobacteriaceae bacterium | reverse complement strand
CAGGCCGTCGGCGGAGGTGAACTCGGTCATCAGCAGGCCGCAACCGGATTGGGCATTCGTGATGGCTGCTTCAATTTGGGCCATCCCCGGCACCCTCTTATCCATGACTCCCTGCGTCGCTTCCCGATCCCTGATCCCTGATCCCTGTCCTTTCGTGAACAGGCTGGCATGCCGGATGAATCTGCGGAAGACCGTGTCTGTTACTCCGGCCATCGGCGCGAGCACCGTCGCCGGCCTGACCACGACCGCGCCGATGCGCACTTCGGGCGGAACGCGCGCCGAAGCGGGCATCGCGTGCTCGATCGGGTTGTCCCAGGCCTTGTTCATCTTCAAATTCGCACTTCTATGTCAGGACGGCTTTTCGCCAACAACTTGGTTTCGATTACCTTGAGCTTTGCCGCGTCAATGCGGAAACGCTCGGGAGGCATATCCACCACCGCGATCGGAGGTCCTTCGCTCTTTTCCGTGATGACGATGATACCGAGACGCCCGATCCCATCCGCGTGAAATAACCCGTGCTGGACTAATGTTCCAAAAGCAACGTCATAGCTGTCCGCCGGGATCGCAATATACCGATAATGGGCCGGCATCGACATCAACTGGCGGTGGATGCTGCCAATCATCTCGCGGTACTCCAGATAACCTGTGGATTGCGCACCCCATTTCTTTGGTTTGGATTGCCTTCGTAGTTGGCCTTTCGGGTTCAAGGTTGGCGCCAGCTCTATCTCGACGGCGTGCAAATCTCCCGCTCCCGCCCGGTCGACCGCCAAAACGTCTGCAGCGATCACCGACGCAGGCGGCTCGATGTATATGTTGGGCACCGACAAAGTTCGCCGAAGCATTTCGGCAACGGCATTGGCCGCTCGCCCCTCACGCTGACGTGGAGTCAGGCTCCAGGCTCGTTCCTTGACCGCCATTGTTACGATCTTCCTCTCCGGCTCTTGAGAACCTGCTCCGCCCAGGCCTGAAATCTCTCTGCGGCTGCACAGAGCGCAAGTGTCTTGTCATTGTCGACGGGCCTGTCTCCATAGGAGATGTCCGTCTTCGCTCCAATGAGCCGTTGCAAATGGGTAATGCCCTTCGTATCAATGCTGGCGGTGTTGCATGCGCGCCGCAGCATTCCGATTACCCGGTGGTGGCTTTCGTCCTTCGATCGCGCCCCGACAAGTCCAATCAGCACCGCGTCGCAATAGGATATGGCGCTATGCACTGCAAGGAGCGCAGCCGCGGCCCCATACGCCACAAGGTCGTCCTGACACAGTCTCATAGCATCGGCAAGCTGGTTGGCCCGATTGTAGAAAATGCTGAGCTGTGCCATTCACGTCAATCATTGCACAATCAAAAAGCCCCCGCCGCGGCGGAGGCCTTTTGCCAATCCGCGCTCGCCTGCGGCCTATTTCGCGGCCTTCTCCCCGCCTGCCTTGGCATATTTGCGGCGGAAGCGCTCCACGCGGCCCGCCGTATCGACCAGCCGCTGCTTGCCGGTGAAGAAGGGGTGGCAGTTCGAGCAGATTTCCACGTGAATGTCGCCCTTGTGGGTCGACCGGGTCTCAAAACTGTTTCCGCAGGCGCACATCACGCGCACCGCGGCATAGTGGGGATGAATCTTTTCCTTGGGCATCTCGAAAACAGACCTTTCCGCGAATGTTATCTCTTCTATTGTAGGGGCAAGCGTGGGCTTTCGCAACGACGGCCCATGATCCCCCGACGCGACCGGCAATCGAGAGGAGAGTCTGCGCATGTTCGGCATGATCGTCAGGATCGAGGTGTATCCGGGAAAGCGCGACGAGATGATCGGCATCCTTGAAGAGAGTGCGCGCAATTTGGCAGGGTGCCTCAGCTATGTGGTGGCAAAAGACGAAGGCAACGAAGACGCGATCTGGATAACGGAGGTATGGGAGAGCGCAAAGAGTCACGACGACTCGCTTGCCCTGCCCGCGGTCAAGGCCGCCGTCCCGCGCGGCCGGCTGCTCGTTACGCGCTTCGAAAAAGTTGCCGTCACCACACCTGTCTGGAATGGCGCGGCGAGTGCGTGGCCACCGGCCTCGTAATCCCTGTCCGAATGTCGCAAAAGCTTGTTTCAAAAAATGTCTTGTAAACGGGGCACGGCTTCACAGCTTGCTGAAAAAGTCCTGGAAGCAGTGTCTTGTAACAGGGCCCGGCTTTTCAGCCGGGCCGAAAACTTCGCGGAATCAGATCCGGCTTTAGCCGCCGCTACGCTACGGTCCCGCAGTTCTCTCGCGTTTCGGCTTTTTTCAGCAAGCTGTTCAGTCGTGCCGAAACCCACCCAAACACGGAAGGGGTTTTAACCTCTGAGGTTCGCAATGGCGACCAGTCGCAGCCATGTTGAAACAAGCTCGACTCAAAGCGAGGGCCAGCCGGTTTGCGCCAGCGCCTTTTCGATTCCGGCCCCGGCCAATGGCGCCATGATGGCGTAACCGGCGGGATCGGGATGCACGCCGTCGCGGCTCAGATTCGGCGGCAGCCCGTCGCGCGCGTCCTTCAGCGCGGTGTGGTAGTCGACATAGACGTAGCCTTTCTCCGCGGCATAGTTCCTGATCCATTCGTTCAGTTCGTCGATCCTCGGCGCGGGCTGCAAGCCGGGAGCCCAGGGGAAATCGAATGCCGGAGTGACCGAGCAGAGCACCACGCGAATATGGTTGAACGTCGCCAGATCGGCCATCGATGCAAGATTGCTTTCAGTCTCGTCGGGCGTCATGGGTCCGGTGTTGCCGGCAACATCGTTGGTGCCCGCGAGAATGACGACCACTTTCGGCTTCAGATCGATCACATCCTGGCGGAAGCGCAGCACCATCTGCGGCGAGGTCTGGCCGCTGATGCCGCGGTTGATGTAGGGCTTGCCGGGAAACGACGTATCGAGATGCCATCCCTCGGTGATCGAATCGCCCATGAAGACGACGCGGTCTTCGCCCGCCGCCGCAGCGGGCAGTTCGGCGTCGGCCTGTTTGAAGCGGGCGAGCCATGGGAAGTCGGTGAGGAGTTGTTGATCGTGAGTCTTTTTCCACTCCGCCAATCCCGCCGCCGGCGGCTTGGGCTGCGGAGCAGCCGCTGTTTGCGGCGCTGCTGGAGAATTCCGGGTTGAAGCGGTAGCCGGAGCCTGCGCAGTGAGCGTGGCAGCGGCGATGGCGAGCGAGGCAAAGACGCAGGCCAGGAGGGAGAAACGCGGAAACTGGCGACGCAAAATCGATTTCTCCTGTGGAGCGTGGCAGTCGGAAAGACCGCCACGCTCATCCTACAGGAGCCATTATGGGTTCTGCTCGAAGAAATCGACCTCGGTCAACGCATTCTCAGCATCACCGGAGATCTTGACTCCGAAGGCTAGATCCGTCGAGACGAAGTAGAGAGCGGTCGTCGTCTGTCCGTGATCCACGAGCGTGAATCGGCCATTTGCCGCGGGAACAAAGTCCACGCTCGACACGTCGCCGATCGAAATCTGTCCATCCTGGTTACTGTCCAGGTCGGCAGTCGCTGTCTTGGTTGCGCCGTCCGCTACCGCTTCGCCGCTCTGCGCGGTCTGGCCGAGGAATCCCCACCAGATCGAGCCGATCGCGTAGCCGCCGCTGAAGCTGTCGGCCTTGAATCCGCCGGATGGGACCGATTGATCGAAGAGGTCGAAGGCATCGACAGAGACATCGGCCTCGACGCCAAAGCCCGAATTGGGCCCTGCGAGATAAAAGAATGGCGCGGCGCCGGCGACGCTCGCTCCGGCAAAGGTGACGCGGCCCTCGGCGTCGACGCTGTAATGGGCAGAAATGGGATTGTCCGTGGCCAGCGTGATCTTTCCATTTTTGTTCACGTCGACCGCGCCGGATACCGTGCCGTTGTCCCAATGCAGGAGCCCCGCTTGCGTCTTTGGAGCGCCGACATCGCCGCTGCTGACGATGCCGTTGCCGATGAAAACGCTGCTGCCGGAGAGCGTGGCGTTGCTGAAGGAAGTGACAGTACGCAGAAGCGCACGGCCAGCCATCGACCCGAGGTTGTCCCCGCCGGAGTCGGCATCGTCGGATTGGAGAAGAAGCATCGCTCCCGGTCCGGCAGTGTAAAACACGAAGTTGGCGGCCTGCTTGGACCCGTCATCGCTCAGCTCGAGCGCGAGCTCGCCTCGCCCCGTAGAAGCGACGGAGTACGTTCCGCTGATCGAAGCCTTCGCGATGTACTGATTCACGAAGCTGCTCCCGGAAGTCTTGTCATTGCTGAGATCGAGTTCTCCCGTGACTTTGCCCGCTCCGTTCAGCGCGATGTAGCCTGCCGCGGCCTGCCGCGTAACCACTCCCCCCGTGTGGACCTTGGCTCCCTGAGTTCCAAAGGCCCAACTTCCTTTTACCGAGGCCTCCGTGGCCGTTGACGCACCCTGCGCATAGTACACGCCGTGCGCCGCCGCGCCGGAGTCGTCGGCTTCAACGAACTGGCCGTTGCCGGAGACGCCGTTCTTCAGCCCGGCGACCGCGATGCACTCGGTGATCGCTCCGCCGGCAGTCGTCAGGTTCAGTTCTCCGCGGCCATCGCTCCCGATCTCGTAGGTCCCGTTTGAGAGGGATCCGTTCTGCTCCCTGGTATAAGTGGGCCCGTTGGAGTCGAAGAGCATCGTCGTAATGTGCCCCTTGCCGTCGGCTTTGAACTGGCCCACGATCCAGCTTTCGACGCCGTCGCTGCTCTCTTCAATCTGGTCGATATGGAACGCATAGTTTCCGTCGAGCCACTTGAGGGTGGTAGCCGAGGAGCCGGCGGTGTTGCACTTTTCCACGGCCGCCATCGGTGCGGCCGGCATGATCAGGGTGACTGCAATCGCGAGCGGCAATAGAGATCCCCGCGAATTCGAAACTGTGCGAAGGAAGAGCATCGTGAACATTCCTCCAGGGTTTGGCTTGCGGTTGGTCGAGCGTGAACGCGCGGGGTGGCCCGGAGACGATACGCAGTAATGGAAATAGTTTTAAGCGTATGCTCCGCCAGCTTCGGCTCGGCTGTCAATACCGCCTGGAGCAAGAGCGCGGCCCGTCAGTGGCAATCGCACTGGCCCAAAAGTGGTACTGCTGCGGGACGATCGTCGAACTGCGGGATAGGTGGAAGGAACTCAGGGCGTTGGTCCCAATCACCTGCCGCTATACTTGGGCAGGCAGATTCGTGAGCAAGAGCTACCCATTGATCTTGCGCCGCGCCATGTACAACCTGCGCGGCGGCTTTCTGGTTCGTCCTCTCATCATCGCGCTCGTGCTCGGCGCCGCCGGCGCGCTCTTCTCCTGGCTCGAAGAAGAATTTCCTTCCGTCAGTCAATGGGTTCCCGCCGTCATTTTTCCTTCGCACGCCGATCCGCAGGTGGCGCAGGTGATTCTCGGCGGCGTGGCGGCGTCGATGATGACCGTCGTCTCCATCGTCTTCGCCATCCTGCTTATGACGCTCACGCTGGCCTCGATGCAATTCTCCCCGCGCATCATCGTCAGCTTCGCCAAAGACCGCGTCACGCAATGGACCCTCGGCGTTTTTCTCGGCACTTTCTGCTATTGCATGGCTGCGCTCCCGGCGGCGCGCTCGGCTCCGCGGCCATTCGCCCCGGTGGCCACGGTGCTGGGCGCCATGGTGCTGGCGCTGGCCTGCGTCGGCTGGCTGCTCTTTTTCATTCACCACATCTCGCAGGCCATCAGCGTCAATCACATCGTGCACCGGATCGCTACCGAAACCGAAGCCATGATCGACGAGATGATGCCATGGCCCCACCATCCGGAGCGGATGAAACACGGCGGGGCCGAGCTGGCGTTTCCCGAAGAGATTACGCTCTGGAGTTCCGAGTCGGGGTATGTTCGTTTCATCGATACGAAGCGGCTGGCCGAGCTGGCCCGGCAATTCCGCGTGCGGGTTCGCGTGCTCCGGCGCGTCGGCCACTTTGTCCCCGCCGGCATTCCCCTGATGATGGTCGGCAAGGGCGCGCGGCTTTCTCCCGATGAAAGCCAGCAGCTCCTCGCCGCCTTCGACTTTGGGCCGACGCGAACCCTGCAGCAGGATGTCGAGTTCGGCGTGCTGCAAATCGTCGATATCGCCTTGAAGGCGATCTCGCCGGCGGTCAATGACCCCAGCACCGCGATCAGTTGCGTCGATCAGTTGAGCCGCATCATGATTCGCTTTGCCTCGCGCCAGCCGCCCGAGGATTCCCTCTACGATCCGCCGGGTGTGATCCGCGTCCATGTCGCGTGGATCGGCTTCGGGCGCCTGCTCGACGCAGCGTTCGAGCAAATCCGCATGTACTCGAAGACCGACGTTGCCGTCAGCCTGCGCCTCCTCCGCGCGCTCGGCGACATTGCTGCCTCTACCTCCGACCCCGAATACCGTCGCCTGTTGGCCGAACGGGGATCGCGCACGGTTGCTGGCTGCGCAGAGCGGCTGGGCGGAGACGAGATGAAAGAATTGCGTGCGCGCCACGCCCTTCTTGAGTCCCTCGCGGAACCGCCGCGTTTAGGAATTCCTTAGGACTCCTTCAGGCCTTTATTAGCGTTTGACGCTTAGCCTTTTCGCGTTGGCTCGATTTGAAGGCGCAAAGTGGCTGAGCGAATTCTTCTCGTTACGTTCTGGGTGCTGGGCATGGCGTTCATGCTCTATGCCCTGTTGAGCTTCCACCGCGAATTGCGTGGCGGCAAAAGCAGATCGGGCTCGAAGAAGCGAAAGAACGTCCGCTGGAAATAAACTGCAATCGTCTTCAGCCTGCACGGGGAAGCGAGCGCAATCGCTGCGCCGTCAAATGGCGTCTTGCCCGGCCGATCTCCCGACATGGCTTTCCGGATTCATCCGGATTGGTGTCTCCGCGAAAGCATTTTCCCAAAAATCGCGCCGCCCGGCGAAAATGCGAAATTGACCCCGCCCCCCGCGGCAATGGGGCGGCGAACGAGTAAAGGCGCTCGAAAGGCCGCAGCATCTCCGAAATCGTCATAGAACCATCCTGAAGGGAGACAGAATGAATACCCGTCCATCGAGTTCCGCCTTCTGCAAGTTCTTTTTGCACGCGTTTTTCCTCTCCTCTTGCCTCTCGGCACGCGCGCAATCGACGAACCAGCAGATCGAAGAACTGAAAGGCATGGTGTTGAATCTCGAGGCACGCGTATCGCTTCTGGAGCGGCAGAACGCCGAACTGGCTCACCGGTCCGGAATGAGCGGACCCGATGGCGCAGAGGCCGCCGCCGCGCTTGTCGACGCGGCCTATGAGATTCGCCGTGGCGGGCCAGCCGAAACCGCTGCCATCCAGGCTCCGCCGGCCGCCGTGCAGGCTGATGCGCCATCGCAGCCGCTCATTCCCGAGATCCTGCCCGGCGGAGCAACGCTCAACTTCCTGTTCGACGGCTACTACGAATACAACTTCAACAACCCGGTGGGCCGCGTCAACGATCTTCGCGCCTACGACGTGCTCAGCAACGTCTTCAGCATCAACCAGGCAGACCTGGTCTTCGCCCTCGATCCCGATCTCGAGGCGAAACGAAGGTACGGCCTGCGGCTCGATCTTCAATTCGGCCAGGCAACGGAGACGCTGCAGGGCAACCCCGCCAACGAGACGCGTCCGGAGATCTATCGCAACATCTTTCAGGTGTACGGAACCTGGGTGGCGCCGCTGGGAAAGGGCCTGAATGTGGACGTGGGCAAATGGGCCAGCTCCCTCGGCGTCGAAGGCAACTACACCAGGGACCAGATGAACTATTCGCGTTCGTTCTACTACTATTTCCTGCCGTTCTATCACGCCGGAGTGCGCACGGCGTATCACGTCAACGATAAGCTTGCCCTGGATTACTGGATCGTGAACGGCACCAACCAGTCCGAACCCACGAACGGCTACAAGGACGAGCTCTTCGGCTACGTGCTGCAGCCTGCCAAATCGGTCACCTGGACGGCGAACTACTACCTCGGCCAGGAGCATCCCGATTCGATCGCGGCAACAAACTGCCCTGTCCCGGTGCAGCCGGGACTTTGTCTCGCGCCTGTCTCTCCGGCGCCCGACGGAAAGCTGCACATCTTCGATTCTTATGCCACCTGGCAGGTGAACCCGAAGCTCACCCTGCAGGGTGAGGGAGACTATGTGATCGAGCGCCTGTGGGCCAACGCCGCTCCGGGCGAATCATCGGCCCCAACGCATGTGGACGGCGGCGTGGGCTACGCGCAGTATCGGCTCTCGCCCCTCGCCTCGCTGGCGGCGCGTGCGGAGTATCTCTCCGACCGGGACGGAATGTTCAGCGGCGCCAGCCAGGCGCTCAAGGAAGCAACGGCGACGTATCAGCACAACTTCGGCGACGGCTTCGACGCTTTCCTGGAATACCGGCGCGACTGGAGCAATCGAAACTATTTCCAGACCAGCAAAGAAGGGTCGCCCGTCAACCATCAGGACACCGCGGCGCTCGGCCTGGTGTGGTGGTACGGCGGAAAAAAGGGCGCGTGGTAAAGGCGATCCGTTCAATCCGCGGCGGCAGATACCTGCTTGCCGGGATCGGCCGGCTTGGGACGCATCGCCTTGAACGTGCCGCTGTACTCTGAGAACTCCCAGGTGCCGGTCAGAGCGGCGGTGTCATCCACTTTGCCTGCCAGCTTCAGGTGCGAGGTCTCGCCGGACTCCTCCGAAGTCATCTCGAAGTCGAGGTTCATCTCGCCGTTCTTGAAGGTACCTGCAACATCCGTCTCTCCGAACTTGCCGGTCACCTTGCCGTCCCCGTCGACGGCGAAGTTGGCATCCATCTCGCGGTCGCCGCCCGGAGTATCCAGCACAAAGTGCCATTTGCCGTCGATCCCGCTGTTTTGGGCAGTCGCCCTCGGGCCGGCCAACACCAGGCCGATCATTGCAACCGCAAGCACCAGAAATCGCTTCATCCCTGACCCTCTCCTCGCACGTTTCGCACTATCGTATCGCCTTCGGCGCGGAATGGGCCAGAAAACTTCCATCGGCAGGGGCTACTGCGGTTTCGATTCAAGTGTTGACAGGATCGAGGGCCCCGAGTGGCTTTTTCCTCGAGAAAAAGCCACCTTGGGGACATTCGAGATGTCGGGAAGTGAAGCGAAACCGCTCTAATGGGCCGGCAGGGAGGGTACGGGTATTCGCAGGTTGAACCAAAACTCTCTCCGGAAGGACAAGTGTCAGGGCACAACCATCAGTCGCGCCGAAAGTGCCGCAAAATCAACGTGGGCCTTACGCGCTCCGGTCTGCCTCAAACCTCATTAACATTTTCCCGGTATTCTGCGTCATATCTTTACCGGGAACCCATCGCGGCCGGTGCGCGTGATCGCCAGGAAAGAGGACCGACCCTCCCCATGCGTCCCACTCCCGTTCGACCATCCTTCGCAACCCTGCTGTGTCTCGCCGGCGCCGCGTTGTCCGCCGCGCAGGCCCCTGCCGGCAAACCGGACGCACCGCTTCCCAATCCTGCCGAGCTGATGCAGCGCGCCCTGGCCGACGAGAAAAAACTCGCCGCCGAGCAGGAGCGCTACGAGTGCCGCGTATCCGACGAATCGGCCGAGTTGGACAGCAAAGGAAAGATCAAGAAGACTGAAACCGAGGTGAAAGACCAGTTTTTCGTCAACGGCATCGCCATCGAACGCACCCTGCAGAAGGACGGCAAGGACCTCACGCCCGATCAAACCAGGAAAGAAGACGAGCGGGTGATGAAGCAGGCCGTGAAATACAGCAACCAGGCGACGGCCAAAAAGGAGAACGACAAAGGCAACCAGCAGATGGTGGACGTCATGGAGGCGATGATGTTGACCAACGGCCGCCGCGAGCAGGTAAATGGCCGCAGCGTTCTCTTCTATGACATTGTTCCCAATCCCGAATTCCAGGCCAAAAACATCGAGCAGCGCTTCGCCCAGGTGATGACCGGCACGATGTCGGTCGATGAGCAGACCGGCGAACTGATTGACATCAACATCAAATCCGTCAAGGACCTGAAGATCGCCGGCGGTCTGGTTGCCAGTCTCCACAAGGGCTTCTGGCTGCACATCCACGACCAGCCCCAGCCGGATGGCGTCTGGCTCACCGATCTTGCCGAAGGCTCCGGCGACGCCCGCGCCGCGCTCTTCTTCCATCCCTACTTCCGCTTCAAAGAGACCACCGGCGACTGCCATCTCTACACCACCAGCGCCACGCAGGTCGGGCAGGCCACGCCCGTGAAGAAAGCCGGGAGCAGGGACTGAGGGACTTGGGACTCAGGGACTGAAGGACAAGTGATCGGCCATCATCGGTGACCAGTAATTGGCGTTCGGTGCGCAATTCGCCCGTGTCAGGGCCAGTTCCGTTATCCCTGAGTCCCTGTTCCCTCAGTCCCTTGGTCCCTGTTTTATTCATGCCGCAGCGCCTCCATCGGCTGCACGCTGGCTGCACGCCGCGCCGGAATCCAGCTTGCCGCGAGCGCCACCGCGAAGAGGATCAACGCTCCTGAAACTAACGTTGCCGGATCCCAGGACTTGACGCCGTAGAGCATTGAGCTCACCAGCCTGGCAAGACCGAATGCCGCGGCCAGACCGGCTGCCACTCCGGCAAGGGTGAGCCATGCGCCTTCGCGCAGAACCATGCCGCGCACCTGCTCCGGAACCGCGCCCAGCGCCAGGCGAATGCCGATCTCGTTGGTGCGCTGCGCCACCGTGTACGCCATGATGCCGTAGATGCCCACGCAGGCCAGCGCCAGCGCCAGCAGGCCGAAGCCGGCCGTCAGCGCCGCAAAGATGCGCTCCACCTGCATATCGCCGTTGATCTGTTCCTGCTGGGTGCGAATGTCGAGCACCGGCAAGTCGGGATCGATCTGCTGCACCGCGTTCCGAATCGAGACGGCGAGGCCTGC
>JASHQQ010000018.1 GCA_030039035.1 Acidobacteriaceae bacterium | reverse complement strand
GATGCGGCGGACGCACCGCCTTCCGCCGAAGGATTGACGACGGTCACGCTGGCCACTCCCGCCGTCGCGATATCGGATGCGGAGATCTGCGCGCGCAGCTCGGTCGCGCTTGCATAAGAAGTCGTAACAGCGCCGCCGTTCCATTCGACCGTCGACCCGGAATCAAAGCCGCTTCCCTTGACGGTGAGTTCGAATGCTGACCCTCCGGACGAGGCCGAGGACGGAATCAGGCTCGAAATCGCCGGCGCGCGGGCAGCGGCCACCTGCACCAGAACCGTGTTCGAGGTGCCGCTCGTTCCACTGATCGTCGATACGTATTTGGCGACCAACGTGTGCTTCCCCACGCTGAGCGAAGTGGTGGAATAAACAAACTTCGACCCCGGCTCATTGGCCCTTGCTCCCGAAACCAGCGCCGAGGAGCCATCGAAGATCGAGAAGGCAGGCAAGTATGGCGCCGGGCATGAGGATGGGAACGTCAAGGCCACGGTCAGCGTAATGTTCTGGCCGAACGTCGGGGTCGCGTTGCTCGTTGTGAGCGTGAGAGTGTAGGTGCACGCGGTCAAGGGTATCGCGGCGCGCGCCGGAACCGGAGGCATCGAGGCAAATGAGGCTATCGCGAGCAGGACGGCAGCATTTCGGCAAGAGGAAAAGAGTGGTTGCATGGCGCTTTCCGATCCAGCCCAGCTTAAGCTCGTCCAATTTCGGGTGCAATGAATTTGTCACCGGATCACCTGGCGATCGAATCCGCGCATCCGCCACAGCGGTTTCGCTTCAATTGTCAGAGCGTGCTTCAATAAGGGTGATTTGAAAGGGTCCGGCTTCAGTCGGGCCGAAAGTACCCGCCGCGGTTGCGATGTCGGCATGTGAAGCGGAATCGCTCTGGCGCGGCCGGACGCAACTCAATCCAGCCTTGTCAGAAACGCCTCGCCTTCCGCCGGCCGCACGTGCCGGGCGATGAGTTCGGCCTCGGTCCGGTCGTCGCCCTCGGGCCGGATGCGCACCCAGTAGCTGTCTTCGCCGGGAAACTCGATCACATTCGAGCCCGGATACCGGCGCAGGAGCTGCTCCTTGAGCCGGATGGCCTTGCGCTCGCTGTGGAAGGCGCCGATCTGCACGCACCAGCGCCCGCCGATGGAGATCGACTTCGGCGTCTCGTAGACCTCGAGGCGCACCATCGCCATGCCGCTGCGATAGATGCCCGTGGCCTTGGCCGAAGCCATGGAGAGATCGAGGATGCGGCCCTCGACAAACGGGCCGCGATCGGTGATGCGCATGGCGCCCGATTGGCCGGTGCCGAGATTGGTGACCACGATCAGCGAGCCCATGGGCAGCGTGCGGTGCGCCGCGGTCATGGCATAGTCGCTGAACACCTCGCCGTTGGCGGCGCGGCGGCCCTTGTAGGGCGCGGTATACCAGGTCGCGTAGCCTTCCTCGCTGAAGACCGGCCGGTGGGACGCAATGTATTCGCGGTCGGCCTCGCTGACGCCGCCGCGCGGAGCCGGCGTGGGCGCGATGCGCGCCGGGCGCGTCGATTCCGGGATGTTGGCTTCGGTCGCGGGAGGCGTCGGCTGGGGTTCGGGAGCGGTGGCCTGCGGCGGCGGCTGGCTCGCCTCGCGATGATGACCGCAACCGGTGGCAAAGCCCGCCGCCAGCGCCAGCGCCGCGCAGCAGGCCAGAGCGGTTCCACAGTTGCCGTGCCCCGGGAATCTCCGAATAACCCGACGATTTTGAAAGGGCACGGCTTCAGCCGTGCCGCACGTGGCGCAAAACGGGTGCGGCTTCAGCCCCTGAGGCGAAGCGGAGCATTGAATCGGAGCTTCACCTGGAGCCGCGAAAGCCATATGGCTCTTTTCCCGGGAAAGAGCCACTGTGAACCACGCCCGAAAGCGGCTCCCGGAACCGTGGAACCGCCTGGGGCGCAGTATGGCTCGATGACAGTCGTCACTCATCTGGGTCGCGGGCCCTGTTGATCAAGGCGGTCGGCGAGATTGCGCAGCTTTTCCGAGACCCTGCGCATGGCCGAGATGGACTCGGTGCGGACCTGCGGCACGATGGCATCGTTGATATAGGCGATGGCGTGGCGCAGCTCCATCTCGATCAGTTCGACCGCTTCTTCGATGCGTTGTCCCACGCCCACGTTGCCCGGTCCGGGCGGCGGATAGGTGCCCATGATTGCGTCCTTTCCTGAAAAAGTGCCCGGCATCGGCACGCTGCCTTCTTTCCAGTCTGCGAACCCGCAATCGAACCGTCAATGACCGCAGGGCGGCAATGTGCCCCCCTGGTCAATAACCCGGCGCAGGAGGAATCGACTCGAATGCCGCCGCGATTCGGTCCGCTCGAGTGACCCTGGCCGAAAAATCGCGTCTGACTTTCATAGCGGGACCGCCGGCGAATCCCGCGCTCGGCGGCGCCGGACTTCCATCCGGAGCGCAGGTCCCGTCGTGGTGCAGTGAAATCCGGTCGAAGCCGATATTCTGCTGCCGAGGTCGAAGAGACATTGCACAGCCGGACAAGAGGTCGATGGAGGAGCCGATCCGATGTCTGCCGGCGAATGGCTGCCTTTCGAAACGGATCCAGGGATCTCCTGCTGTTGTCGGCGTTGTGGCTGCTCCTCGGTCATCCGCTCCGCCTGCAGGCCGGCCAGGCTCCGCCCGCCATCCCCGACGCGCCGCAGCCGCAGGCAGCCACGCGTCTTTCAAGGCCGGACTGGCCTTGCCAGGTCGAGTCCGCGGGCGCTGCCATGGGGAACATGGCTGCTGCGCATGCGGCCAGCGTCGCCGGATACCCCGGCGATGCGCCGCCGGCGACCGGAGTCCAGCCCGGCGCTCCCTGTCCGCCCCCGCACATCAACTGGTACAAGCGATTCACCGACGGGCCGCAGGTCAAGCCCCTCACCCCCGGCGAGAAAGGCTGGCTGGCGCTGCGCAATCTCGTCGATCCCTTCAACCTGGTCACCATCGCCGGCGACTCGGGGATCGCCATCGCCTCGGATTCGCATTCCGCCTACGGTCCCGGCTTTCGCGGATTCGCCCGCAATGCCGGCGTCAGCTTCACGCAGGATGCGACCGGCGAGTTCGTCGACACCTTTGTCATCTGCTCGATCGCCCATCAGGACCCGCACTACCACCGCATGCCGCATGCGTCCATCCCGCGCCGCGCCGTTCACGCCGTCGTTCAGGTGGTGTGGACCCAGGGCGACAGCGGCAGGCCGATGCCGAACTATGCCAACATCGTCGGCTTTGCCGTCGACGACGAAATCGGCAACCTCTACGTCCCCGGTCAGGCCACCAACCTGCCCTCCAGCGCCGAGCGCTACGCAGTCGGCCTGGCCACGGCGCCCATCGACAACTTTGTCACCGAGTTCCTGCCCGATATCGCCAGCCACATCCACGTGCAGGTCGTCGTCATCCAGCGCATCATCAACCAGGTGGCCAGAACCACCTCCGGCGGAGACACGCCATAAGGCGGCCGCGCGAGCGCGCGCGGCGCCCGGATTTCGCGATATAGTGGGCCAGGTCCGGTTCCCGATCGGAGTGACAATACCCATGCCGCGGTTCCAACGCCTTCTGGTGCTGGGAGCATTGGGCCCCGTTGCGCTGCTGGCTACGCAGTCGTGCATGTTCACGAACAACGTGGTGTGCGCGACGGATGCCTCGGCGCAGTTGTCCGGCTCCCCGTGCGACATCTTCGGCGCGGCGCAAACCCCCTGCGTGGCCGCGTTCAGCACCACGCGCGCTCTCTACGGCTCCTATGCCGGGCCGCTCTACCAGGTGGCGCGAGCGTCCGACGGGACCACGGCGAACATCGGACTTCTCTCCGGCGGTTATGCAAACGCCGCCGCACAGGACGGATTCTGCGCCAACACCACCTGCACGATCACGGAGATCTTCGATCAGTCGCCGCGCCATAACAACCTCGCGGTCGCCCCTCCCGGCGCGGCGAAGGGAAAAGGACCGGGCGGAGACGATCTTCCCGCGGTTGCGGATTCGTTGCCGGTCGTTGCCGGCGGTCACAAGGTGTACGGCGTCTACATTTCAGCCGGAATGGGCTACCGCGACGACGCCGCCGTGGGCACCGCCGAGAATGGACAACCCGAAGGGGTCTATATGGTGGCCTCGGGAATCCACCTCCAGGACGGATGCTGCTTCGACTTCGGCAACGCGGAGAGAAACAACCGCAACAACGGCAGCGGCCATATGGATGCGATACGGCTTGGCTGCGGCGTTCCCTGCAGTCCCTATGTCGGATTCGACATGGAAAACGGTCTCTACCCTTACCCTCCCTTTCCGGTTCCCGCCGGAATGCCGTTTGTCACCGCAATGGGGGCAAACGACGGCCAGCAGAACTACGCCGTCTACTGGGGCAACGGCCAGGCTCCGTGCCTCACCACCACCGGTTCCATACCTCTTCCATCGCCGCAGTATTCGCCGATGCATCAGGAAGGAGCCATCATTCTCGGCACCGGAGGAGATAACAGCAACTGGGCCGTCGGGTCCTTCTTCGAAGGCGCCATGACCGCCGGCGCTCCGGCGAGCACAACCCTGCTCGCCGTCCAGGCGAACATTGTTTCGGTAGCTTATTCCACCGGCTCCCAGCCAACCGGATCCCAGCTACGCACGACGGCTTGCTTCGTCCCTTAGCCCTCAGTCCCTCAGTCCCTTCGTCCCTCAGCCCCTCAGAGTGCGCGTGAGAACCCGTTTCGGCGTAGTTTCGGTGCGCGAATTGGAGGGAGCAGCAGCCTTCAGGCTGCTGAATTTCGGCGCAAAACATCGAGGCGGCTTTAGCCGCGGGCCTTTTGAAACCGACTTTAGGGCCCTGGCAAGAGTTCTCACGCAGACACCTCAGTCCCTTCGTCCCTCAGTCCCTTCGTCCCTCAGTCCCTTCGTCCCTCAGCCCCTCAGTCCCTCAGAGTGCGCGTGAGAACCCGTTTCGGCGTAGTTTCGGTGCGCGAATTGGAGGGAGCAGCAGCCTTCAGGCTGCTGAATTTCGGCGCAAAATATCGAGGCGGCTTTAGCCGCGGGCCTTTTGAAACCGACTTTATGGCCCTGGTAAGAGTTCTCACGCAGACACCTCAGTCCCTTCGTCCCTCAGTCCCTCAGTCCCTCAGCCCCTCAGTCCCTCAGTCCCTTCGTCCCTCAGCCCCTTAGTCCCTTAGTCCCTTAGTCCCTCAATCCCTCCCTGTCAAGCCTCTCCGCGCTCGCACCGGTTCTAACTCCTTCATTGCATTCCATAAGGATCCCGCTTTCTCCTGCAGATCAATTCGCGAAAGAGCGCAAGCTCGAAGAGTAAGCCGGGTGACCACCTGCTATGATCGATCCGCAAGTCGCTGCCGCCGCCTGCGAGG
>JASHQQ010000151.1 GCA_030039035.1 Acidobacteriaceae bacterium | reverse complement strand
CAGGCGCCGGATGGGGACCGCGCCCTCGCGAAGGATCTCGCGCAGGGACTGGCCGTCAATCAGCTCGACCACGGCATAGGGCGCACCCTCCCATTCTCCGAAGTCGAAGATGGAGACGATGTTGGAATGCTTCAGCGCGGCCACGGTGCGGACCTCCGCATCGAATCGCCGCCGGCTCTCGGCATCGCCCGCAAGCGCTCGGGAGAGCACTTTGATGGCGACCTCGCGACCCAGACGGCCATCGCGAGCGCGATAGACTTCGCCCATTCCGCCGGCCCCAAGCGGCGCGACGACGGTATAGGGCCCGACCGTGGTTCCAGCGGCGAGCGGCAACAGAAGCCTCCGGCTGGGAATCAGAAGCGCGTCCAGAGTAGCATTGTCGTCGCGTCGCTTCGCGCAGTTTTCGAGAGGTTGGGTGTTCCAAACAGTTCAAGCGCCGGAATCGGATATGGACGCCTTTCGAAGCGCCCTTCTCAGGGTCGGTTTCGGCCTTCCCTTCTGCACTCGCCGATAGGTAACGTTATGCCGGTGTGGCATTCTGGGGCGGTCGATATCGCTTCTGTCCGGCTCTGGCAGATGCTCGTGGGCTTCCGCGCCTCACGATCCATTCAACCAGGCACCCGACCCCAGTCCGGCCTATTCGCCCAGTTGAAAGCGCCACCCGCCCAGAGGGCGATCGAGAGTATCGCGAGTGACGGATGTGACGGAAACTCCGGTTATACCCGTCACGCGCGCGCAGGCGAACGGTCAATATGGGACAACCCGTCACACCCGTCACCAGGCCAATTCCATTGAACCCGCTCGCGTTCTTCGTTCTCTTCGGTTTGAAGCCGTGAGATTCGAGATTCTCCGAAAACCGCTTTTGTGATCCTGGATCTTCTTGGTTTTCCACGCACCATTGGCGCCAACTCCGGAAGAGTTCGGTTGCCGAAGCCCGTCTCCCGCATTTCACTTCGCGATCCTCCACCCACCGGGAAAGCACATCCTCGTCTGCCAGATAACTTGCGGTCGCTTCAACCACAGTCTTGGGAGCATGTAGACCTTCCGCCTGCCAACCCAAACAACCGTCAATCATCCACTGAAGGATTCCGCCCCATTCTTCGCGGAGTTTTTCAGTCAATTCCGTATCGAGTTCTGAGGCGGGCACCGTGACTGAGAAGGGCACCACGTTGAACCTGCACCTCATGGCTTCGTCAACGGTGCGCAACCCTAGCTTATGGTTGCCGGCAACGATGAGTTTGAATTGCGGTATGTACTCGAAAAAATCCTGCCTCATAAAACGCGCCGCGATGCGGTCTCCACCTGTGACCGCCTTGATCTTCGATTCGGCCCAACGTCTGCCATCTTCGCTCTCAACAGCAGTCACGAGGCGTGCATCTTGGAGACCTGCGAGCGCCGTTCACGCTGCCCTATAATGATCCGACTGGCGAGCAATGCGCGAAGCACGGCCCGCACACCACGACTGAGGCCGAGATTATGGCGGATTGCAGTGATGCGGCGAAAGATAGCAAGGACAGCTTCGATCAACGGTACGCGACTTCAGGAATGAGCCGCAGAGCATGGTTCAAGCTCGCGGCATCGGTGGGCGCCATGGCTCTTTCGGGCGATCCCATTGAAAGCGTTGCCTGGTCTGTCGCGTTGCCTGCAAAGTCTGCTACCGACGCCGCCAAATACTCGACTCCTTCCGAATGGACCGGCCATAACCGGAAACTGGGCGAGTATTCCCTCGCTCAGGGCTATCCCGCCTATGAACCGCATCCGCGCTACCTCGGGGAACTGGACGGCTCCTGGTACCAAATCGGCAGGCAATATGGCGAACGGGCAGGCGACCTTATACGCATGGTGTACGAGGGTTGGTACCGGGAGCTTCTGCCGGTCCAAGGGAGCAGCGAAGTCATAACTACCTATTTGACCCAGCAGGAACGGTACTACGAATTCCTCGTACCCGAAGCGCTGGAAATGATGCACGGGATCGCCGACGGCGCGGCGACGGAACTCTCCGCTTCGGCCTTTCCCCGCGAATTGAACCATTTCGATAAGATCCTGATGATCAACAGCTATTAGGGTCTGAAAGGGAAGCCGCCCGTCTCTTCGACTGCCGAGCTGGCATCGGTCGACGATGACATCCACTGCTGCAGTGGTGCCGTTATCCTCGGCCCCGCCACTCGCGATGGCAAAGCGATTCATGTCAGCTCGGAGGACCAGCACTTTTTCCCACAGGAATATCTGGTCACCTTCATTGCCAATCCGACGGACCCGCGAGCCCATCGCTTCACAGTTACCGACTCCGCAGGCGAGATTGGGAGCGAACATGCGCAGAATGATCGCGGCGTGACCGTGAGCGGGTATGCAGGCGGAAGTCTGGGCATTCTTGGACCGACCCTGGATGCTCCGTTCTCCGGCTATCGCCGACCCGGCCTGGACTGGCAGTTGGGGAACTTTTACGCGGCAGCTTTCGCCAGTTCGGCCAGGCATGCTGTCGAGCTTCTTACCGTCGGCCGCCCGCAATATCGAGCCAAATCAGGATTGAAGATCGTGATCGGGAAATGCACGCGTGGCGTGAACTGCGTCGTTTCCGACAGTCGCGAGGCCTTTGTTGTCGAGAGCATTCCAGCCGATGAAAAGGGCATGGCGCGTTATGCCATCCGAGTCCCGGGCGAAATGGGGGAGAGAGGCAATCACTATGTCGTCTCGACGAACAATGTCGAATCGAAGGACAGCTACAACGAGCACAACGTTTACGACCCTGGCTATCCGATGAACCAGCATGGAAACGGCGCACAGAACCCAACCCATTTTGGACTCAATGGTACCGGCGCGCGCTTTTGGACTCTAATGTGGCTCATCCGGAAGAACTACGGCCAGATTACCGTCGAGATGGTGCAGGAGTGGCGCAGAACGCATTTTCTCTATGACGCATCGGGTACACGGCACGATGACGTCGAGATCGGTGGCAATCGAATTCCCGTCCATCTGGTTCCCGATACCGCTAACTTGTGTCGGCACAGCTCCGGGCCAGCTGGCGTGGACACCAACGTAGGAATTAATACCTATGTCAGCCTGTCGGTGGCGGACGACCTGACATCTTTCCGAACCAAGGGCAGACCCTGTGAGTGGGACGGCCCCTGGGATCGGCTGTCGTTGCAACATCCGCCACGGCTTACCCAGGGGCGCTAATCTGCTTCTTGATCGAACCGAGGTCGAACAGACATTTGGCGCAACCTCCCACCTCGACTTTTTGATACGCGCGCCCTGCGTCGCCGATGCGCCCAGCCGGTTCCACTTGATCCGACCACATCAGTCAATTTTGAGGAGTCTGGCGTGGCACGAACAGGCCAAAGCAGAACAGTAATGTCCGGGTTGGCGGGGCCACCACCGCAATCCGCGAAACGGTTCCACAGGAATTGTCTCTAAGTGGCTTGGCGAAATTGGACTATGCCGTGAAAGCGACCTGTATACTCTGTCTTGCCCCCGACTCGAATCGAATATCTGCGTCATGGAGGGTCCATGCACCGAGGTCTCGTCGCGTCGTTGTCCTCTCTTGCGCTTGCTGTACTGGCTCTTCCCGCCTTCTCCGCAGACCGCATCCTTTTCGATAACTCGGGCCCTTCACGGGCCACGCTCTACATCGCCAACGCCGATGGTTCGGGCGAGCACACCCTTACCCAACCAGGGACGCTCGACTACAATCCCTCCTGGTCCCCCAAGGGTGACTGGATCGCCTTCACCTCGGAGCGCGCAAGTTCCGCCGACATTTACCGCGTCCGTCCTGACGGCTCCGGCCTCGAGCGCCTGACCGACGACCCCGCCTTCGACGATCAGGCCGCCTTCTCACCCGACGGCTCGCGCCTCGTCTTCGTCTCCACGCGCGCCGCCGGCTATGCCAATCTCTGGACGCTCGATATCGCCACCCGCAAAGCATCGCCGCTTACCTCCGGTAGGGGCGGCGACTTCCGTCCCGCATGGTCGCCCGACGGCCAGTGGATAGCCTTCTCCTCTGACCGCGGAAGCGACCTGCCGGACGCCAAGGGACGCTGGGAGATCCTTCACATTGTTGATATCTACCTCATCCACCCGGACGGCACCGGTTTGCGCCGCCTCTCCGAGCACGGCAACTTCTGTGGCAGCCCGTCATGGAACGCCGATAGCAAGTCCCTCGTCGCTTATTGCATGACCGCTCAGCAGACCTGGGATTTCCGCAGTCACGTGCATCCCCAGGAAGGCGGCGACCAGCTCTTGCAGCTTGACATCGCCACCGGCCAAGCGAGCCCCGTGGCCGCGCCCGCCGGTATCAAGCTCTCGCCCAAGGTACTTGCGGGAGGCGTGATCGGCTACCTTCGGAACGATCCAGCTCAACCGGGCATCTTCTATTCTGATGGAAAACCCGGACCCAAAGGCAGTGATCTGATGCCCGCATCGTGGTCGCCAGACGGCAAACGGGTCGTCTACCCCCGCACCCAAGAGGACGACACCAGCATTCCTCAACCCATGTGGAGTCGGAACCCCAACTTCGAGCTCTACGGCATCTGGATGCTGCCTGCCGTCAGCCCCGACGGTGACCATTTCGCATTCACCGCGCATAATCCCGACGGCGGTTGGTCCCTTATGGTCACGGAGGACGGCAAACCCGCTCACTCCATCTACAAGACCAAGGACTCCCACACCGAGCTCCTCCTCGGCCCGCAGTGGTCGCCCGACGGCAAGCAGATCGTCGTCGGCATCGGCGGTTTTACGGCATTCTGGAATTTTGCCATGGGCGGTAAGACTCCGATAATGCCCGACAACGGCGGAGCGAGGATCGCGCTCATCAACGCCGACGGCACCGGCTTCCACACCCTCACTTCCGGTGCCAACAACAATGCCTTTGCATCCTTCGGCCCCGATGGCAAGCACCTTGTTTACCGCACCTCCGGCCCAGATGGCGAGGGCCTGCGCATCATGGACATCGATGGCCACAACGTAACTACGCTCACTGACAGCTACGACAACTTCCCGGTCTGGTCGCCGCGCGGTGACACCATCGCTTTCATCCGCCGCGCCCACTCAAATTTCAACATCTTCACCATCCACCCCGACGGCACCGGCCTCAAGCAACTCTCTGACACGCACGGCAATGACGCCCACCTCGCCTGGTCGCCAGACGGCAGCCGCATCCTCTTCACCAGCAGCCGCATGGGCTTCAAGGACGAAGCGCTGATTACCGGCAACCCACAGCCTTATGGCGAGATCTTTGTGATGGACGCCGACGGCACTCACGTGGAGCAACTCACCGACAATCAGTGGGAAGACGGAGGCCCCGCCTGGCTGCCCGCCAAGAGTGCACTCTCGACTGCGATGGCTGCCAAGCACTGACGGCTGCATTTCGGGCTGGTATCAAATCCAGTTGGCAATCACGAGCAAATGCGCTCATTTCCGCGCCTGTTTGATGCCTCCTGGGATTCCGGGTGGGTCGTCGCCTACTCGGCAGTTACCAGCCGCTGAACAGCGGCCTTGCTTTGAGTTTTGGGCTCCCTGAATCCGGTAAGCCCGATTATGCTTTCTAAGTGTTCCCCGTAGTTGATTGTTTAGTCTAATGAGCGAAGTACATCAGCCCGGGTTCGAGGTCAGTGGTAGAGGCAGCTACCGCAGTGTCGGCATCGATCACGTAGAGGGCCAAGGTGTCGGTGGTGGGGCTCGCCACCGATACGACGAAGCGCCCGATCGTTGCATCTGTGCCGGATGAAATGGAGTACGTGGCCGACAGACTCGGCTTGGACAGCCCGGACGATGCCTCATCGAGGTATTCGCTTCCGCTGAGTTCTCCTGTCGCACCGGCACTGGCGGCCACGCCGACGATATCGTTCACTCCGACTGTCATTGGGTTCAGCGTGCCGATGGAGAACGAGTTATCAAAGCTGCCCATTGAAAATCCCCCCGGTGGCTTGGCCTCCTGTGGAACGAAATAGCTGAGCGAGGCGTTGTTGGCCTCGTCGACACAGACTCCCTCGCCCGCATCGAGCACGTAACAGGGCGATAAAAGGTTCCCGCCGGCCGATGCCTGCAGGCGCCCGTTGGAGGCGACGCTGATGTCGATCACACCTTGCTGGAAAACATAAGTGCCGCCGCCCTTGTTCAGATCCTGGCTGAGGGAAATAGTCGGAGGATTTGCACTGGTGTTGTAGGTGAACTGGCCGGCAGTGACGCGGGCATAGCCGCCGCCGGAGATGCCGGTCGACCAAATCACTGAAGCATTGGAGGATGGAACCACGTTTTTGTTCGTCCAGCCTCCGCTCGGCGTGTTCTGCAGGATGAACCGGCCGGCGACGAGCGGCAGTGTCCCCGAGGGCGTGTCGGTGTTGATGCAATACAGTACCGTGGCTACGTGCGAGCTATCGAGGTTCCCGAGATAGCAGGCAAAGTGGAAAGTCTCGGCAACGCCCTTGGAGTAATTGCCGTTATAGGTGACGTCGGCTGTTATTCCCACCCGGCCGTTGGTCGTATCGGTCACTTTGTAGGAAGCCGTGAACGCGTCGTTGAGCGCCGCCACGCCGGCGGAAGTCGAAAGGTCGATCACTGCGCCCGAGGTGCCGCTTGAGCCGTTTGCGTCGAGGCGTCCGACAAAGGCCGCGTTCGAAGTTTGGGTGTGGGTGATAAAGCCGATGAAGGCAAGCCCGTACCCTCCGGAGACGTTGGAATCGGCGAACGCCGAGCAGGCTCCGTTGGTCGCCTTCGGGCACTGCTTCTCGAAGTACCCGGAACCGCGGAAATCCTGGCTGGTATCGAATTGGATGAGCCTTCCGTTACCGTTTGACTGCACCGCGATTGCGAAGGTGTAGCTGAGGCCCGCGCCGGAATTGACCAGAGTCATGGTGCCATGGGCAGGTCCGGATGTGCTGGAGGTATTGAGAACAAAGCAGCCCGTGAACGGCAGCGGCGTGCCATTCGAGCCGCCATAGCCTTCGGAGTTGTACTCGAGGAGTCCTTTGGAGATGGTGTTGACCCCATCGGCGTGGAATCTGCCCGCGAATACGAAAAAGGCCAGGCTTGGGTGAGTGAATCCCTGTTCGAGGAATGTATAGTCCCCGTTCAGCAGGCCGGCTCCATTGCCGCCGGCGGAACATGCGCTGGTCACCGTTACCGTGAACTCCACGCCATTGCTTTGAAGTCCTTTTACGGTTACAACAACCTTGCCGCTCTGCGCTCCGGCCGGAACTTTGACCAAAATCCTCGTCGCACTCCAGCTCGTCGCGGTCCCGGCGGATTTGCCATCGAACTTCACTGTGCTCATGCCCTGCGTCGAACCGAAGTTCGAGCCGGTGATGGTGACAGACGTGCCCACCGGGCCGGATGTCGGATTCAGACGTGTAATCGCAGGGGGCACTGTTACCGTGAACGTCACACCGTTGCTTTGGATCCCTTTCACGGTCACGACAACTTTGCCGGTCTGCGCTCCGCTGGGGACCTTGACCACAATCTTCGTCGCACTCCAGCTCTTCGCGGTCCCGGCGGATTTGCCATTGAACTTAACTGTGCTCGTGCCCCGCGACGAACCGAAGTTCGAGCCGGTGATGGTCACCGACGTGCCCACCGGTCCCGAGGGTCGGATTGAGGGATCTGATACTCGGCGTTGTGACAGTGCTTGTCACACCGATGGAGCGATTGCCGCCGCCTCCGCCATCGCGATGTCCTTCCGCGAAAGCAGAGCCAGCGACAATCAACGCCACAGCAAGAACGCAGAATTCCTGCAGGAAGCTCTGTAAAAGCCCATGCCGGTTCATTTGGCGGCAAAGCCCAATGGGAATCCTCATGGCCGAATCCCCCGAAGCGGAATCTTATCTGAACTGGAGAGCGGCAGAATTATACGCCTCAATCGCCGGTCTCAGACATTCAGAAATGGGCTCCCGCCGTTCTTGGGTCGTCGGCCTCCTTCCCACAACGGTATGTTTACGTGAAAGCCACTTCCAGCGCAGCCTAGACCCGGCGCGATGTCCAAGGATGACCTTCTCCGGCTGCACGAAAACAAGTGCACTTTGCATCCGGACCGGAAGCGCTGCAGCCGAACCCAGAAGACCCGATCCGACCCGGCGAGGCGAGACCGAGAACGCGTCTGCGGCAACGCGGCGAGCCGCTGCCGCAATGCGAGGTTTTCGAGGATAAGATCTGCTGACGCCCCTGGTTTTGTCGTCGCTCAGCCTCTGGGCGCTTTTGCAGCAAGAGCCCTGTTCCGCTGGCTCGTACCGTCGCTGGAAGCGGATGCAACGTCGGTACTAGTTCCACACGACGAGAGGTACGGCGAGAAATAGGTTGTTGGTGCCAAAAGGGCTACGACTGCGAAACCACCAAGTCCAGCACAGCGACGCCAAATGTACGCTCTCTCAGCTGACGAGAGCAGGACAAGGCGCTCATCGAGCCGAGCCAGTTCTTCAACTATGGGCAGAGGTTTGCAAGACAGAGGTCGTGGGTGCGATAAGGGTGCAATAAGGGTTCCCAACCGTTCCTCAAGGCGCTGAAAGGAGCCATCCGTTCCCCCTGATTTCAATTACTTACCGCCTTCCAGTTTGCTGTCACGGCAGAGGTCGCGGGTTCGAGCCCCGTCGTCCCCGCCATTGATTCCAGGAATCCTGGATTCAATTGGCATCCACAGTGACCATCCACATTTCCCTACGGCAGTCGATTCACAGGTCCGGCTGCATTCAGGAATGCACTTTGCGCGGCCCGCTGCGTCGCGGGCAGCTTGCCCGCAGAGGTCTTGAATCGTGAAGTTAATCTGCCGGCCAGTTTGCCTGACACACGGGCGAGTTCATTCACGACGCAATGCTCGTAAAGGATCCTTGCGTGCCGCGCGAAGTGCGGGGATGTAACTGGCGGTGAGGGCGACAGCAAAAAGAAGAAAGGCGACGCCAGCAAAGATTGCGGGATCGCCTGGGGACACATGAAACAACATCGATCGAAGAGTGCGTACGAAGCCCAGAGCTCCGACCGACCCGATCGCGATTCCGCACAGGGCCAGAAAGATGCCATGCCCGACCACCCTGCCAATCACGTTCCCTCGGGTGGCGCCTAAAGCGAGCCGAATGGCCAACTCTTGCGTGCGCTGCAAGACCGAATAGGTCATTACTCCATAGATGCCAATGGCCGCCAGCAGGAGAGCGATCAGGGCAAACGCGCCCATCAGGATGGATCGGAATCGTGGGAGAGCCACCGACGCGTACATACTCTCATCCATTGTGCCGATATGGGAAATTGGCACGTTCCCGTCAAGTGCCGCGACCCGGTTCCGAATCGCGGGAATCAGCCGATGGGGATCGCCATGGGTGCGGACTGCAAGCCACATAGGGCGATCGGGTATCTGGGAACTCGATTCGTAGTAGACGGGCTCGTCCGGAGCGCCAGCACCCTCGTATGGGACGTCGGCAACAACGCCAACGATCTCCATATAGGGATTATCCGACTGCGGTCCGCCGTGCTTGAGGTGTTTTCCAACCGGGTCTTCGCCGGGAAAATATCTGCGAGCCAGATTCTCGCTGATGATTGTTACAGGGGGTGAAGTCGGAGTATCGCGACCGTCAAAGGTGCGGCCACGTAAAAGCGGAATCTGGAGCGTCCTGAAATAACCATCGCTCACAATCGGCACCGGAACGACGGGGCCGCCATCCGGGGGTGTCTTGCCTTGGATCTCGAAGCTGTCGCTCATGGCCGCATGGTCCGGAGGAAGCCAGATCGAGAGGGCCGCGGAGTCCACGCCAGGCAGACTGCCGACTTCGCGAATGACAGCATCCCAGTAAATCGCGAGCCGCTGCTGTTGACCATAAATATCGCCGCTGGGTGCAACCTGCAGGGTCAGCAGATGGTCGGGCCGGGCCCCGAAGCCGATCGGAACTTCTCCCAGAAGGAGAAAACTGCGTATGAGTAACCCTGCGCCTGACAGCAAGATGACTGCGATGGCAATCTCTGCAACGACAAAAATGTTCCGCAGCCTCCGTCGCCTCAGACCCTCTCCTCCGCCTCGCCCCCCTTCCTGCAGAACCATGCTCAGATTCGGGCGTGTTGCGCCAATTGCGGGTACGAGGCCAAAAGCAATGCCGCTGAGAATGCAAATCAACAGCGTGAACAGAAGAACGTGCCCGTCAACGCTCAAAGTCTCCAGTCGTGGTACACCGGGAGGCGGATTTGTGCGCAGGAACCGGGTGCAGATGAAAGCGAGGAAGACCCCAATGCCGCCGCCGGCGAGAGCCAGCACGATGCTTTCCGTGAGCAACTGTTGAATCAAACGCTTGCGCCCGGCGCCAATGCTGAGGCGGATCGCGATCTCCTGCTCCCGGACTGCGGCACGAGCGAGCAACAGATTGCCGACATTAAAAACGGCGATCAACAGTACCAGGGCGACCGCGACCTCGAGCGCGACCAAAAGGGTTCGAACGTTGCCGACGATAGCCTCGGTGAGTCCAACGACCGGATAACGGAGACGTTCCAGTCTCTTGGGGTCGGCACGTTCCACTCCTTGGGCCAAGCCTGCCATCTCGGCATTGACCTCGCCCAGAGTCACGCCTGGCCTCAATCGGGCAATGCCGCGAAGGATAAATGGTCCCCGGCGCGTTGGAGGCGTCAAAGGCAGGATTCTCCACACGTCGGCATCGGGAAACACAAAGCGGAACGAGGATGGCATCACGCCAATCACCGCGACCGGCTCGCCATCGAGAACAATGCTCCTGCCCAGGATATCCGATCGTGCGGCGTACCGGCTCCGCCAAAGACGCTCGCTGATCAGTGCGGTTCTTTCGCGGCCGGGCTGATCCGCATCGGCAGCAAATGTCTGTCCCACCAGTGGCCGGACGCCCAGAGTGTCGAAGAACCGGGCAGTAACGTCGGCCCCTCCAAGCTCCTCGGCCTGCCCATCGCCAGTTAAAGCAAAATGATCTCCGGTGAAGGCGGCGAGCCGGGCGAACGATCGCGCCCGCGTTTGCCAGAGCAGGAAATCTTCCATGCAGGCGCTCCAGCCGCTTTTGTCTCCCTGTGTCAGACCGTCATGTATCCACACCAGGCGATCGGGATCGGTATACGGAAGCGGACGCAGGAGCACGCTCTCAACCACACTGAAGACTGCCGTGCTTGCCCCGGTTCCCAGCATCAGAGCCGCCAGTGCCACAACCGTGAAGCCGGGATTCTTTGCCAGGGTTCGCAGCGTAAAGCGGCAATCGCGCAGCAGGTTCTCCACCCAGGGAAGCTGTTCGGTGTCTCGACAGGCCTGCCGGGTTGATTCCACGCCGCCCAGTTTCATGATGGCCTGCCGCCGCGCCTCGTCGGGGCTCAGCCCCGACTCGATCAGATCGCGCACGTGCATTTCAAGGTGCGCTCCGATCTCCTCGGCGAATCGCCCATCCCGGTTGGCTCGAAATACGCCCCGGAGCCGCAGCAGCCAGGCACGAAGAGGTCTCATGAAATCTCCTTGCCCGGAGGCAGAAAGTGCGCGAGGATAGCGGTCGCCTTTTCCCACCTTTGCGCTTCCCTGCGGACCTGTCTGCGCCCGGCACGCGTGATCTTGTAGTATCGGGCTCTGCGATTGTTCTCCGAATTGCCCCACTCGGAAACGATGTAACCGTCCTGCTCCAGCCTGAGCAGGGCCGGATAGATGGTTCCGTAAAGCACGATCAGTTGGCCCTGGCAGATTTGCTCGATGCGGCGGGCGATCCCGTATCCATGAAGCGGCCCCATCGTCTCAAGCGTCCTCAGGATCATCAGCGCAAGGGTGCCTTGCCACACGTCGCTCTCGTTGGCCATACGATTCCTATTTACTGACAATAGGAGCATACGCCAGCACCTGTTGGGATGCAATAGGAAAGTTCTTGCGTCTGTGAGCGTATTCCCGGCGATGCCTTTGCGGAATTGGCGCCGGCTACTCCGGTTTCCCGCGCCTCATCCTGGATGACCGGAGGTCTTCATCCGAAATGTGTTCCGGCAGTTGACCGATGAGCGCACGCGCGAACTGCGCCGGGAGCTCGGGGTCGTCCAGCGAGCCGATCCTGTACAACGACGAAGCATGAAACGACACGTAATCGAGGGTCCGGGACCCTGTCAGGCTTGTTTTCGCGGGCGACCGGGACGAGGGCTGCCGCAACAGCTCCTGCAGCTCCGATTCGGTAAAGATCCTTCCGCAGAAGACGACCCGCTTTCTGGTTTCGAGCTCGTTGAACAGATAGGTGACGGAGTGCATGTCGTCCCAATACGGCTTGACCATGATGGCATGAAAACAGCAGAAACCGGTCCTTGAGAGTGCGTAAAGCACATTGGCGCTCCCGCGGTTGATTCCGAATTTCAGCCTTCCCGCTCCGAACGGGAACTTGTGCTTGACCTCCATCACGTAGAACCGGCCGCTCTTGCCCAGCAAGACGCGATCGACGTCCCAGACTCCGCCATCGAAGTAGGGCTGGACCGCGAAATTCTTGAACAGGCGTGGCAGCACGACGGCCCTGCCGAGTTTCGATTTGCAGGAGCCCGACAGATAGCCCCAGAATCCCCGCCTCTGCCGCATGGCATCCTTGATGCTTTCATCGATTTTGCAGAAATGGGGATTCGGTTCGCGTTCCCTGAGGGCGTCTCCCAGCGAGACCTCAAGTGGACCGTCCCACGCGTTTGGACCGGCGTGCGTGACAAAATCACGGCTGCCCGCGTCGTACCGCACCAGGCGGACCAGGAACTCGTGCTGCAACCGGGCGAGATACAGGTTCAGCTCATCCCGGGAGGCGCCTTGATCCAGCACGAATACTGTCCGCGTGGTTGCGCCCTTGCTGGCGGCGACAACAGAAACGACGTTGAGCCTTGAAAGGCTCCGTTGCCTTGCCATCATCTGATCGAGAATCTGGTCGACGACGTCCTCCACCACCAGGCCCTCGAGGAGCTGATGTTTGTCGTGGTACAACACCGTCTCCTGAGTAACCGGATCGTCCAGGTCAAGGGTCGTTATATCTCCAAGTGGCGTGGGGAGCATCTCTTCACGCTTTCTCTGTTGTCAGTCAGTCCAGGGTGTTCTTCAAACAGGTTCCGCTTTCTCTCCACGGCCGGATACTGGATGGCACTTATCCGGCCCGGTCTGCGGATAACTTGTTTCGAACCGCTCCCCGATAACTCATTCGGGGCGCCAGCGATTCCGGTCGGGAATGCGGCGGAGCTCCGCGACCGGGATTGGCGGATCCTGACGAAGAGTTATTCGAAACAACAGAGGGAAAAGGCTTGCACCGAAGGGATTGACCTGCACAAGCACGAGCATGAGAGGCAACCAGGTCGTCGCCTGGCCTTCAGCATCTCATCCCGCGGGCTCGCGGTCGGGGAATTGGACGCAGGATACACCATCTGAGACCCCGGAAGGGAAGGCACAAAGCGCCAATACGGAGGTCCGATGACAAAACCCTTCAACTTCGCGCCCAGGCCCGTCGACCCCAGGCTCGAGCTTCAGCGCAGGCTGGCCGCGGCTGCCAACGAACATGCCGAGGCGCTGCTGGTGGGTTACGATCGATTGGAGGAAGCACACCGGCAGGGCGTTTTCGATGCGCCGCATGGCGCATTCGGTGCAATGGGCACGGCTCTCGGGCTGCTCGCCAGATACCTCGCCGATCCGGCCGGCGTGAATGCGGTGCGCAATTTGCTGGCGCTGGGCAAGCTGCTCACCTGCGTTGAGCCGCGCTGGGCCGAGCGGCCGAAAAACCGGATAACAGTCCGAACAAATTCGCAAGTCAAACATGCAAGTCAAAAATGTCCACACAGCAGCCAGATCGGCCGGTCAGGGAAATCGAAGTCGAACGCTTCGACGGCGCGTCGTCCGCCATTGCGCAGGACTCGATTGCCGTCGAGGAGCCTCTGGAGATCCGAATCGTACACGGGCGATCCGATTCGCGCCTGAACAAATCCATCTCCGTCACCATGCGCACGCCCGGTTACGACGCCGAGCTCGCCGTCGGGTTTTTGTTGACCGAGGGCGTGATTCACGATGTTGGCGATCTTCGGTCCGTGCGCTCCGGCGCGTCCGGTTCCGGGGATCGGGTATTGTCCGGCGGGTCGGAAGATGGCCGGAATCGCATTGATCTCTCGGCGCGCGGGGCGCCCAATGTCGTCACCGTCGAACTGATGCCGGAGATCGGGATACCGACCGCAACATTGGAGCGGAACTTCTACACCACTTCGAGCTGCGGCGTCTGCGGAAAGGCGTCGCTCCTTGCGCTGCGAACCGCCTGCCCGCCTCGGCGCGAGAACGACTTCTCCATTCACCCAGGGATTCTTTGCCAACTGCCGGACCGGTTGCGCTCGTCGCAAGGCATTTTTCAGCGAACCGGCGGCCTGCATGCCGCGGCGCTTTTCTCCGCGGATGGAACGATGGATTCGCTGCGCGAAGACGTTGGGCGCCACAACGCCGTCGACAAACTGCTCGGCGCGGCGCTGCTCGCCGATCGCATTCCGCTGCTCGACCGGCTGCTGCTGCTTTCCGGCCGCGCCAGCTTCGAACTGTTGCAGAAGGCGCTGATGGGTGGCATCCCCATGGTGGCCGCCGTCGGCGCGCCATCCAGCCTTGCGCTGGAAGTAGCGCGGGAGTTCGACATCACGCTGGTCGGATTTCTCAGAGACAGCCGCTTCAACGTCTATCACGGCGCGCATCGCATTGGTGCGCGCGAGGGATCAATAGGCGTTTCTCGCGCTGAAGATGCATAGCATCGTGCGCAGAACGATCCTGAAATCGAAGACGAGCCCCCAGTTCTGCAAATAGTAAAGGTCGTACATGAGCCGCGTGCGGATGCACGTGTCGCCGCGTAGCCCGTTCACCTGCGCCCAGCCGGTGATGCCCACCTTGAGCTGATGGCGGCGCTGATATTCGTCGATCTCGCGATGAAAACTCGAAACAAAAAAGGGCCGCTCGGGCCGCGGGCCCACCACGCTCATGTCACCCATAAGCACATTGAAAAACTGCGGCAGCTCGTCCAATGAATATCGACGCAAAAAGGCCCCCGTTCGCGTACGGCGCGCATCCCCTGGAACGGTCCAGAACGTGTCGCTTTCCCGCGCCGCACCGGCTCGCATGGTGCGGAATTTGATCATGCGAAAGACGCGCCCATTCCAACCCACGCGATCCTGAATGAAAAAGACGGGCCCGCGCGAGGTGAGCCTGATCGCCGCGGCGATGAGCAGCAGCAATGGCGCGCCGGCAACGAGCGCGCCCAGGGAGAAGACGATGTCGAATGCGCGTTTGAGGATTCTGTAGTTGATCGTCCCGGCCGGCGCCGCGCCCGCATTGAAGAGATAGATGCTCCCGGTCCCCGGCACATCGCGGGACAGAAACCCCGCCTGCGGCCCCACGACGAAGCGGATCGGCGTGTCCAGTCCGCCGCAGGCCTCGACCTTGCGGGAGAGTTCGGCGACCTGAGATGCCGGAGCCGAGATCAGGACGCCTTCCACGCGCTGGCGGTGCAATTCGCGCGCCAATTCTTCGGTAGAAAGCGTGGCGGCAAAGGAGCCCGTTTCGCCGAGGTCCTCAAGGCGAATCGCGCCCGATATTTCGTGTCGCGAGACCTCGCGCTGCGCGATCTTCCAGATCGTAGCGCCTCCTCGCATGCTGGCAACGGCAATCATCATGCGTGGAAGACTGTCTCGGGTATCGAACAGGCGGCGAAACACGAGCTTGATAACGGCCGCCGCCAAAGGGGCCAGAGTTCCCATCGCGACACAGAAGCCGAGCGCCGGCAACGGCAGGGCAAGCAGGCGAAGCAGGATCGCGGCAACGGCAAGCGAGACGCAGGCAGATTGCACAACAGACATTGCCCCGGTGTGTTCCTGGTTGATTCCCTCCCACCGGGCGGCGTGAAACAGCTCGAGCGCAACAATCCAGGCGACCGAAAAGAGCAGGATGAAACGGGTATTCCCGAGCGCGCTCGCAGAACCGGCGCCGGCAAGCCATGACGAAGCGGGCAGCAGCACGCCGATCGCGCCGGGCAACACGTAGAAGCAAAGCCGCACGAGCAGACGCACCCAAACAGCGGGCTGGCGGGCGACAGGCCCGTCGAGCCGGCGCACAAGGGCCATTCCGGGGAGCGGAGAAGCCGGCGCTGGACGCGGCGATGAGACCTGGGTCGACATGAGCAGTTCTCCCAATCCCTATGGCGCCACAGCCGTGATGGCAAGCGCGGTCAGCGCCAGCGGCGTCAGGATCTGCGGCCAGTCGTGCAGAGCTTCCACCACGCCATTATTGACTCGCTCGGGCACAACGATCTGGTCGCCCGGGTGCATGGGCAACTGATCGAATCCGTTATGGAAAAATCCGCCGGCCTCCTGACGGCTGATCACGCTGCCGTCGGCCCGGAGCACGAAGGCTCGATGCTGATTGGCATTGAGGGCGCCTTTGCCGGCCAGTTCCAGATAGTCGCCCACCTTGCGGTGCGGATCGTAGACGAACGACGCCGGATTGTAAACCGCTCCCGAGACGGTCACCGTGTCGGTGCGCGCGGGGATCACGATCCGGTCGCCATCCTCCAGCGCGATGGGCGGAAAGTCCGCAATCGAGCCGGCATTGGGGCGCATGTCCAGCACAACCCGGCCCGAGGCCTGGATCGAGCGCAGGCTGGCCAGCAGCGACTGCTGCGCATTTTGCTTCGTCGCATCCTGCGCGCCTGTGGCGACGGCATGGACGGTCGATGCACGCACCTCGGCTTCGGCGGTGCGCACCATTTCATCCAGCCCTTTCTGCTGCTCGACGCGCGCCGACTCGCGCGTGAAGCGCGCGCCGTAGGGATACGCCTTCGCGGTCAGGCCGCCCGCGGCGTCCAGTGCGTCGCGCAGCGTCTGTCCCTGCGCAATCTCATACACTCCGGGATGCTCGACCTCGCCTTCGACCTTCACGTAGCGAGTCTGCGCCTGCTGCGGAACGGTAATATCGCGCTGCGAAAAGACGGTAACGATGTCGCCGGGCGCCAGCGCCAGGTTGCTGGACGCGTCGCCGTCGACAACCGCTTTGCCCAAATCGAAGGAGATCAGTTGCGTCTTCAACGTCACAGGATCTACGCGCTGGATGAGCGCATAGCGCCAGTTGACGGAAGGCACCAGTTGGCGCAGGTCGCTTGTCAGGGCGTCGGACCGATTCTCCGATCCGTTGCCCGGCGGACTGTTTGTACCGGTTCCAGAGCCGGAAACCGTCTCAGACGCGGCAAGACTTTCGTAGTACTGGGGAAGCGTCTCCTGACGTACCTCCTGGGCGGCTACCGGCACAATCGGCGGGGGCTGCGATTGCAGCCCCGCTTCGCCGGTTGGTGCCAGTTGCGCCCGGTTGGGCCCAACTGTCGGAGCTGGGGGAAGGATCTTGCGAACCGGGTATTCCGTCTCCCGGCCGTTCGTCGTGCCGGCGCGTTCGAGCCAGTACTGGCGCGACAACAGCGCCTGCGCGTTGGGCAGCAGGTCGCGCACGCGCATTCCCGGGGCATAAGGGTAGCGGCCCGGATTGGCCACGTAGCCGCGCAGCGTGATGGTATCGTCGAAGCGCGGCACGATGCTGGAGATGTGAACAATGTCCCCGCCCTGCAGGGGGAACGCGAGACCGGTCGCGTCGAGAGGGAACTCGTGGATCGTCCGCACGCGATCCTGCGTGATCCGTTCCACGGTGGCGTTGCTGCCGTCGGCCACCGAGCTCAGTCCTCCGGCCATCTGGATGAGCGAGCCCAGCGTGGCGCGTTCGCGCAGTTCGTAGATCGCGGGAGCATTCACCGATCCGGCGACGGCAACCAGCGGACCCACCGGCGGGATCAGCACCACATCGCCCGTTTGCAGGGGCAGATCGTGCGACTTGTCGCCGTTCACCAGCAGGTCGTAGAGATCGAACTCCTGCACGATCTGCGCGCCGCGCCGTAATTGGATGCGGCGCAGCGAACCCTGCGGCAATGGCCCTCCCGAGGCGAAGACGGCATTCACCAGCGTGCTGAGAGAGCCCACCGTATACATGCCCGGAGCCCTGGCCTGCCCGACCACGAACACCTGGATCTGGTGAAGGCGGCCCATGGAAACGGCGAGGCTGAAGCTTTTGAAGAACTGTCCGACCGCGCGCGTGAGGACGCCCTCGAGATCGCTGAAACGCACGCCGGCGACCGGCACTTCGCCCACCTGCGGGATATAGATCTGTCCCGACCGGTCGGCCTGAATGCTGAGATCGGCGTTGAGCTGGCCCCAGACACGGATGCGCAACTCATCGCCCGGGCCGACCACGTAGTCGCTGGGAACCTGCGCGCCGTCGGCGGGCGCAAAGGTCTCGGGCGGATTGTCGAACAACGATTGCCCGAAAATGGCAAGCGGCCGGCCGGCCGAGTCGGCCGCCATCTGCTCGAATTCTGTGTGCGGCCCCGGCGGCAGCGCGGCGCGCTCGCGCCGCTCGGCATTCCGGAGCATCTCCAGAAGCTGGCCTTCGGACAGGCGCTGGCCCGGCTCCTCGCCGCGCGCAGGACCGATCAGCGCTCCCGTCAAATCCTGAGAAGTTGCCGATCGCGACTGGCCCGTCAGCCGGTTCTGCTCCTGGGTGCCGCACGGAACGCCCTGCGCGTATCCGGCGGCATCGGTGCAATCAGCGGATCCGGCGGAAGGCTCCGTGGCTTGCGCGTCCGGCAGTTGCGCGAATGCGTACGGCGCGAGCGCCAGAAGAACCAGAGCGGGAATCAGGCCCGTCGCCTGCCGGCGGAGATTCCATTGCGGCGCATTTCTCAGATGAATTACCCAAAAGCCGGCGCAACAGAGAGCCAGGACGATGCACCCCAGCAGCGTTGCCAGCCGCTTGGGCGACGAGCGCTTGTCGGGAGGCACGGCGAGATCCACAATCTGGATCGTCGCGCCCTGCCGCGCCTCGTCGAGCCGCGCAATTTCGTACTGGCGCGACAGGATCTCGACGAGCGCCTCCTGATACTTCAGATCGCGCAGCCGGCGCAGGTATTCGGCGCCGGCTGCGGGGATTTTGCCTTTGGGGATCAGCGCGTCATCGGCGACGTCGTCCGGTGCGGAGCCGCCCAGCTCGGCCAATTGCGCTTCCAGCGCGGCAATCCCCTGCTTGAGCTGAACCAGACGCGGATTCGCCGCCGTGGCATAGGTGCTCATCGTGTTGAGCTCCACTTCCCTGGCCGCGATCTGCGCGCGCAACACGACCGCGCTCTCAAGGCTGGCCTTGGCGGCAGCGCCCGGGTCCAGCATCCCCGTGGACTGCTGCATGTTCCTGAACGCCTCTTCGGCGTCGGTAAGATTGCTCCTTGCCTGCAGCAGTTGTTCCTCGAAGAACCTCCGCCGCTGCCCCGCTTCGGTCATCGCCAGCGACGCCGAGAATTTCCTGAACTCGTCCACGTAGCCGTTGGCAAGCCCGGCTGCGCGCCGCGGATCGCGATCGCGCGCAGTGATGGCGATAAGCCCGCTCTTCAGATTCAGCGTGACCGAGGTATGCCTTTCCAGCGCCGTTCGTGTGTCCGACATGCGCTTCTTGCGGTACTCCTGCATGAGCCCGAACCGTTCGATCACGGCGTCTTCCACGGTGCGGCTCCTCAGCATCAGCACGCACAGATCGGCGGGATTGCGAATTCCGAGGCTGCTGCTCGCCAACCCGGCCAGGAGGCCCAGTTCGCCGGATTGCGCGGCGAACGCCGATGCCAGCGAGGACGACGGAGTTGGAGGCAGAATCGTGGTGACGGCCTTGTACTCGACCGGAAGCAGAAACGCAAGCGCGAGTCCAGCCGCGGCGCCGAGGGCCGCAGCCTTGCCCAGTAAGCGCCGCCGCGCCCACAGCAAAGTGAGCAGATCGAGCACCGTCAGCGGAGCGCTTTCATTCGCCCTACCCGGCGCCGGCCGCGGGACGGCGATCTTCTCATTCAATGAATCGACTACCGTGCTCATCGTGGCAATTCTCCATGCGGATCGCGGGCCGAATCATTGCCGGATTCCGGTGAAAGCACTCCGTGAAGGACTGACAGCGCACCCAGCCCGTTGCCGCGCCCGCAATCGCTGATGTAAAGCAGCGTGTCGCCGTCGAGCCAAGCCGGATCGTAGGCATTGCAGTCGCCAAAGGTGAGCTGAACCGGCTGGCTGGGCGGATTGGAAAGCGCAAACAGTTGCCAGTCGCTGCCGCGCCTTTGCCTGCAGACGAGAACATCCTGATTTCCGCCGGACGCCGGCGAATCCATGGCATCGGCGCTCGGGAAGAACCGCGCCGGCGGCTGCGCGCCGCGCTGGATGTAGAGATGCGGAGTCCCTTCCGTCGCCGCGGAGAGCACCACGGTATCGGCCGATGCAAATGCGGCATCCCTCACGTCCATTCCGGTTGGGCTGATTGCCGCGGGCGGCCCCGAAGGCCTGCCCTGCTCATCGAGATGAACCATCCACGCCTGGCCAACTCCCTTGCGCTCGCGCACAAAGACAAGGCTTCTTCCGTCCCGGGAGAGCGCCGGCGACTCGGCATCGGGAATCGTCGCGATCGGAGGTTGGGCGGTTCCGGCCGCATCGGGCGACATCTCGACCAGTCGCGATTGGGGCGCATTGGCAGCCTCAATCCATATGCGGCCGGTCTTCGGACTTGCCGCGATCGCCAGTTGATCGTCCTCCACTCCGTTGCTGGCAGTGGTATATTCGCGGCCCTCATCGTCCTCGACGCGCAAGCCCTCCATTCGCATGGCCACCGTGAACACATGACTCCCCGCAAAGTGGGGGGCAAAACGTGCGAAGGCGCTGGCGGAGCGGTCCATGACCGTCTCCGAATGGCCGAGTGCCGATGCATGCACGAACGTTTTGGACGCGGCCACGGCCCACAGCGCCGCAAAAGCGGCCGAGGCCCAGGCAATCCGGACCGCCGGCCACGCCGGCATGAACTCTCCGGACTCGATCCGGCGATCGCGCAATGCAACCAGCAGGCAGGCAACCATGGCCACCAGAGCCCAATAGGGAAGAAAGTCCAGAATCAGGGCCAACGCCGGTTGCATCGGCGAAATGCGCGGATGAAGGTTGCAGGCGGCAAAATAGCCCGCGATCAGGATCGCCTTGTTCCATGCGCCGCGCAGCAGGGGGAGGGCCAGCGCGACCACCATGACGAGAACGACCCGATGGTATGAGGCCGGCTCGGTCGAGAGGGTGAGCAGCAGGCAGATCCACGCCGCCCACTCCAGCGCCCGTTGCCTGGGATGGTCGTTCTTCGGCGAGATGGCCAGCAGCGTGACCAGCAGGAGGCCAAGCTGCCAGAGCGGATAGAGCAGTGCGTACATGATGGGCGACGGAAACAGCGGATGCGGATTGGCGAGCGGTTGCGCGAGAAAGACGCGATGGAAGAGGCTGGAAGCCGACGGAGCCGTGAGCGAAAACGGATCGGTAGCCTCGCCGCGCAGCATGCGGGGAAACTGCTCGATGAGGAACGCGCGCATTGCAGGCGTGCCGAAAATGGGAAAACACACTGCCAGCAGGCCCGCTGCGGAACCAAGCAGCGCCAGGGCCTGCTTCCACATCCGCTTGCGGAGGAAATAAAGGACAAAGAAGATCGGGTAGATCTTCAGCAAAGCGGCAATGCCCAGCACCACGCCTGAGCTCAGCCGGCGGCCGGACTGGTTGAGCCAGAATGCCAGCACCAGCAGTCCCAGCACCACCAGGTGCATCTGCCCCAGCAAGAAATTGTTGCGCAAGGGAATGATGGCGAGAAATGCGATCAGCGCGATGCGCCGCAGATCCACCGGCGTGGTTTTATGAAGACCATACAGCGTAGCGCCGAAGATCGCGATGTTGGCGCAGAGCCAGAGATGCTTGGCCTTGAGTGCCTCGAAGCCGGCCAGCGGAACCAGCGGCAGCGCCGAGAACGGAGTGAGACCGAGAAAGCCTACAAGTTGCTGCTGGATGCCCCAGTGATCCTTGATTCGCTGAAGCCAGATCCAGTCGTAGATCCGGTCCATCGAATAGTGCTCGCGCAGCAGCCGCGCGACGATGTAGTAATTCGGAAAATCGCTGCGCAGACTGATCCATGCGGGAATAAGTCCCTGTACGACGAAAAGCGCGATCAGTGCGGCCAGCGCACAGAGTTCGAGCGCGGCGATTCGCCGATCGCCCGGGAGTGGTTTCGCGACTGCGACGGTTCTCATGAGGGACTCCGCTGCAACCGCCTGGACTCGTCGGTTCGTGGCACGTCGCAAGTGCGATCCGCACGATGCGCGCGCAACTCCCGGCTCCAGTGCGCGCCGGCAAGGGCAACTCCGGCGCCGGCGCGGAGGTGGTGCGTGAATCTCCCGGCCTGAAAGCAGAAGTTGGCAATCCGATAACCGAATCTCTTCTCCGCAACGGGATCGATGCCTTCGCAAAGCCGGGGTTTCTTTTGGCGCGGCGCCAATCGATCCGCAAGATGGCGCCTCCACGCGCGACCGTCACGGATGAAATGCCGGTGCAGAAGCAGGTTCAGCTTGTTTCCCGGCATGTCGGCAAGGAGCCACTCCCGCGCGTATCGACGCACCCAGAGCCCGATGGCAGAATCGGCGGCGGGCGCGCAAATGTCACGAAACGCCGGCGGAATCGGGCAGGCAAAGAGGTCGCGGGCCGTGAGCAGTACCAGGCCGACTGCATCGGCCATTCGCTCGTCATTCGCGATCAGGCAGCGTACGCAATTCCAGCGCGCCTCGTCGTCCAGGAAGCGGTTCATATTTGCCGCGATCTCGTAGATCCAAAGCGGCCGAGCCCACGATCCGAGAAAATGACGAAACACATGCAGAATCTGATAAAGAAATGCGGAATGCGGGGCGAGGCGTGGAAAAGACACCGATCCGTGCGCATGGATTTGGGCGCGATCGAGCGGGTCTTCGGCCAAGCGCAGCGGGAAATCCATCGCGCTGGCTTCCCAGAACGCCGAGTGCAGCTCGATCGCAGGCCCCTCCTGGCGGTCGTAGAGATATGCATCGTGACCCAGCGCACGCGTGACCGGCACGCGCATCCTGCGTTCGCCGCCATCCACGGCGGTAAGCCTGAAACCGAGCTCTCCGAGGGCGAGTTGCGCTTGCGGCTCCTCGCCCGGGCGAATCAGGAAATCGAAGTCGATCTGATGCCGTTGCCACAGTTCCGGCAGAAACTCCGGGATCAGGCTGAACCCCTTCACGCAAGCGAACCGCACTCCGGCGCGGCGCAGCGCTTTTGTCGCCTCGCCGAACCTCGCGAGCATCTCCTCCATTCGTTGCGCGTTGTCCCCGCGGCGCTTTTCGAGTGCGGCGATCGCCTCTCGCGGCAGCATTCCTTCCCCGCCGCGTTCGAGCAGCCTGGCGTAGAGCGGCAATGTCAGTCCCGCGCGATCCAGAACGCCGATGTGCCGCTTCCAGTCGCGCGTCGAAGAAGCGCTCAGGGGCTGCGCTCGCTGGTTTTTCCGGCTCGCGGCGTCATCGGCCACCGCGAAGCGCAGCTCGTGTACGCATTTCTCAAGGAATGGATGGCTCATGCCGCTGCCCCGCCGTCTTTGGCGCGTAACCCGAACGCATCCACTTGCAAGACCAATCGGGAAACGAGATCGAGATACAACTTCAGCTTCGCCGCCTGGCGGAATCCATCGCCGGTCACAAGAACGAATCCCACGCCGTCGATCGACGGCGGAGTATGCGCGAACCACGAACCGTCTTCCATGCGACAGGAGCGGCTCGGCCCGAAGCTGCATGTCTCATAACCGCTCTCCTCGTCCATCGGCGAAGAACACGACTCTTCTTCTCCGCGGACCTCCACCTCAATTTCCCACTTCGCCCATTTGTGGCCGTAGCACGCATTCCGGGCCTCAAATGCACGGATGGCGTGACCCATCCAGGGCGAATTCGTATCGACTTCAACGCAAGTTCCGTCCATGCCAGCATGAAATCGATGAACCAGCGGAGTCCTTCTGTGCAACAGGTCGGTCGCCGAATACGCGGCTTCTCCTACCGGCATTGGAATCGCATCAGGCACAGATTTTCTCCGCGAGCAAAGCATCCAGCTCCTCGGCGACCGCCGCCGGCGCGCCGCCAAAACGCGCCTCAAACGATGGGAGCCGGCAAAGCCGGCGCATGATTCCGCGCCGGGCCTCGTCTTCCCCTGTCATTTCCGGCGGCTGCTCCTCGATCTCTCGCACCAATGCGCCGTACGTTTCATCTGCGTTGCTTTTCGCAATCCGGCATCGCGATTCCCCCAAATGCTCCTCGTTGCGGAGCAGATGGACGATTGCCGCCGGATCGGCATCGACAGCGCGTTCCAGATGAAACGTCTCCCAGGCATCCACCTCAAAAGCGCTCTCGCCGTTCAACGCTACGCCGGGCGAAATCGCGGCGAGCTCCGGGAAAAACCTCGTTGCATCGGGCAGCAGCTTCATCGAGCTCCACATCCCCCACGCTCGCAGCGCGCGGCCTTTTTCCCCCACAAAGGTCCAGTCATCCGACAATAGTTCCCATCCGCGCCGCGCCAGAGTTAACGCCATCGTCGACTTTCCCATGCCTGATGGCGCCGCCAACAGAACGGCCTTGCCTCCACGAACCACGCATCCGGCATGAATGGCCACTATCTCCAGGGCTGGCGCCAGCATCCCGGCGATCACCGCGAGGACGGCGCTTCGGAAAACGAGTGCGTCTGCAATCACTGCGCTTGCGATGCTGCCAAGGATTTCCCTCGCCCTTAAGTCGAACCATATGGAGCCATATCTCCCGTAGTCGGCGTGAACATATTCCCTTCTTCCCCGAAACACCGGGAACCTTCCGCTCGCGGAAGCGGACCTTCCCGACTCTTCTGCGAAAAGCACGAGGTGGGCGCGCACGCGTCCTTCCCGGCTTTCCCCGCGCAACGGGAAGAAGGCCGTTGCCAATTCCGCCACGCGCCGTGAATTCGTGCGCAGCAGGCACGCGCTGCCGTTGAACTCGAGCGCAACCGGAAACAGCGTTTCATCGCCATCGAAGCGAATCGTCATGTTCGATTGATCTCACCTTACCGCGCCAGAATACTGCGGTTTCTGTGCCGCAAAAGAGCGCCAGATCCGAAATGACAAAGTGATGACAACCGGATGACAAGCAGGGACCGGGAGGCACGGATAATCGGGTCGATGGCAGGGTGGCTGGCACAACGCTCGATGTGCATCGGCTTCGCGATTCTCGCTTCAAGTGCGGCCAGGATGACGCGGCCGGACGAAAACAGAAGGCATTTCCCGCCGGGAGTTTTGCGTGCGCAGGAGGCGCGCGGATACGATGAGTAATTCGCACCAATGCGGCGAGCGTGTGGATGTTCTGTTCACCCACTCCTATCACCTCGCGCACGACCCCAAACAGTGGCAGCGCGCCCAGCCCTATCCGCCCCTTGGCACGCTTTACGCGGCGGCGGCAGCTCGTGCCAGGGGCTTCCGCACGGCGGTTTTCGACACCATGCTCGATGATCCCGAAGCGGGGTTTCACTCCGCGCTCGAGCGGCTTCGCCCGGCAGTGGTTTTTGTTTACGAAGACAGCTTCAACTTTCTTTCCAAAATGTGCCTGCTGCGCTCGCGGGAACTCGGTTGGAAGATGGGCGCGGCAGCTTCCTCCGCAGGGGCAAAGGTATTTGTTCACGGCTCCGACGCGGCCGACCACGTCCCGGAGTATCTGGATCACGGATTCGACGCGGTCCTCCTCGGCGAGGGCGAGCTCACCGCGTGCGAGCTTCTCGATGCGATCCTGCGCGGCCGGTGCGATGCGGGGTGGAATCTGCCCGGCCTCGCGTGGCTCGATCCGTCGTCGCGTCAGGTGATCCGCACGCCCTCCCGCCCGCCGCTGCGCGACCTCTCGATGCTTCCATTGCCCGCTCGCGACCTCGCGCCGCTCGCCGCCTACGCGGATATCTGGCGGCGGAGCAGCGGCTATGTCTCCACGAATGTCGTGGCCAGCCGCGGATGCCCTTTTCATTGCAATTGGTGCGCGAAACCGGTCTTCGGCAATCGTTACTCGCTTCGTCCGGCCGCTTCCGTCGCCGCGGAGATCGCCGGACTGAAGGCCACTTATGGGATCGGGCATGTGTGGTTTGCCGACGATATTTTTGCGCTGCACGCCGGCTGGGTGCGGCAATTTGCCGACTCCATGCAGCAATGCGGCGCGGTGCTCCCGTTCAAGATTCAAAGCCGCGCCGACCTCATGCGCCCGGAAACGGTGGCAAACCTCAAGCGCGCCGGCTGCGACGAGGTCTGGATGGGAGTCGAATCGGGCGCGCAAAGCGTGCTGAACAGCATGGACAAGGGTCTTCGCGTCGAGTCGGTGAAGAGCGCCCGCCAATTGCTTGGCGAACACGGAATCCGGGCATGCTACTTTCTCCAGTTCGGCTATCCTGGCGAAGGACTCGGCGAGATCGAAGCAACGATCGGGTTAGTGCGCGCCACGAGGCCCGATGAGATCGGCGTCTCCGTCTCCTATCCGTTACCGAACACGGTTTTCTACGAGCGGGTAAGCAGGCAGCTCGGCGCCAAACGCAATTGGGTCGATAGCGCCGAGCTGAGCATGATGTTCCGCTCGGCTTACAGCACCGAATTCTATCGCGCTCTTCGCAATGCGCTGCACTTCGAGGTCACGCAGCAGCATCTGCCTGCCGGGCGACGATCGCCTCATCGCCTAAGCCAGATGTGGCGGCAAGTCTACGCACTCGAGCGCGTTTGCCGCGCGCCGCAGCCGACGAGCCTTCCCATCTATCCGCAAACGTCCGTCCTTGTTCCCGGAGAATGCGAGGCTCCCGATGCGGCGATGGCCTGAAAGTGTCCTTTCGGCGAAGGAGATCGTTCCATGAGCGACCTGCTGCTGACGCACGGCTATTTTCTCTCCGCCGACCCCAAGGAACAGCAGATTATGAAGCCCTACCCTCCATTGGGCATTCTCTACATCTGCTCCTATCTGCGCTCGCGCGGGTTTTCGGTGGATGTTTTCGACAGCACCTTCTCCACGCCTGAGCTTTTGTACGCCCGGCTACGGGAGCAGGCTCCTTCTGTGTTAGGCATCTACGCAAACCTGATGACTCGCTCCAATGTCGTGAGAATTCTCGCTGAAGCAAGGAAATACGGCTGGAAGACGATCGTCGGCGGCCCCGAGCCCGGAGCTTACACCGAAGAATATCTGCGCTGCGGAGCCGACATTGTCGCGATCGGCGAAGGCGAATTAACGTTGCAAGAGTTGCTAGGTCTGCCCACGTTCGAAGACATCGATCTGCTGCGCACCGTGAAGGGAATTGCGTTTCTCGATAAGAACGGAGCCGCCATCGGCACTCCGCCGCGGCCGCAGATTCCCGACCTCGACGCCCAGCCGTGGCCGGCGCGTGACGCCATTGAGATCGAGCGTTACATCGGCGCCTGGCGAACCCATCATGGAATGGGCTCAGTCTCGCTGATCACTGCCCGCGGGTGCCCTTACCGATGCGAGTGGTGCAGCCACCAGGTGTACGGGCACACGCACCGCCGCCGCAAGCCGCAACTCGTTGCCGACGAACTGGAGTGGCTCATCCATCGCTACAAGCCGGATATGTTATGGATCGCCGACGATGTGTTCACCATTCATCATGGATGGCTGCGGGAGTGGCATGAGCAAGTGCGCGCCAGGTCCTTGCGCATTCCATTCGAATGTATCTCTCGCGCTGACAGGCTGAATGAAGATGTGATTCGCACGCTGGCTGACTTGGGGTGTTTCCGCCTCTGGATCGGGTCGGAGAGCGGTTCGCAAACGATTCTGGACCGCATGAAGCGCGGAGTCACCATCGGACAGGTCCGGCACGCAGTCCGTTTGTGCCGTGATCATGGAATCAAAACCGGCATGTTTCTGATGTGGGGCTACGAGGGGGAAGCGCTGGAGGATATTGAAGCAACCATAGAACACGTCCGCGTTTCCCAGCCCGACGTCTTTCTGACTACGGTGGCCTATCCGATCAAGGGGACACCTTATTTCAAGCGAGCCGAGGAGCAGGGTCTTGTCCGGCAAATTCGCCCATGGGCCGAGAGCTCCGACCGCGACCTTGAGATCGCCGGAAGGCAAAACGGCGGCACATACCAGATCGCCAACCGGTTATTGCGGCACGAAGTCGACCTTGTGCAGATTGCCCGCGACCCGGCCCGGCAGGGCGAGACGGAATCGCTGCGGGCGGAGATCGCGAACGAACACAGGGAGCTGCAGGCGGCATTCCTGCGGAATGAGAGCCCGGATTTATGAGTTCCAGAGCTATATCTTTTGACGTGATCGGCGCTTCCATCGAGCCGTTCGACTTTATTGCGCGCGAATACGACCGCATCTTCACGAAATCGGCGATCGGAATGGCCCAGCGCGCCCAGGTTACGCGCCAGCTCTATCGCATCTTCCGTCCCGGCAGCCACGTTCTCGAACTCAATTGCGGCACGGGCGAGGATGCGCTGGGATTGGGCACACGTGGCGTGCAGGTGACGGCCTTCGACTCATCTTCGCGAATGATCGGAGTGGCCAAACAGCGGCTGCTCTCGGAAACCTTGCTTCGTGATGTTACGTTTGAAGTTTTGCGCAACGAGCAGCTCGAATTGCTGGATGGGAGATTCGACGGAGCCTTCTCCAATTTCTCCGGAATGAATTGCCTTCGCGACTGGTCGTCCTTCGCAGCCCAGCTCAGTCGGCTGGTGAGACCAGGCGGCCATTTTCTGCTCTGCATCATGGGCCGCGTCTGCCCCTGGGAAATGCTCTACTTCCTGCTTCGCGGCAAAAGACGCGCGGCGTTTCGACGCAACTCCGGGCGCGTTCTTGCCCACATCGATGAACACCCCGTGAATCTTTTCTACAAGTCGGCAGGTGAGGCCCGGGCCGCATTCGCTCCGCACTTCGCCTTGCGCGGATGGCGCGGCATCGGTGTTTTCGTTCCGCCATCTTATTGCGAGGCTTTCATCCGGCCAAGGCGAAAACTGTTAACGGCGCTTGCTACGCTCGACCGCTGGTTTTCGCACCTGCCGGGTCTTCGCTGTCTGGGCGACCATGTGCTTCTCGACTTTGTCAGGAGCCCTCAATGAGCGCCATCGCCCAGCCGGATTGCAGCAACGAGCTGCGGGACGACCTGGTTCCCGTCGCTCTGCGCTGCCCCGCGTGTGCCGGCGCGGTAACAGATTGCGTCCCGGCAACGAACCTTGGTGAATGTGCTCCCAAGTGCGTACGCTGCGGTCTGAGAATCGGGAAGTTCGATGGAATCCGGAGAGCCATGCGGCCGGGGCGCGCCGCAAGGATCGAAGCTTCGCTGTCTGCCTACGAGAAAGTTCGCAGGCTGGAAGGGCGCTGCTCCGAAGAACGCAGCTTTTATCTGGCTCTGCCATGGCAGGACACATCGGGTCTCTTTACCGGGCAATGGAAGATACGGGCGCGCAGCTTTGGCTTTTTGCTAACTCACCTGTTTCCCGAGCAAATGCGCCGGTCGCGACGGAGGCGCCTGACGACCCTCGATCTCGGCGCCGGCAACTGCTGGATGAGTTATCGTCTGGCGCTGGCCGGCCACGCTCCTGTTGCCGTCGATATCAGCGTGGACGCGGGCGACGGCCTGGGAGCGGCACGGCACTTCGAGTCCGCGCTCGGGGCGATGTTTCCACGGTTCCAGGCGGATATGGATCATCTGCCCTTTGCCGCCGGTCAATTCGATCTTGCCATCTTCAACGCGTCCTTTCACTATTCCCCGGATTACCGGCGCACGATTCGCGAAGCGTTGCGCGTGCTCGCGCCGCATGGCGCCATTCTCATCGTCGATTCGCCGACCTATCGTCGCGAATCCGACGGACAGGCGATGGTGCGGGAAAAGTCCGCGGAGTTCCTGCGCAGGTTCGGGACCAATGAGGGAGCCATGGGTGGGCAGCAATACCTGACGCCGAAGCGGCTGGCAGATCTGGAGTCGCTCGGAATACGGTGGCAGCGGTATTCCCCGTGGTACGGATGGCGCTGGGCGCTGCGCCCGTTGTTCGCGCGAATTGCAGGAAGGCGCGCCCCATCGCGGTTTCACATCTATCTGGGCCAGGCAGTCGCCAATGCGTGAGTGACACGATGATCGTCCTGTACTATCCCCGGCTGACCAAACCGAAGAACCGCCGCTTTCCCTTGTCCGTTCTGGCCCTGGCGGCCGTGCTCGAGGGCCGCGAGTCCTATGAAATCGTCGACGGAAATCTTGAACCCGATCCCGACGCGGTAATTCGCGCGCTCTGCCGCAACCATCGTGTCGAGTTACTCGCGGTAAGTGTGATGCCGGGCCCGCAGATGGTTTCGGCGATGCACACCTGCCGAACCATCCGTTCCGGGTTTCCCCGGGTTCCCATCGTATGGGGCGGATACTTTCCATCGCTCTACCGGGACGCCGCCCTGAACGCTTCCTACGTCGATTTTGCAGTTCGCGGCCAGGGCGAAGTCACCCTGCTGGAATTGATCGACGCCCTTCGCGGCAAGCGCGATCTTTCCACGATCGCGGGTCTGTCGTACAAGTCGCACGATGGCTCGCATTGCCACAACCCGGAACGCGCGATGCTCGGTCCGGACGCATTTCCATGGAGCCCGTTCCATCGCATGGACGTCGACAGGTATCTTCGTCCTTCGTATTTCGGCAAACGGACTGCGGCGCACCAGGCCAGCATCGGCTGTCCCTTCCAATGCCGCTTCTGCGCCATCGGCGTCGCCTTCGGCAATCGCGAAAAGATGGAGTCGCCCGCGCGCACCGAGGCTATCCTGCGCCACCTCGTGAAGAGCTACGGCGTGGACGGCGTTCAGTTCTACGACATGAATTTCTTCATGCGCGAGGATCACACCTTCGAACTGATGGAAAGGCTGGCGCCGCTGGGTCTGCGCTGGTGGTGCGAGGGGAGAATCGACATCGTCTCCCGTTACTCGATGGCCACGCTCAATGCGATTCGCAAAGCCGGCTGCACGATGATCTTCTTCGGCGCCGAATCCGGATCGGACTGGGTGCTGAAGGAGATGAATAAAGGGATAACTACGGATGAAACGCTGGAGGTTGCCGTGCGCATGGCCGAGACCGGAATCGTTCCGGAATTCTCATTCGTTATCGGCAATCCCGGCGATCCTCAGCGCGATACCTGCGAGACCATCTCTTTTGTTCGCCGTATCAAGCGCCTGAACCCGGCATCGGAGATTATCCTGCAGCACTATACTCCCGTTCCGCAACCCAAAACCATGTATGGCAACGTCGACGACAAGGTAACTTTCCCGTCGACGCCGGAGGAATGGGCCACGAAGAAATGGTTCGACTTCACTGTCCGCGTCAATCCTTCCATGCCATGGATGAAAAACTCGACTCGACGGCTCATCGATAACTTCGAGACCGTCCTCGCCTGCCGCTGGCCCACGGTGCAGGACATCCAGGCTCCCCAATGGAGCCGGAAGTTACTCAAGTTACTGGGCGCGTGGCGTTATACGCTGCGCTTTTATTTCTTCCCCTTCGAGTTGCGACTGGCGCACGACTTTATCCGGCTGCGCCGACCCAAGGCGGAAAGCATATGAGCGAATGCCCGGCGCCGACACTGCTGCCCGCGCAACAGGCCTACCGGCTGTGGGCGCCGGAGTACGATACGAGCCCCAATCCGTTGCTATCCCTCGAGGAGCGGCTGCTGGCGCCTCTGCTCCCGCTGGCCGGCGGATGCGATGTTGTCGATCTGGGTTGCGGGACGGGTCGGTCAATCGTCGAGCTCGCGCGAATCGGCGCCCGCTCCATTGTCGGCGTCGATTTCTCTCGCGAGATGCTGGAATACGCGGCGAAGAAGGTTCCGGCAGGCGTGCGTCTGGTGGAGGCGGATTGCCGCGATACCCGGCTCCAGCCACAGTGCTGCGACTGGATTGTGGCTTCCTTTCTTCTCTCCTATCTTGACGGGCTGACCGCGTTCGCCGAAGAAGCGGCCAGAATCTGCAGGCAGAGTGCCTTCGTCCTGATAACCGATGTCCATCCGGCCGCAAGGAGTTATGGCTGGAAGAGAACCTTTCGCTCGTCGCGGAGCGTGGTCGAGATTCAGACCCACCCCTACGGGATATCCGGCCTGCATGGCGCCATGCAGCAGGCCGGGTTCGAACTGGTCTATCTCAAGGAAGCGGGCTTTGGGCCGGAGGAACTGACGATTTTCTCGCGCGCCGGCCGCCCCGACCTGTACGGGGCAGTCGAAAATCTCCCGGTGTTGCTGATCGCCGGCTATCAAAGGGACTGCGCATGAGCCAGGTAGCCGCGGCACCGCTCTCCGCAAGTGCGCCGCGCGCGCTTGTCCTTTCCGGAGCCAGGGTTGCCATCGATCCGGGCCACGCGCTCCGCGCCGTGCTTCTGCTTCGCGGCGGGAAGATCGAGGCCATCCTGCCGGGAGACGAGCCGCCCGCGGGCATCGTCGACTCCGCCGATCGAATCGACCTGAAGGATCACCTGATCCTTCCCGGCCTGATCAATGTTCACGACCACCTGCACTTCGGTCTCTTTCCCAGGCTGGGTCGCGGACCTTATCCGGGTTGGCGCGAGTGGGCCAAAGACATCTATCGGCCGCACGAGCCTCCGTTGCGCGCTCTCCTTGAGATTCCCAAGGACGCGCGGCTGTGGTGGGGCATTGTTCACAACCTGCTCTCGGGCGCTACCACGGTCTGCCATCACGATGCGGCGCATCCGCTTCTGTCCGACCCTGCAATCCCGCTCACTGTTCACCTCGCCTTTGGATGGGCGCATTCTCTGGACGATCCGGAATGGAAGAATCGCTATGCCGGTACTCCGGACGACTGGCCGTTCATTGTGCATTGCGCCGAAGGGCTGGATGCCAAATGCCGGCGCGAAGCGGCCAAGTTCAAGCGCGGCGCCCGGCTCGACGATCGCGCAGTCTTTGTCCACGCCGTCGGAATCCCGAGACGCGATTGGCTCATGTTGCAAGCCGCGGGAGTCTGGATCGTCTGGTGCCCGACCTCCAACCTGCACATTCTCGGCCGCACACTCCCGCGCCATCTGCTGCTGACTTATCCTTCCATTGCGCTGGGAAGCGATTCTCCCATTTCCGCGGCGGGGGATCTGCTCGACGAACTTCAGGCCGCTCGCGCAATGTACGACCTGCCTCCTGACCTTCTTTACCGCATGGTGACCACTCGCGCGGCAAGGCTCCTGCGGCTTCCCCTGCAGTACGGGTCCATCGCTTCGGGCGGCCCCGCGGACCTTCTCGTGGTCCGGGATACGGGACAGACGCCCAGCGACTCCCTTGCAACATTGTCCCGCGGGGATTTTGCGGCCGTGCTGCACAAGGGTGGCCTCAAGGCGGCATCTTCGGAATTGCATCGGCAACACCGTGACCTGTTACAGGCTCTGAACGGACCCGTGACGCGCCACGGTTGCAAATGGTATGTTGCCGTGCCATCCGACGCGCTCGCCATCCGGACGGAAGACGATTGCGAAAGCAGGGAAGCCCTGTGTGCAGAAGTTACAAACCAATGACAACTTTCAGACACCACTATTACAGATGCAATCAGGTCTGTCTCTATACTCGCGAACAGATGGACCGGGTCTTGTAACTCAAGGATGCCGCATCGGAAACGCCGCAATAAGTTGGCCGCCCGCCGATGAACGGCCGAATCGAAAAAACAGGAGACCAGGTGACGCGAGCAGTAACAGGATTGACTCCCCTGATGCGTGACAGCCGCATCGCAAATGAAACCGGTCGCAGTGCGAGCCGCCTGTTTCTTTTTTCGCTGGCGCTGCTGTGTTTCGTCTTCGCCGGACCGCGAATGGATCTCGCGCAGGACAGCAAGCCGGATCAGACTTCGGCCGGATATGTTCCCGTCCTTTCCGGAGCCTTTGCCTATATCCAGAACTCGTCGGGCGGAGTTCAAAGCCTGGCTCCCCAGATCAATCCCGTGTTGCTGGTTCCCATGGGAAAATCCCTGCTGCTGGAGTCGCACGTGGATTTCACCGGTTTTTTTCAACGCCGCAATCGCACATCCGGCGACTTTACCGGAGAGGTTTTCAAGACCATTGAATCCGCGCAGGTGGACTGGCTTGCCGACTCCCATGTCACGGGCGTCGCCGGGCGCTTTCTCCTGCCCTTCGGGCTTTACAGCGAGCGGCTGACTCCCGTCTGGATCCACAATTTGCAGGACGTTCCCCTCACCTATGCCATTGGCACCCACCCCTACGGCTCGGCCGATGGCCTCATGCTGCGCGGCGTTGCGGCGAGCCAGCCGTCGGTGAACTTCCAGTACTCAGCGTATTTCTCCGCGCACAGCTCGATCGACCAGTTGCCTGCGGAGCGCGCTGCCGGCGGCGACGGCAGCATGTTCTTTCCGGCGGCCCGCGTCGAGACCGGTTTGTCCTATCAACGGTCTCTCGAGGGATATCAGATCAACAACGAGGCCGCCTATCTTACCTGGCAGCCGCAGTCATTTGAAATCAACCTGAAAGCCGAATACGACCGCAATCATTACGGCGACGGTTACTGGATCGAGGGCGCGCACAGCCCGCAACAGTTCTTCTTCGCGCCCCGGTTCTTCCGCCGTTTTCAGCTTGTGGGCCGCATGGAACAGTTCTTCGTGCGAAACGGCGGCGGACACGGGTTGTCGGATGTGGACGAAAAACGCCCCGAATTCGGCGTGAACTATATCCTTCGTGACGACTGGAAGCTGGTCTCGAGTTACGGACGGTTGTTCAGCAGCAACGGGAACAGCAACACCTGGAACTTCGGTTTTACCTACCGCTTCATCTGGCCGTTATGGCCCGGAAAACGATCATGAGATATGGCAACCGGATTCACTGGCTCGCTCTCCCCATCGCCTGCGGACTTGGCTCCGCCGCGCTTCTGGCCGCCATTGGGCAATCCGTGCCGGCTTCGGCCGCAGGGCCGAAGACCCGGCCTGACCCCGCTGTCGAGGGCGAAAGGATCTTTCAGCAGAATTGCTCGCGCTGCCACATTCCGCCGATGGTCCTGAACCCCAGGGTGACCGGAACCATCATCGACCACATGCGCGTTCGCGCGCGTCTCAGCCGGAAGGAACAGCAGTTACTGCTCAAATACCTGGCGCCATGATATGCGCAAAGATGCGCCGCACCGGTGTGTATCGGGTGACCATAACTCCGGATGCGGTCAAGGCCATGGAAGTTGAGAAAGGAAAAAGTTTGAAAAACCTGCTTTTCATCACGCTTGCATCGATCGGCGTTGCCTTGGTTCTTTCGGCCCCGGCGGTCCGCGCCCAGCAGCGCACGATCGAGATTCATGCGCACCGCTTCGAGTTCGTGCCGGCGGAGATCACCGTGAAGAAAGGCGAGACGGTAACTCTCGACCTGATTTCAGACGACGTGACTCACAGTCTTTTCATTGAAGCGCTCGGCATCAATACGACCATCGCCAGGGGCCATCCCGCCCAGGTGCAGATCACTCCGCAGAATACCGGCGACTTTGGAGGACGTTGCGGGCATTTCTGCGGCAGCGGTCACGGCAAAATGACCTTTGTCCTGCATGTCACGGAGTAACTTCTTTGCGCGTCCGACCGGCCACTCTCGCGAAAGTGCTGCTCCTTTTTGCCGTCCCCGGGATACCGGCCTGCAGGGCCGGCCATCCTGGGAAAGTTGCAACTTTTACCATAACCTGGGCAAAACATCATCTCACGGTCGGAGGAAAACATGACCGCAATCCGCTGCCAACGACGCCGGCGACGATCGAAGCCGGAAAACAGGCCTTCGGAAGTTACTGCGCGGCCTGCCACGGGAGAGACGGCCAGAACACCGGAGTGCCTTTTGCGGCTTCCATCGATCCGCCGATTCCGTTGCTTTCTTCGCGCTCGGTCCAGGACTATACCGACGGACAACTCAAGCGGGTGATCGAATCGGGCATCGCGCCCTCGGGGATGCCGGCCGCCAAGGGGATTCTGGGGGAGGAGGAGATATGGCAGATCGTCATCTATATACGGCATCTGCCGCCTGCAGGCAGCCTCGGCGATCCCAAGGCATATGGCGGAGACGAATACGGCGACCCCTCCGACAAACCGGCGAGTCCGTAAGAAGCATCGGGTAACTTCCATGAGGCGCGGCAGCTCACTGAACCGGTTCCTTGACTATTACCTTGGAATACCTCTGCTCAATTTGCTCGCCGTCTTCGGTCGGCGGGGCCGATACTGCGAACGGCCAGATCGCGTCGGCATTCTGTTCAACCCCGCCCTGGGAGACACCCTCCTCGCATCGGGTCCCGTGCAGGAGCTTCGCAATCTTTATCCCGAGGCGAAACTCATCGCTTTTGTCACGGATGCAAACTCCGCGGCCGCGCACCTGCTTCCGTGCCTCGACACGATCGAATTGTTTCCTGTCGCGCAGCCGCTTCGTGCGATCCGGGCGATCCGCAATCGCAGGCTGGATCTGATGCTGGATCTGACAGCATGGCAGAGGATTACGGCGATCTACACGTTGCTCTCCGGCGCCGGTTTTGCGATCGGATTCGAGACGGCTCATCAGCATCGCCATCGCGGGTACGACAGGTCGGTCCCTCATCGCGGCGACTGCCACGAGATCGAAAATCTTCGCCGCATCACGCAATCCCTGGGTTCGCAGTCGGCCTCGGCGCCGCGACTGTCGATTCCGCCTGGCGCAGCACCCCGGATCCTCGCGCATTGCGGCCGGATCGTCGTGTTTCATGCCTGGGCGAGCGGAAGTCGCGCGCGATTGCGCGAATGGCCGGCTGCTGCCTGGGTCGAGCTGGCCCAGAGGCTGAGGGCGCCCGGTCGCGTCTTTCTCCTTACCGCCTCTCCTGCGGACGAACCTCGTTGCGATTCGCTCTTTCAAATGTTCCTCGAGCAGGGCATTCCCGCGCGCATGCTCATCGGGCGGGACGGAATTACCGAGGTGGCTCGCGTTCTGGCACATGCCGAATTGCTGGTGAGCGTGAACACAGGCATCATGCACCTTGGCGCCATCCTTGGCGTTCCGACCATTGCACTGAATGGTCCCACCGCCGTGCACCGCTGGGGCGCACTCGGGCCCAGGGTAGCCAACTTGTCGCCTCCGGACGGCAGCGGTGGATTCCTCGATCTGGGCTTTGAATACCCGCGGCGCCCAATCGATGTTATGTGCAAGATAACACCCGCACAGGCGATGGAAGCCGCACACCGGCTCCTTGGCGTATCCCGCCCCAATCCTTCTTCCTCTCCGGCGCCCCGCTCCGGCGCCGAAGTTCCGAATGCTCGCCGCGAGATCGCTGTCGAGCCGGTCAACCCCATGCCTCATCCCGGAGGCCCCGCGGCAGGAACGCCATGGCCCGCATAAGTCTCATCGTCAAGCCCGGCGCCATTGGAGACGTGGCCAGCGTGCTGCCCGCGGCGCGGCAGTTATATGATTCCGGATCGCAGATTCACTGGCTCTGCGGCAAAGCCGCCGCTCAATTGCTTTCCTGCTACGCATGGGTGCGTCCGATTGTTCTGGACGATGATCTCCTTCTGGGAAAGCGCAACGCCGCCGCGATCCGGGAGGTCCTTGTCACATGGCTTTCACTGACGAAGAATCGATACGATCTTTGCGCCATCCTTCAATACGATCGCAGATACCGGTTGCTGACTCTCCCGGTTCGCGCCCGACGGTTCATCTTTCTCGAGCGAGGTTTGCGTCCGCTTCATCTCGTTTCCGAGAGGCACCATTCCGCCGAGTTTATGCGAATCCTTTGCGGGCAGGCGGACGGATTCCGGGAGCAAAACATCGCTCCGGCCCAACCGGACAAATTGCCGCCCAATCCTGTGCCGATCAACGGCGCAATACGTGTCGCGCTGGCTCCGGGCGGCGCGCGCAATTCCCTGCGCGACGATCCGCAGCGAAGATGGCCTGTGCAGTCCTATGTTGCCCTCGCCCGGCTCCTTCTCGACGCGGGTGTCGAGGTCTTTCTCACTGGCGGGCCCGGCGATCTTTGGGTCGAGCCGCACTTCCACCGCCTCCTGGTCCAAAGCTATGTGGCCAGGTGGGACCTGCCGGAGTTACTGGCGTTTTATAACTCCTGCCATTGTGTCGTCACCCACGACACCGGATCATTACACCTCGCGGGCCTGGTTGGTTGTGGAGTCGTCGGCCTGTTTGGCCCGACGGCTCCCTCCAAGGCCCTGCCGCGCCGCGCCGGCGCTCTTGCCCTCTGGGGTGGCGAACGGCTGCCGTGCAGACCTTGTTACGACGGCCGAACCTTCGCCGATTGCCCCCGCAACGAATGCATGAGATCGATTGCGCCGGAGAGAGTTTTGGCAGCGGTAAGAGAAGTAATGGAACAGCGGGACGCGGAATGGCGGGTGGAAAGTCTATGAATCGTCCCGCGAACCTCCTCGTTGCGGTCGCCGCCGGCGTATTCGTCACCAGCTCCTTCGATATTTTTCTGAATATCGATGTCGGCCCGAATCTGCGCATTGCCCAATTGCTGGGATTGATTCTCATTGCGGCGGCCGCCCTCAGGACCAGGCTTGGCGCCTCCATGCAAGTGCCCCCTGGCGGCCACTTCCTCGTCGCCTGGCTCGCGGTGCAACTCGCGTTCGTCCCGGCGGCGGCGTTTTGGGAGAAAAGCCTCGGATACTGCATCTGGCTCGCGCTCGATATCGCATTGTCGTTCGCTTTTGTCAACCTGTTCCCGGACGATGCCGCACAATTGGAAAAGCTGCTCCGTTTCTATCTCATCTCCTTTGTCCTGATTGCCTGCTTCGGAATCCTTCAATTCGTACTGCCACTGGCCGGCGGTCCGGCGCTGCTTGTCGAGCAATGGTGGCTGCCCGGCAAGATTCCGCGCGTCAACGGCTTCAGCTTCGAGCCTTCTTACTACGCCACTTATCTCATTCTCGGTTTGACCTGTCTCGGATCGCTGCGCCGTTCCGGAATTCAGGAATTCCGCGCCTGGAAATGGGCCGCGGCCTATTTTCTGATGATCGCAGCCATGATTGTTTGCTCCAGCCGGATGGGAATCGCATTTCTCGCTCTCGAACTTTTCATCGCTCCGCTCAAGTGGCTTTGGAGGATCTTCCGGTCGCCGCGTTCCGTGCTTGCCTTCAGAGTGTCGCCGTTGAAGCTCCTGGCGGCTGCAACTGCGCTATGGCTGGTTTACGCCGGCGCCTCCGCGGCCGCGCGCTGGTACGGCGAGAATCGTGAAGTAGCTTCGATCCTCGCAACCGGAACGGGCTTGCTGGGTACGGCATCGCACTCGATCGACGAGCGCGAGAACCACCTGGGTGACACGCTGAAGACCATCGCCGACCATCCCTGGATGGGACAAAGCCTGGGCGGAGTCACCGAATCGGTGGCCGGATATATCGGAACCAGGCCGATGAATTTTGAAGAGGCCAAGTCCTATGAGGGCGAGAGCGTCTTCGCCGAAGCCGTGGCGGCCAGCGGGTGGCCGGGATCGATTCCGTTCTTCTGCTTCGTCGTTGTATCTCTTGCATCGCCCTTGCGCCTGGCGCGCCGGGCATCGCCGCTGCAGGCCGCATGGCTCCGCGCACTGACTCAGTCCCTTATCTTCGAGTGGGCAATCCTGCAGTTCAACCAGAATATATTGCGCATCTATCTTTGGGTACATGTTGCGGTGCTGGCTGCTGTTTATGCGGCTTGCAGGCGTCAATACGGCGGAGTCGGAGAATCGCCCGTGGCAGTGGGCGGATAAGATTCACCGTATTTGTTGGCGTGATGGGTCACCGGGCTGGGAGCGGCAACCAGATCGATCGCGCCCAGAGTCGCGCCGGCGCCGGAAACGGTCACCTGTCTTTTGGCCGAGCTCAGGCTTTCCGCCGTGGCGCCTTCCGTCCATACATTGAGCGTATAGCGGCCGGGCGGCACGTTTGGAATGGCGATATTCCCGTCGTGCGAAGTCGCGTAGTAAGGGGTCGAAAGGGCCAGAATGACCGCACCCATCTCGGGATGAATATTGCAGAAGATGTAGGAGACGCCCTCGCGATCGAATCGCACGCCGCGCGCGCTGCCCGTCTCATACAGACCAAGGTCGAACCGCTTGCCGTTGTAAAGCGAGAAAACGTTGTGGAAGAACGGGTCTTCGTTGGGAAACTCCACAACGCTTCCCACGGGCACAACCATCAAATGCGGAACGAACTGCTTGTTCTTCTGCACCATTCGATAAGTGTGCCCCGGCGATGGCGAGCCGGCAGCGGGGTCGCCGGCCGTGGGAACCAGCCAGGCCACGCTGGGCGGGGAAACAATATGCGCGCGGCGTCGCGCCTGGCCGGGCGCCAGATTCACCTGCAATGTAACATCGTTCGCCTGCGAATAAGCCGGGGACGAAGACACGCAAAGCAGGACGGCGATCCACGCGCGAATCCACGTCTTCCGGCGGGATCGTCCGAACGTCGCGAAGTTGGCGCGCTTCCTGGGCATGGTCAGAACTGGTAACCCGCCGAAAGGGTATAGACATTCGCCGTCTGCCCCTGCCCGTAAATCGGCCAGCTTTCCAGGCGGCGAAATTCAGGGGAGAACAGAAACGATGACCACGGGCGATAGACGAAATTCGCCATGAGAGTCCGGTTCCGGGCGTAGTAATAGAGCTGGTTGGTCTCCAGCGGCGTGCTTCCGTAGCGTAACTCTCCGGCATAACCGGTGTCCTGACCTGCCGCCGCGTTCAGTTGCATCGTTTCCGTAAAGTTCCATTGCCATTGCGTCCAGCCGCCAATTGAATCCAGCCCTTTGAAAACCTGGACGCCCGAGAGGTAACTGGTGTAGGAGTACGTGTCGCGATAGGCTCCGCCGCCCAATGAGCCGATGCCGCGCCCGCGATAGAATTCGCCGGTCAGGTTCCCGCGCGAGGTCGCCGGGATTCTCCAATCCGTCGCGCCGGCCCAGGTGTCCACGGTCTGGCCGGCTCCATAGTTCTTCCGGTCGTAGTAACCTGCGGCCCCAATCGCAAGCTCACTCGCATCTTTTCCGGCACGGTAGGAGATCCGCGATTCAAAGCCCGGCTGCCGGGCAGCTTCTCCGGGACTTACAGCGCGGTAAGCTTCATTCGAGTAATCCGCGGTGTAGGCAGCATCGTACAACCCGAACTCGAATCCGAGATGCCGGTCATCGTTCAGGGGGAAGAGATGTTCCCAGCGCAATTGCGGAGCCCAGACCCAAAGGTTTCCTGACCAGGCCAATGCCGGCTGCGCAACCGTCGCGATGGAAGTGGGCGAGAGCGGCGAGATCAGCGGCCCGTCGTAGCCCGCTCGCACCAGATCGTTGGGCGCTTGCCACGTGATTCCCGCGGTGCGCATGCGAACCACTCCCGCCGGCGCGCTCAGCGCTCCGGCCGTCACTCCGCCAAAAAAATCCAGCGAGACATCGGCGAGCAGCCGGCCGTTCCAGAGAACCGGGCCGGTTCCGTCCACGCCAAGCATGGTTTGCCGCAGCCCGGCACCGACGCTGCCGTGGCTCTGGTCCGGCGTTCGCGCCAGCGCCGCCGTGGGAAGATCCGGTTGGTCCACCACGCCCTCGTTCACGAACGCGTTGAACAGCACCAGCCCATGAACACGCACCGGCATCTTCGAAGCGCTCTCCACCTTGGTCTGTTCGTGCTGTTTGACCTCGGACGAAATTACATCCTGCTCTTCCCGTATTTGCTCCACTGCCTGCTGCAACTGCACTGCGGCGTTCTGAATTTCCGGCGCCGGACTCCTGCCGCTCTCGCCAAGGCTCCTGCGAAGGTCCTCGATCTCCGCCTGCATCGACTGCATCTTCGCCCGATCCTGTTCCACTTGCGCCTGCGCGACGGCCAGGGTCTCCGCCAGCCGGTCGATGCGTTGTTCCAGCGCCTCCATCCGGCCGCTGTCGGTTGATGCCGCGGCCTGCGGTTCGCCCGATTGCGCGCCAGGCGCCGACACCCCGAGCAGACAGGCGCAGGCCGCTCCCATGACGATTCTCCCCCGGAACCCTTTCATTTCTTCTCCGCAGGCCGGACCGCGGCCTCCTCCAATATTCGCGCCTGGGGCAAGCAGATGGTGAAAGCCGTGCTCCCGGCGAGCGACTCGTCCAGAGCAATGCTGCCGCCGTGCGCCTCGGCGATTCGCTTGGCCAGCGCCAGCCCAAGGCCCACGCCGCTCTGCTTCCCCTCGCTGACGAAGGGATGAAAAAGAGTTTCGCGAATGGCGGCCGGCACGCCCGGCCCGCTGTCGCGGACCGTGATATGCAGCCCGTCGGAAAGGATCGCCGTCTCGAGAGAAACCCATGCCGGGCGCGCGCCCCTTCCCACCGCCTGGCATGCATTCAGCAGCAGGTTATACACCGCGCGGCGCAACTCCTTGGGATCAACCTCGACCAGCAGGGGCAAAACCGGCCGCACTCTCAGATCGACGCCGCGGGCGTCGGGGTGTGAGCGAATGGCGGCCACGGTCTGTTCCACCAGCACGGTCAGATACTCGGGCCGCAGTTGCAGCACCATCCCCGTCCGGCTGAATACGAGCAGCGAGTCGAGCATGTCCGTCATGCCCTGCACGCCGGCCTGAACGTCAGCCAGCAATTCTTCGCGCTCGCCGGCGGGAATGCCGGGACTGGCGAGAAACTCCGCATTGGCATAGATCGCGGACAGGTAGTGCCGCAGATCGTGCGAGACGGAGCTGGCCATCTGCCCGATGGTCGCCATGCGTTCGGCCGCAAGCAGCTCCTGCTGCGTTTTTTGCATTCGTTCGCGCATGCGATCGAAGGCGCGGCTCAGCTCGCGCACCTCCTCGGCGCCCGCCTCGCTCACCTTGTGCGTAAAGTCTCCGCGGCCGAGTGCGCGCGTGCCCGCCAGCAACGATTGCAAAGGCCGTGTGACGGTGCGGGCAATAAAGGCCGCCAGGACGACTCCAAGCAGGGCCGCGAGCGCGCTCAGCGCCGCCACCAGCCGGTTCAGGCTGGCCAGAATCCGCTCTTCCTCGGCAAAGGATTTGAACACGACGAGCTGAATGTCGGCGCCGGGAGCGGCCTCGTCCCGCAGGCGCACCGACGAAGCCAGATAGCGCTGGCGGCCCAGCCGCATCTCCCGGCTCTCGAGCGGCTGGCTCAGCAGTTCGCTCTGCGTCGAGACCAGTTCCTGACGCAGCGGCGCCGGCAGCATCCCGGCCACCACCTTCCCGTCCACGGCGAAGACCACCTCCGCCGCCGCCGCGTCGCTTACTTCCTGCGCGATCTTTGTCGTGAATTCATAGCCTGTGGTCACGTACCCAAGGCCGGACATTTGCTCGCCGGAGCCGAAGGTGAGCGGCTGCGAAGAAATCTCGAAGAGCCTGCCATCCGAGGCGAGCAGTTGCAGCGACCCGGGAGAACTGATCGCTGCGCGGAGGACGCGCTCCACGCTATCCCGGGACAACGGAGCGCCGCTGTTGTAAAAGGCGTCGAGATGGCCTTCGGGACTGGACAGCGCAAAGAGATCCTCGCCGCTCAGCTTCCAGAACTGCAAGCCATTGTCCTGGATGGTGCGGCGATTGAAAGACGTCATTGTCGCCTTCAGGGTGGGCAGTTCCGAGAGCAGGCTCGACTCGCGCAGCAGCAGGCGCTGCCGTTGCGCCTGCAGATTGCGAAAGGTCCGCAGCGAGTGCTGCACGTCGAGCGTGAGATCGGCGCGCGCCTGCCGTTCCACGGTGAAACGCGCCATGGCCAGAAAGATGGCCGTCATCGCCAATGCGAGCGCCACCAGCGATACCAGGAGCATCGTTCGCATTCGCCAGGGGCGCATCGTCAAAGGCTCTCCACTTTGAAGTTGGTCGTCGTCGTGCGCTCGTATCTCTGCCGCCCGGGAGGTCCATCCTTGCCGCTTTTTTGTTCTTGACGCAAGGGCGGGATCGACGCCTCACGCCTCGCGCACGAATTTATATCCCGCGCCATGCACGGTAAGAAAATGCCGCGGCTGCGCCGGATCGCGCTCCAGTTTCTGGCGCAGCTTCAATACCTGGTTATCGACCGTCCGCGTATTGGGATAGGAATCGTAGCCCCACACATCGTTCAGCAGTTCGCTCCGCGTCAGCACGCGTCCGGCATTCTCGACAAAGTAGCGCAGCAGTTTGAATTCATGCGCGGTGAGCGTAACCACCGTCCCATCGCGGCGCACCTCCATCTTGGCGGCGTCGATCGAGATCTCGCCGAACTGCGTCACCTTGGCGCTGCCGGTCTTCGAGGTTCTGCGAATCGCCGCTTCCACTCTCGCCAGCAGCTCCCGCGGGCTGAACGGCTTGGTCACGTAATCGTCCGCGCCCAGCTCCAGCAGAAGCACCTTGTCGGCAACCTCGCTCACCGCGCTGAGGATGATCACCGGGACGTCGGGTTGCGACTCCTTCATCATCCGGCAAAGTTCGCGGCCGTTGATGCCGGGCAGCATCAGGTCGAGCACCACCGCCGCGGGCTGTACCTTGCGGCTGGCCGACAGCCCGCCCTGGCCCTCGCCTTCCACATGCACCTGATACCCCTCCGACGTGAACAGGCGCACCAGGGCTTTCTGGATGCGGGGATCGTCCTCAATCACAAGGATGGTCTTCATGACGCCTGCACATCACTATACGAGGCGTCGGGGACGATTGGCAGCAAGGATTTGACCGGACGCCCCGCGGCGTGACGGCTTTCGGGCCGGCGTCGGTATCGCACGATCCGAAGCCTGCTGGCCAAACTCCCCATGCGAATTATCCAGTCATGCTCAAGCGAGCAAGCCACCCTGGCAAACCCTTACCCGCACTCCTTCATCGAATTGCAGCGAGCAAGCATTTGCGAGGCATCTTGCAAACACATATCGGATCCCGGTTTTTCATCGTCTTCGCCTGCGCCTGCAGTCTGCATCTTCCGGCAGAATCCGTACCGGTTCACTATCAGCAGGGCACCATCCACGGTTTCCTCGAGCTGCGCTCGGACGACGGGCGGGTGCTGGCTTCAGGAGACCTCGTTCAGGTCGCCCACGGCGATCGGGTCACTGCGCGAACCCTCTTCCGCTTTGAGGACGGTTCCGTCGACGAGGAGACCACCGTTTTCACGCAGGGCCGCAGCTTCCGCCTTATCTCCGATCACCATATCCAGAAAGGCCCATTCTTCCCTCACCCTATGGATATCTCGATCGACTCCCGCAAGAGCCAGGTCACGGTTCGATTCGCCGGGAAAGACGGCAAGGAGGAAACGAACGCCAACCATTTCGACCTCCCGTCCGACCTGGCGAACGGGATGGTTCCTGTCATCGTCGAAAACATCCCGCCCGATTCCCCGCAAACTACTGTCTCTATGCTGGTAGCGACCCCGAAACCGCGCCTGGTCAAGCTTGTTATCTCACCCCGTGGCGAAGATCCGTTCTCGGTTGCCGGGATTTCTCACCAGGGCGACCATTTCGAAATCAGGATCGATCTGGGAGGCGTGGCGGGTGTCGTGGCGCCTTTGATCGGCAAGCAACCCCCGGACATCCAGATCTGGATTGTCGGCGGCGACGCCCCGACCTTCATCAGGGAGCAGGGTCCAATCTATCCGGAAGGCCCCGTCGTAAACATCGAACTGGCACGCCCCGCCTGGTCGAACTCACTTGAGCAAGGCAAATAGGGCGGTATCGCCATTGTTGTCGCGGATCGCTGTGGCGGCAGGCGGGAGTTTCCGCCGACTTCTCCACCATCGAGGTTGCGACCTCGCAAATTTCATCCCCGGATGCATGAGTCCCAGGAAGATCGAACGCGATCCCGCGTCCGGGCGGAAGCGAAGAAAAAGGGCGTTGGCGGTCTTCGATCAAGCTGGTTTTGAAACGGACTCCCCGCAAAATCCACCACAGCCAGTGCGGAAGGATATTCCAGGAAGCATGCAAGTCCAATCGAATCCTGGTGGGCAGTGCAGGGCTCGAACCTGCGACCTCCTGCTTGTAAGGCAGGCGCTCTGACCAACTGAGCTAACCGCCCGATCCTGACAACGATCCTGGACATGGCCGTTGCGGCCTGATGCCATGATAGCAGCGGCTGCCGTTGCGAAGGAGCCGGCGATTCCCGACCGACCCGCTGACGATGCCTGGAGCGTCGATTGATAGACTCAGCCGGTGAGGCGGCTCATTGTCAACGCCGACGATTTCGGCCTGACTTCCGGCGTGAATCGCGCCGTCGCGGAGTTGCATCGTGCCGGCGTGCTCACCAGCGCAACGCTGATGGCACGCGCATGGGCGACGGAAGAGGCCATTGAGATGGCTCACGCCAATCCGTCGCTGGCGGTCGGCTGCCATGTCGTGCTGGTCGATGGCCAACCGGTTTTGCCGGTTGCGCAGGTCCCGACGCTCACAGCTCGGCGAAGCGATCGCTTCCATCCCACGCTTGGGTCTTTTGTTGGCTGGCTGGTCGTCGGCCGCATCGAAAGCAGCGAGATCGAAGCCGAAGCCGCCGCGCAAATCGCACGGCTGCAAAAGCGCGGCCTGCGGCTGACGCACATTGACACCCACAAGCACGCACACATGTTTCCTGCGGTGCTGCGGCCGGTGTTGCGCGCTGCACGCGCCGCCGGCATTCGCGCCGTGCGCAATCCGTTTGAGGCGGCGTGGAGCATCCGCGCCACGCCTGGCGCTTCGCTGCTGCGGCGCGCCCAGGTGCGGCTGCCGCGCCGCCTCGAGCACAAGTTTCGCCGCATCGTCGCGGAAGAAGGATTCGTGACGACCCGCGGCGCCATCGGTGTGCTGGCCACCGGATCGCTCGGTTCCGCAACGGTCGATTCCCTGGTGCGCAATATGCCTGAAGGCGCGTGGGAGCTGGTTACGCATCCCGGCTACAACGATGCGGTATTACAGCAGGTTCGCACTCGCCTGCGTGCCTCGCGCGAGGTCGAGCTCCAGGCTCTGCACCGGCTCAACGACTTTCCCGGCATCGAACGAATTTCCTTCGCCGATCTGAAGCCCGGCGCATCGTAAATCACCGCAGTCGCGCCGTTCATCCCATCGAGCCGCGTCCGGAAGAATCTTCCCGCGCGTCTCAAGCGTCCAACGGAAAGACAGCCCGGCTCAAGTCCCCCGGAAAGGCCCCATGCGCATCGGCATCACCTGTTATCCCACCTATGGCGGCTCGGGCGTGGTGGCTACGGAGTTGGGCATCGAGCTGGCCGGGCTGGGCCATGAAGT
>JASHQQ010000150.1 GCA_030039035.1 Acidobacteriaceae bacterium | reverse complement strand
TGCACATTGGGGCCGAGAAGGCTGGCAATGCCGGTGACCGTGCTGACGGGCTCGAACGCCGTCGCTTCCGACGACCCACCGCCTCCCGTCACCGCCGGCCAGGCATTCGGCCCGGCGATGGCGATGGTCTTGATCTTCGCCGGATCGAGCGGCAGCAGATGGCCTTTGTTCTTCAGGAGCGTGATGCTTTCGAGCGCTCCGTCCAGAGCCACGGAGCGATCGGCGATCGAGTAGGTCGAATCCGCGGAGTCGAACTGCGGCCGGTCGAGCCAGTGGTAGCGCAGCGCCACGCGCAGGATGCGCAGCACCTTGTCGTCGATCGTCGCTTCCTTCACCTGGCCGCTTTGCACGGCGGGAAGCAGGTTTTTCGCATTCATGAAGCGCGGACCGGGCATCTCCAGATCGAGCCCGTTGTTGGCTGCGCCCGCGGCGTCGTAGGTCGAGTCCCAGTCCGACATCAGAATGCCCTGAAACTTCCAGTCGCCCTTGAGCACCGTCAGGTTGAGGAACTGGTTTTGCGTGGCGTGCACTCCATTCACCAGGTTGTAGGAGTTCATCACCGCGTCGGCGTGGCCTTTGGTGACAGCGGCCTCGAATGCCGGAAAGTAAATCTCGCGCATGGTGCGCTCGTCGCAGTCGGCGCTCACGTTGTGCCGGTTGTATTCCTCGTTGTTGAGCGCGTAGTGCTTCACCGTGGCGGAAACGCCCTGCGACTGCAGGCCCTCAATGTAGGGCACCACCATGGCGCTGTTCAGGAACGGGTCTTCGGAAAGGTACTCGAAGTTACGTCCGGCGACCGGCGAACGCGCAATGTTGACGCCCGGCCCCAGCAGGAAATTCACGCCGCGCGAACGGGCGTCCTTGCCCAGGCTCTCGCCAAGGCGGCGCGCAAACTCCGGATCCCACGTGGCGGCCAGCGCGGCGCCCCCGGCGTAGGCGGTGGTCGGACCCCAGGTGCGCACTCCTACCGACGCATCGGACATCTTCAATTGCGGCAGGCCGATCGACGGCTCGGGATGCGTGAACATGTCGTCGTGTCCGCCGATCAGCTCGATCTTCTGCTCGAGCGTCAGCTTCGCCAGCATCTCGTGAGCTCTGGTTTCAATGGCCGGCGAATCGGGCACCGGCGCCTGGGCAGAAATGCGCAGCGCACCGCCCAGCACGATGGCAATCAGGCAAACAGCACCGGGACGCAAGAACGGTTCAGTCACTGCTTTGCTTGGGTTTTTCATGACCGGAAAGGCTAACGCATCGAACCTGCCGGTGTACACCCTTGCGCGCACCGGTGCCGCTCTCCATTTCGATTTGGGACAAGGCTGTGCATCGATCCCGGCGTTCGCGCGCATCGTCCCTTGTGACCCGAATCACGTCGCAGAGTGCAGGGGGTCACTGCCGCGCGCACGGCAGCGGCGCAGACTCAGAACTCAATGAGCAAGGATCGGGAGGCGCCGCTCGAAAGCAGCTTGTGAGGCGCCGGAGGTCGGGAATGAGCTTTGCGGAGAAATTGAAGACCATCGTCGTAGCGACCGACCTGGAGGGGCGAGCCGAGGCGGCCTTGGAGTATGCGCGCAAACTGGCCGGCGCGTATGGATCGCGCATCGTACTCGCGCACGGGCTCGACCCGGTGGACTATGCCGCTGTCGGCGACCTTCCCGGACGCGTGCGGAAAGAACTTGCCCAAGAGGCGCGAGCGGCGCTGGATGAGATGGCTGCGGCCCTGTTCGAAGACGGCTTTCACACCCACTCCGAGATTCGACAGGGAGTCGTGGCCCATATGCTGGTCGACGTCGCCAGGCAATACGAGGCCGGGCTGATTGCTATCGGCACCAAAGGCCGCGGGGGCGCAGGGCCGGTAGCCGTGGGCGCCATCGCCGAACAGGTTGTCCGCGACGCGCCTTGCGCGGTGCTGGCGGTGGCCGAGGACTGGAACGCCGGAGAGTTTCGCCCGCTGCCCGGCGGACCCATCCTGCTGGCCGTGGAAGCCAATGAGGCGGCGCCGGCGGCCGTGGACGCGGCCTGTTCGTTGGCTGCCGTGTTCCACCGTCCGCTGCTGGTGCTTCATGCCCGAAGAGCGGCCGAGGCCGCCGCTTTTCCGAACCCCGGCGCCACCACGCTGGAGCAGTTTGGAGTCGACGCACGCGGACGTTTCCCGGTGCGCTGCATTGTGAAGGATGGCAATCCCACGGATGTGGTCGAGGAGGCCATCGAACAGCATCATCCGGGCCTTCTGGTGACCGGCGTCAAGCGCAGCAGCCAAACGCCGGGCCCGCATGGAACGGCGTTTGCGCTGCTCGCGCGCTCGCGGGTGCCGGTTCTGTGCGTCCCGCCGGAGGCGAAACAGGCAGGCGAGTCGCCGGTCGAGGCCCCGACCACTGTCGCGGTGTAATCGGCGGGCAGGAAACAGGCAGTCGGCGGCGACGCAGCGGGCTCCCGACCAGAGAGGATCGCGGGGAGAAGCACATGCAAACGGAGGCAAGATCGGATCGATCGGAGCCGGCCGCTCCGCGTCCGCTGGTTGAACTGCTGCAGTGCCCGCCGCCGATCGGCAACCTGCTGAACCGTTCCGCCCAGTGCTTCAGCTACGAAGCGGGGGAGATCGTCTTTCATCAGTCCGGCAGGTGCCAGGGACTCTACCTCATCGTTTCGGGGCAATTTCAGCGCCGCGCGGACCGGATGAGCGCACGCCTGGTGCTGGGGCAGGCGCGCCCCGGCGATCTGGTGGAACTCGCGGCCACTTTGGGCGACGGCCGGCATACCTATACCCTGGGCGCACTGTCGGCCGGTTCGGTGCTGATGCTTCCCATCGACGCTTTGCATCGGGCCTTTGACGCCTACCCCCCGCTGCGCCGGCAGTTGCTCGAAGAACTGGCCAGAGAAGTTTCGCGCGGCTACGCCGCGTGCTGGCATCTGCGTGTCTTCAAGCCCCGGCGAAGCGGAGGCGCGGCAGTTGCCGATTGATCCGGAGGCGCGAGATGCCGGCTCAGGCCCATCGCGCCGGCGCGGGGGATGAAGACGAGACGGCGGAGAAAGCCATTTCTGCCCGGATTCAACATGCGCTATACTGCATTGTGACAAACAGCACCAGTATGGCGTCTTATCATTCGCACCACCCGCCGGAAGATTGCCTCACTTGCGAACATCGCCATCTGCGCATGTTCTGCAATCTCACCGACGAGGCTCTCAAGGACTACGACCGCATCGGGATCATGATGAGCCACGCGCGGGGAGCCAAGCTGTTTGCCGAGGGCGATCCGGCGCGAAACGTCTTCGTCATCTGTTTTGGACAGGTCAAGATCTCGTCCACTTCGCGCGACGGCAAGACCATGATCCTGAAGATCGCCGGGCCGGGCGATGTGATGGGCCTCAGCGCCGTGCTGGCCAATGTCGCCCATGAGGTTACGGCCGAGGCCATCGAACCCTGCCAGGTGAAAACCATCCGCAAGCAGGATTTCATCGACTTTCTGGACCACCACGGCATCGCCAGCATGCATGCCGCGCAATCGCTCTCCAGCGAATACATGACCGTCTTTCACGACGCCAAGCGGCTGGCGCTTTCCGGCTCGGCGGCCGGGCGGCTGGCTCGCCTGCTGCTGGACTGGGGGCGCGCCGCGGCCAATGGCAAGGCCGAGATCAAGTTCACCATGGCGCTGACGCACGAAGAGATCGCCAACATGGCCGGCACCTCGCGCGAAACCGTCACCCGCCTGCTCAACCAGTTCCGCCGCGACCAGTGGATCGCCATCAGGGGCTCGAGCATGACCATCGTCAAGCCCGAGCAGCTCGAGCGCCTGACGGCCTGAGCGCCCATGTTCGTTTCCCGCGCGGCTTCCCATCGACGGCAGAATCGCATCGGGTGATCTGCCCGGCCATTTCCGGAAAAAGACGGGCCGCCCCTTCCCATAGCCATTCGAGTGGAGTACGATGCTCTTGCATAGGCATTCGAGTGGAGAGATCGCTCATGGTGATGAAAAGGCCGCCCGAAGCGGGAGAGATCCTTCAGGGCACGCTGGACATGCTGATCCTGCGCACGCTGGTTCTGGGGCCGGCCCACGGACATACGATCGCGCAAGCGATTGAACGGACCTCGGAGAATGCGCTCGAAGTCGAGCAGGGGTCGCTCTATCCGGCGCTCCATCGGCTCGAGGATCGCGGCTGGGTCTCCTCCGGATGGGGCACAAGCGACAACAACCGCAGGGCAAAGTTCTACCGGCTTACCGGCAAGGGGCGAAAGGAACTGAATGCGGCAGCGGGACGTTGGCGAAGAATGACCCGCGCCATCGGCCTCGTTCTCGGTGAATCGTTCGAACAGGCAGGAGGCGATCGGAGATGAATATGCGGCGCTTTACTCATCGCGATCGGAAGGATCGGGACTTTGCCGAGGAGATCGAATCCCATCTCGCCCATGAGGAGGACGCCAATCTGGCGCGCGGGATCGCCGGGAACGACGCGCGCAGGCAAGCACGCGTGCGTTTCGGCAATCCGCGAACCGTGCGCGAGCAGGTGTGGCGCTATCGTTCCTTTCCCTGGATCGAAGACCTGTGGCGGGACTTTCGCTTCGCGCTGCGCTCGCTGGCAAAGACTCCCGGAATAGCCATCATTGCCGTTGTGGTGATCGCGGTCGGAATCGGCGTAAACACCGCCGTGTTTTCGGTCATCGACGCCGTGCTTCTCAAGCCGCTTGCGTATCCCGACCCGCGGGAACTGGTCGCACTGGTCAATACGGGTCCACGGGGCAATTTTCCGGGAGCCAGCATCCCCAGGTTCAGCCTGTGGCGCCAGCAAACCAGCATCTTCCAGAAGGTGGCCGCCTATGATTTTGGCGGCGCCGGACTCAACATCACCGGGAGCGACCATCCCCAGCAGGTGCAGGGTGTTCACGTCTCGGCGGACTACTTTTCCATGCTCGGCGCGCCGGTTATTGCCGGACGCACCTTCACTGCGGCGGAAGACAGCCCCAATGGCGGTCACGTGACCGTATTGAGCTATGGCCTTTGGAAGAGCCGTTACGGCGGCGATCCGAAGATTGTCGGATCGACGATCCAGATCGATGGCCAGCCGTATCTCGTCGTCGGCGTCATCGGATCCGGATTTGTAACTGAAGCGCCCGCGGATCTTTGGGTGCCTTTCCAGTTCGATCTGAACTCGAAAGACATGGTGTTTTTCTTTACGGCGGCGGCACGCCTGAAACCGGGAGTGACCATCCCCCAGGCCAATGCGCAACTGCGCCTGGTCGCCGACCAGTTTCGCAGGATGTATGGCCAGAACTCGCTGCCACCCGACGGATCGTTCGGGGTGGTCTCCCTGCAGGAATCGATGATCGGTGACACCGGCTCCCGGCTTCTTGTTCTTTTGGGCGCAGTCGGCTTTGTGCTCCTGATCGCCTGCGCCAACGTGGCGAATCTGCTGCTGGCGAGGGCCGCGGCGCGAAAACGGGAGTTCGCGACGCGCGCCGCTCTGGGAGCAGGCCGCGTGCAGATCATCCGCCAACTTCTTGTCGAAAGCCTGGCGCTTTCGGTCGCCGGGGGGTTGGTCGGGCTTGCACTGGGATTTGCGGGCGTCCGTTTATTGCTCGGAATCAATCCCGGAGACATCCCCCGCATCGGCGAAGATGGCGCAGGGATCACGCTCGACCATCGCATCCTGCTGTTTACGCTCGGAGTATCTCTTCTCACCGGAATCGTGTTCGGCCTTGTTCCCGCGATCAGCGCATCGCGGGCGAATCTCACCGCCGCCCTGAATGAAAACGGAAGCCACGCCAGTATGGGCATTCGCAGCGGCAAGCTGCGTTCCTGCCTTGTAGTCGCCGAGATGGCGCTAACAGTGGTGCTCGTCATTGGCGCGGCATTGCTGGTTCGCACCTTCATGAATCTCGAAGCTGTCGATCCCGGATTCTCGATGCACAACGTGATCAGCATGTCGATTTCAGTGAGCGGCGATCGCTTTCAGACGACAGCACCCGTTGCGCAGGTTATTCAGGAAGGAACCGATCGCCTGCTCGCGGTTCCAGGAGTCATCGGCACGGGTGTGAGCAACTGTCTGCCTATGGCCGGCGGCTTCGGGATGAGTTTCGATGTCGTCGGCCGCCCCAAAGGGAGTCCGGACTCGCAGGGCGGTGCCGGCTTTTGCTCGATTTCATCGGGCTATTTCACCACACTCAAGATCCCGCTCCTGCGCGGCCGGAACTTCACCCGGCAGGACGACGCAGCCGCGGTCCACGTCGCCATCATCAACAGCGCCCTGGCACATCACTACTGGCCCGACGGCGATCCGCTCAAGGAACAGATTCTGATTGGCGCCGGCGCCGGACCTGCCTTTGCCGAAGGCCCTCGCCAGGTTGTCGGGATCGTAGGCAACACCCACGACAATGGCCCGGATACCGATCCTCCTCCGATGATGTATATTCCGCTGGCCCAGATGCCGGACCCGGAGACGGCGCTCAATTCGAAAGTGGCTCCGCTCTGGTGGTTCGTGCACAGCCAGGTCGACCCCCACACGCTGATCGCCCCGATTTCCGCTGCTCTGCGCGAAGGCAGCGGAGGCCTGCCGGTTGCGCATGTCCGCACCATGGAGGAACTCGAATCGGCAAATATTGCGCGTCAGCGCCTGAACATGCTGCTGCTGTCCGTCTTTGGGTTCGCCGGGCTGCTCATGGCGGCGATCGGCGTCTATGGAGTGATGTCCTACTCCGTTCAGCAGCGTACCCAGGAGCTGGGCGTCCGCATGGCGCTCGGCGCGCAGGCTTCGAATCTTCGCAACATGGTGATCCGTCAGGGAATGATGCTCACACTCATCGGCGTTCTCATCGGTGGCGGCGGCGCCCTCTGGCTCACGCGTTTTCTTGCCAGTTTCCTGTTTGGAGTCAGGCCTCTCGACGCGATCTCGTTCATCGCCACACCGGTGGTGCTGAGCGTGGTCGCCTTCTTCTCCATTTGGGCGCCGGCAATCCGGGCGACGCGGGTCGATCCGATGACGGCGCTCAGGATCGAATGATCGGGGACAAGGAAACGGAAGGCAGTCGGGCTGCGACCATGGCGCCGGCGTGGATCAGGGAGCGATCATCGTTCGCGAAAGCCGCTTCCCTGCCGCATTCTCCCCGATCGCAAATCCGCTGCCTCAGGCGTGCGTCGCAAGGGCCTCGGCCTCTGCGTGCTCCGATTTCCTCGCCGGCTCGCGCAGGGTGAGCACCGGGCAGTGCGCGTGGGCGAGCACGCGATGCACGGTGCGGTCGCGCATCAGGTTCTCAAAGGCGGTGTGACGCACCGCGCCAAGAACGATCAGCCGCGCATGGCAAGCCGCGGCTTCGGCCAGAATCTCGATGGCCGGATTGCCGTGCAGCACCCTGGCTTCGACGACCTTGCAGACGCTGCCTCCGGTTTCGGCGGCCAGCGCGCCAAGCTCGTGCTGTACGGCCGAATCGAAGTCGGCGGGAAGATGCCTGCGCTGCATCTCGTCGATGTGCGGCAGCACATGCAGCAGGACCAGCCTGGCCTTCTGGCCGGCCGCAATCTGGCAGGCAAGCGCTGCGTTCGGGCGAGAGGTCTCTCCCAGTGTGGTGGCGTGCAGCACCGTTTTTGGCTGGTTGCTGTCGTTCACGGGGAGATGAGCCTCGGGTCCCACGGTGATGACCGGGAGTCTGACCGAACGCAGCACCTGCTCTGCAACGGAGCCCAGAAGCAACTTACCCAGCTTGCCCCGGCTCCGCGTCCCGAGAAGAAGCCAATCGGCATGAAACTGCCGCGCCGCGGCGGGGATCTCCTGCGCCGCATGCCCTTCGCGGACCACTGCGTCGCAATGCAGACCCCGGTTGCGCGCCTGTTCGCACCAGGGATCGAGATCCTTCCCGGCATATTCGATTGCGCCGGCCGGATCGTAGTACGGCATTCCGGCGGCATCGACGGTGAGCGACGCACTGGCCGGAAGCACGTGCAGCAACAAAAGCCGCGCACCGGTTTCGCCGGCCATATCGATGGCAAAAGGCATGAGCCGGTCCAGGTCGCTCAGATTGGTGGCGACGAGGATCGTCGCCGGGTGATCCCAGCGGTCCATGCCATGTTCCGGGCCAGGTTC
>JASHQQ010000149.1 GCA_030039035.1 Acidobacteriaceae bacterium | reverse complement strand
GGGCTTTGTAACAGGGCATGACTTCAGTCGTGAGCGAAGCGAGTCGCGCGAGACAGATCGCAGGGGCCGGAAAATGAAATCGGACGGGCTCCTCGGCGAAGCCGAAGCGCGTACAACCGTCATCTCAACGGTACTTGCGCAGCACTCCCAGCACGCGGCCCTGGATGGCTACCTGTCCGGCGGGGACGTAGATCGGCTCCATCTCCAGGTTGGCCGGCTGCAGGCGCACCACGCTGCCCTCGGAGTAGAAGCGCTTCAGCGTAGTCTCGGCGCCGCGCACCAGCGCCACCACGATCTCGCCCTGGCGGGCGGTCTTGGTGCGCTCCACCAGCACGTAATCGCCGTTGATGATGTGCTCGTCGCGCATCGAATCGCCGCGCACCTCCAGGGCGAAGACGTCGCGATTGCCCACCACGTCGTGCAGCGAGATCGTCTCCGGGGTCTCCGCGGTCTCCACGGGCATGCCCGCGGCGATGCGCCCGGCCAGCGGCAACCGGTCGCTCGAGCGCGAGCGCGCGCCCGGCGGCAGCACGTCGATGGAACGGCTGCGGTTGTGCACCCGGTCCAGCATGCCCTTTTTTTCAAGGTTGGTGATGTGCTTGTGCACCGTAGCCAGGCTTTTCAGACCCATGCCCCGCGCGATCTCTTCGAACGAGGGGGAGTAGCCGTTGCGGGTCACAAACGACTCCAGAAAATCGATTACTTCCTTTTGCCTGCGTGTGACGGCCATGAGCGCATTATAGCGAACAAAAAGCGAACCGGAGCAAGAAACTTTTTCGCTCCGGTGCCGATTCGGTCAACGCCTCCCGGCGAAGACGCATGGACTGGCGCCTTTGCGGCGGGGAAAGATCATCGGCGGAATGCCGGCGATCTTCAGTTTTGGGATCAACACGGAGGTCGCCACCCGATCCCTCTCTGACCCATTTCAGGAAAGGCTGCCCGCAATGCCCATTTCCGGAACGAAGACCATTCTTTCCGGTTTCCAATCCTTGAGTTCTCACAGACAACCGGGGAAGGTAGGAGCATGCCGGCGGTTAGCAACTCCTAAGCCGGCAGATCTCACCAGCATGGCCAGCTCCCACCCAGAGGCGCGGCCGGCGAAAGAGGGCCCGATGCGGTTATTGGTTGCCGAGGATGACAAGGCGCTGGGGATGTTTCTCACCCGCGGTCTGGAGGCCGACGGGCATCGCGTGCGCGTGGTGGGCGACGGGGCTGCGGCGGTCGAGGCATTCCGCCTGGAGCTTCCCGATCTCACCGTTCTCGAGTTGAACCTGCCGGTCAAGGACGGCGAGCAGGTTCTCTCCGAGTTGCGCTCGATCGACGCCGATCTGCCAGTGCTGGTGCTCACCGGCCGGCAGGAGGTGGAGACGCGCGTCCGCTGTCTCGATCTGGGCGCCGACGACCTGATGGTGAAGCCATTCAGCCTGCACGAGATGCGGGCGCGCTGCCGGGCGCTGCTGAGGCGCAAGCGCGAGGCCCGGCTGCAGCTCCGCGCCGGCGACCTCGAGGTCGACCGGCTGAACCACACCGCGCGCCGCGGCGGTCAGCCCGTCGTGCTCACCAACAAGGAGTTTGCCCTGCTCGAGCACCTGATGCTGAACCGCGGCCAATGCATCTCGCGCGTGGATCTGCTGGACGCGGTGTGGAACCTCGAGCCGGCGCAGACCACCAATATCGTCGACGTGTATGTCAACTACTTACGCCGCAAGCTCAACGACCCTCCCCCGGGCGTTCTGATCCGCACGGTGCGCGGGCAGGGCTACGTCGTCCCCTCGGACGCCGAACTCGCCCCGCCCGCCGTGCCCGTCCTGGCGGTCCTTCCCGCCAGGCCCGGTGCCGGCGCGGTCGCCGATGTGCAATAAACCCATCCGCAGTGCCCTGAAAGCCAGGAGAATCCTCATGCAACCCTATCCGGTTCCCGCCCTTCCCGCTGCCGTTCGCGGCAGGCCGCGCACGGCCCTGGTGGCCAGCGCCGACCGTAGCTTCCGCCAGCGTCTCGCCGAGATCCTCACCGGCCTGCGCTGGCAGGTGCGCGAGAGCGAGGGCGGCGCCCAGGCGTGGAGCGAGGCCGAGTCGGCGACCCCCGAGGCGGTCATCGTCGACTCATGGCTCCCCGATCTCGACCTCCCGGAGTTCCTGGCCGACTTTCGCAAACGGTTTCCCGAGGTCGACCTGGTGACGGCCAGCGGATCCACCGCCGCGGAGAGCCCGCGCGGCCCCTACCGCCAGGAGCTGCTCTATGCCCTGCGCCGGTCGCAGGACGCCGACACCGCGGCGTGGAAGACGGCGCCGGCGGTTTTTTCGCGGGAAAGATCTCCGCTTCGGGCGGTCCCCGCGTCTTCGTCCCTGCCGATGCCGGTTCCCGCATACCCTCATGCTGGCCCTGCGCCGGGCCCGGGAAGCCCGTTGTGGCCGCACGCTCAAGGGGAAACGCATCCTCCCGCGCGCCTGGGGGAAGACCCGGTCGACCCCAGGCGCGAGCGAAACTCCTCCGGGAGGCTGCCGGAACTGGTCGGAGACGCGCCCTGCATGATCGAGGTGAGCCGGCGCATCCGCCTGGTGGCGCCGCGTTCGACCCCGGTGCTGATCGAGGGCCCGACCGGCTCGGGCAAGGAGATCGTCGCCGAGGCGTTGCACCGGCTGTCTTCAAGATCTAGAAAGCCTTTTGTGGCCATCAATTGCGCTGCAATCCCTGAACCATTACTTGAAGCAGAGCTCTTCGGCCACACGCGGGGCGCATTTACCGGAGCCGTGCAGGGGCGCACCGGGCGCATCGAGTCGGCCGACGGCGGCACGCTGTTTCTGGATGAGATCGGCGAGATGCCGCTGGCGCTGC
>JASHQQ010000148.1 GCA_030039035.1 Acidobacteriaceae bacterium | reverse complement strand
TCCGCGAGCCTGTCTGCGTTTCGGCCATTCCTATATCTTTCCGTGGACTCCCGCATCTTTCCTTGAGCGCTTGCGTCGGTTGACACTCAAGTTGGGACAGGAATCCGCGGCCGCGCCTTTCGGAACCGTCTTACCTTTTCAGGCGAGCGAACGCAGACTGCGCTCGCTCAAGGGCTTCGTCGGCGCTCGCTCCAATTGCCGACAAATGACCCATCTTCCGCCCCATCCGCGCCGTGTGCTTCTCGTAGAGATGAAGCTTCACTCCGGGAACGGCAAGCGCGGAGGCGAAATCCGGATCGCCGCCGAGCCATAGCTCGCCGAGCAGATTGACGATGGCTGCGGGCGAGATGAGCGACGTGTCACCAAGCGGCAGATTGCAAACGGCGCGCATCGCCTGCTCGAACTGGCTGGTCACGCAGCCGCGCTCGCTCTGGTGATAGCTGTTGTGGACGCGCGGCGCCAGCTCGTTGACGAACAGATCGCCCTGCCGAGTCAAGAACATCTCCACGCAGAGCGCACCTTCGAGGCCGAGCCGCGCGACGATCGCCCGCGCCAGCGATTCGGCGCGCGTTTCGAGTTGCGGAGGAATGCCGGCCGGCAGCACGCTCCAGGCGAGGATCTGCTTCTCGTGGTGGTTGCGCGCCGCGGGAAAGCTGCGCACTTCGCCGCCGGGGCTGCGCGCGGCCATCACGCTGATCTCGCATTCGAGCTCGAGCGCCTGCTCGGCGACGGCGGGACGCGAGCCGAGCGAGCGCCACGCTTCAACGAGTGCTTCGTCGGTGGCAGGAGCATCGAAGCCGATACGCGCCTGGCCGCGGCCGTCGTAGCCGCCGCGGCCGATCTTGAGAAAAACGCGGCCGCCGAGCGCGCGCACGGCATCGTGCAGCTCGGCTTCGCCGCGCACCACGCGAAAAGGGCCAACAGGGAAGCCGTTCCCGGCCAGCCACGTCTTTTGCAGCGTCTTGTCCTGGATGATGCGAATGGGCTCGACGCCGGGCCGCAAGGGCGCGATCCGCGCAACGCCGGACAGCGCATCGACCCCGATCTGCTCGATTTCGAGCGTGACGACGTCGGCGCCTTCGGCCAGCCGTTGCGCAGCGGCGATATCGTCCCAGCGGCCCACGATGGTTTCATCCACGACAAAGCTGGCCGGGCAGGCGGGTTCGGGGTCCATCACGCGGACGCGATAGCCCATGGTGCGCGCGGCCATCGCCATCATGCGCCCGAGCTGGCCGCCGCCGAGAATGGCGATGAGGCTGCCGGGCCGGACGATTGTTGTCTTGTCGATGCGCGACGATTCGGGACGCTCGCTCAACCGGGCAGCTCCTGCTCCATCACTTCCTGGGTGCGCGCCGCGCGCCACGCGGCCAGACGTTCGCGCAATGCCGGATCGGTTGTGGCGAGAATCTCCGCGGCCAGCAGCGCGGCATTGGCCGCGCCGGGCTTGCCGATGGCCAGCGTGCCGACGGGAACTCCCTTCGGCATTTGCACGATCGAGAGCAACGAGTCCATGCCGTTGAGCGACGTGGTGGGCACCGGCACTCCGAGCACGGGAACGAGCGTTTTTGACGCCAGCATGCCGGGCAGATGCGCCGCGCCTCCGGCTCCGGCGATGATGACGCGCAGCCCGCGCGAGTGCGCCGTTTCGGCGTACTGGAAGAGCCAGTCCGGAGTGCGATGCGCGCTGACCACGCGCGCTTCATGGGGAATCTCGAGCGCACGCAGAATCTCGACGGCCGCGGCGAGCACTTCGTAGTCGCTCTTGCTGCCCATCACCACGCCGACCACGGGCTGCGCGCTCATGGGGTCGATTATACGAGGGCGAAGTTCGAGGGGACATTCGAGGCGGATCGGTTCCGCAGGGGCTATCGATACCCGCGAGAAGTACGCCCTTGCGCCGTGCCTACGGGACTCCGTGCTCGTTCGCGAATTCCCGGGCCCCCACGCTGAAGCGCGGGGCTGACAACCGCTGCGCCTCCGGCGCGTCTTTCACGTCACAGGATGCGCGGGGCTGGGCACGCGGCGGTCTTTCCAGCGCAGGATGCGCGATTCCATGCCGTACCACAACCCGTAGGCGACGCCGAAGCTGAGCGCCAGCCCCAACAGCACGGCGACGATGGCGCCCGCACGCTCCGGCAACCCAAGCCGATTGGCCCATTCCTGGCCGACGAAGCGCAGCGGGTAGTGAAACAGGTAGAGGCTGTAGCTGACCATGCCGACCGATCGCAGCCAGCGCGCGCGGAAGGCCCGCACCCAGAGCTGATTGCCGCCGGAGCGGCGCACCAGCGCATGAACCACGATGGCGAAGCTGAGGTCGGCCAGCACAAGGCCCAGGCTGGTCACCAGCACGTTGGACCGGTCGCCGCGGGTAACAAGCCAGAAGATGGCGGTGACGGGAAGAACCACGAAGCCGAGCCGGTCGAAGAGCCGGTCGGCGCGGAGCCATTTCTCCGGCGCGCGGCGCCGCTCGTAAATGAGCAGGGCGACCGCCGAACCGTAAGCCAGACCATCCATGCGGCAATAGAACGTGTAGAGCTCGGGAAACTGGGGCGTGTGGAAGCGCCAGCGCAGCAGCGGCGCGGCGACGATCATGCCCAGCAGAATCAGGGCAAAGCTTTCTTGCGACGTATAACGGACCACCGGCGCCCAGATGGTGTAGTAAATCTCCTCGACCGAAAGCGACCACAGCACCGCCAGGCCCAGCACCACGCCGATGGGCACCGGCAGCACGTATGCGGAGAGCTGCGGCGGCTGGCCGACGAAGAGGCTGCTGTAGTAGAAGACGAAGCGCAGCCAGAGCCCCGGCGTTCCCGGCTTGTCCATGGCCATGGAAACGGCGAGATAGACGGCCAGTCCCAGGAAATAGGGCGGAAAGATGCGCAGCGCCCGGCGCGCATAAAAGACCCTGAAGTAATGCTCCCTCCCGCGCAACTCGAGCAGGATGCCGGTGATCAGGAATCCGGAGAGCACGAAGAAGAGATCGACACCCAGCCAGCCGTAGTGGGAGCCGACCTCCGGCAGCCATGCCATGTAATGTTCGCTGAGCACAGCGAGCACGGCGATGCCGCGCAACCCGTCCAGTTCCCTGATGCGCATGGGTTTGCTCGCGTGCCCTCCGGGGTGAAAGAAAGATTGTCGCAGATCGGGCTTGAGCGGCGGGTCGTCCCCAGCAGATGAGTTTCCCTCGGGGCCCAGGCAGTGTCCGAAGAAGCGAAAGCGCTTCGGATCAGATCCGAAAAGCCGACCTCAGGGGCTAACACGACGCTTCTCTACGCACGCTTCCCAGCACGACTGAAGTCGTGCCCTGTTACAAAACATCCCACTGCGGGCAGAGCATCCCACTGCAGATACTTCGGACACTGCGTATGGTCCGCGATTCTCTTTTTAGAAGCAGAGGATGCACAAGCCGAAGCCCGTACCCTTCACGCTGAGCCACCACCGGATCATCCGGCGGCGGACGCATCCTTCAATTGGGCGACGGCCTGCACGATGCGCCGGCAAAACGAGACCCAATTCAGTTCTTTCTCGTAGGCTTCGCGCGCCATCCACGCGAGTCGCTCGTATCGCGCGCGGTCGCGATAGAGATCGACGGCCCAGTCCGCGTATACGCTCGCCGGGGCATCGAGCGGCGGCGCAATGCCCCAGCCGCCCTGGATCGCGTCGCGAGTCCCGCCGGTATCGGCGGCCATCACGGGCATGCCGAAGGCCGCCGCCTCGGCGAAGACGATGCCGAAAGCTTCGGCGCGAGTGGGAACCAGCAGAAAGTCGCAGGACTCCTGCAGCTCGCGCAATTCGCGCGCCTCGCCGGCCACGTCCTTGCGCAGCAATCCATGGCGATGCACAAAGTCGGGAACGCTGCCCGTCGGATCGCAGCCCGCGACGTGCAACTCCACGGCAATGCCGCGCCGCCCGATTTCGGCGGCGACGGCGACAGCGACGTCTCCGCCTTTTCTCAGCCACTGCACGCCAAGGAAGAGGAGCTTCATCGGGGCCTTGCCGCGGCGGCGAAGACAGGCGGCCACGTCCTCACGGCCGGGCGCATCGGGAATGCTGGCGCCGAGGGGCGCAATGGCGATCTTCTCCGGCGGCACGCCGAAGTCCTTCACGGCGCTGTCGGCGGCCCAGTGCGAGCAGTAGAGGATATGCGCGCAATGGGCCAGCGCGACCCGGTCGAGTTCCATTCCGCCGCGGATCGTTTCCCCGGCGAGAAGAGATCTCTCGTGACCGGGATAGTAGTCGAGCAGGAGAAGCCAGGTCGCATCGTGAATTACGATGACGGGACTGGAGGACACGACGAACGCCGCATCGGGCGGATAGGCGACCAGCACCGCGTCCAGATTGCCCAGGGCGGCGAGTCTGCGGTTGCCATCGGCGGACCTGGCGCGAATTACGCCCGGATCGCGATTGACCAGATACCGCCGCTTTCGCGCGAAGTGGTAGAACCATCCCTTGATTCTCGCCTGCAGGGGTACGTGAGGCTGCAACCGGTCGATGACCACGACTTCGTGGCCGAGGCCGCGCAGGGTGCGCAGGATATTCAGCGGAATTCCGGACCACAACGCCTCGGTTTCGAGGATTCCGTGATGCAGGAAGGCAAATCTCATCGGGGTACCGCCGGCCGGATCGACCGTTTGTCCTTGTGTCGGGCGGGCGCTCCGTCCTTGTAGAGCCTTTGTTTTTGCCGCAAGGGCGGGATGAACGAATTCACCCGGTCAAATGATCGATGTACGCGCACGTCACGACTTGCGATAGAAGCGGCCGAGCAGCGCAGCCAGGCCGCAACGCAACCGCTTGCTCCTGAGCTCGCGGCGGGAGTAAATCCTGAGCGGCCCATCGGAGCACCACAGAAAGTGCTTGTCGCTGCCGGATGGCGGAGAACCTCGAAAGAGCGAGCGGAGGAACTTTTTCCGCCATGGCTTGGGCACAGCCACGGAATGAAACATGGTAAAGCCGCTGCCGGTGAATCCCATGCCTTCCGGTCCAATCGTGGAGAACGGAACATCCGCGTACATGGTGGCGATGTTCATGGTGTCCTGATCGACGGTGTAAAAGACCTGCGACCGGTTGCCTTTCTGGAACTGGCCGGGCGTGACGCCGTTGCGGTTGGCCACGCGGATGGCCGCGATCCATTGGTCGAGAAAGGCGCGATGGGCGATGTCGAGACCCACAAAGCCGCTGTTGTAGTAGCGTTCCTGGGCGCGTCGCGGCTCGCCCCAGCCGTCCTCGCCGGCCATGCGCATCCACTCGCAGCGGAAAGGATGGCGCGACGGCATGGTGCTCATGGTGATGTCCTGGCAAAGGCAGACGCCGTGGCGCACCCACATCTCGAAGAAGCTCCAGGAACAGCGGACGGTGATGTCGGGATCGAAGTACCAGATGGAACGGCTGGCGATGCCGCGCTCGATGGTGCGGAGCAGAAACTCCGGTTTGAATTGGCCGAAGTGCCGTTCTCCCCCGATCGTCTCGAAGCCCACCCTGGCGTCGCCGATTTCGAAGAGTCCGTCGTCGCGGGGCTTCAACTGGCTGGTCCATTGCGGCAATCCACCGCGGCAGCCGACCCAGAAAAGCCCCTTGAAACCGCCGCGGACGATGGAGTTGATGAGCGCACCGACCCCGAGGTAGAAGTCTCCCTCATACAGCGTGCAGATGACCTGGTCGTTGGCGATGCCGGGACCGGGTGAAGGCTGACCTGGCTCACCCATGCAACTCTCCTTCGATATCGATGGCCAGCCCGGGCTCGAGGCCCACGATGGGCCGCGGGCCGCGGAGGAACCCGTAAAAGGCACAGAGGATATTGACGAACAACGAAGCGGCCGCGGAGACGATGTTGAACATCAGCGCCTGTCTTACCGTTCCCAGATTGCCGGCGAAAAGATAGAGTATCTGCACGATCAGCGTGAGAGTGATGACGGTCAGGTTGTTCCACCAGTATACGAAGCGGCGCGACGAGTGGATGACGAACATGCTTCCGCTCAGGTAGCGAATCGAACCGCCAATGAGGAGGAGCAGAACCTCGTAGCGCAGGCTGGTGTATCTGGGTCCGAGCACCCAGAGAAAGAGACCGGGAAACCAGCGGCCCAGCGCGACGACGGCCACGCAAGCGCAGGCGATCGTTGAAACCGCGGCGAGATAATTCGCCTTCAGCCGGTTCCGCGGCAGGCGGGCGAAGTAGGGCTCGAGCAGCAGGGGATTCACCTGCGCGAAGACGACGAAGATCTGCCCCAGCCTGCTGAGGGCTCCCACGTCGGCGACCGCGACGGTGAAGCCGAAGACGGTGACGAGAATCTGCGGAATCTGGCCCTGCACGGCGTAGAAGATCACGTTGGGCGTCTGCGGCAGCACCAGTTGCACGATGGCCTTGCGCTTTTGCGCCGAGCTGCGGCCCGCAACGCCGAGCAGCCGGTGCGCCCGGAAGTAGTAGGATTCGGCGACAAAGACGATTCCGGCGACGTTGAACGCGATTGCCCACCAGACGTTGAACCAATGCGCGGCCCAAAAAATGCCCAGCAGCGCCAGCGTGCCCAGGCTGGAGATCATTTGCGCGCGATACCATCTCGGCCGGTCGCGCCGGATGATGAGCACCACGCCGTAGGCTCCGCTGACGCGCGCAAACCAGCCGCCGGTAAGAACGGCGGCCAGCATGGCGGCCAGAGTCGCCGCACTCCAGTGCTGCCGGTGCACCATGAGCGGGAAAACCACGAGCGTGAGCGGCGCCATGACGGCAAAGAGGCGGTGCGCGAGGGTGCGCAACGAGGCGATGTAGTCGGCGATCAGTTGCAGGTCGCCGGTCTTTTCGCCCACCAGGGGCATGATGCCGGTGGAGATGCCGATATCGAGCAGCAGCGCCAGGGTCGCCAGAGCCGAAAAGACCACGGCGAACTTGGCGTATTCGGGCTTGGGCAGCAAGCGCACGCAGAGCAGGCCGTAGAGCAGGTTCCCCGCCATGGTGATGCCCTGGGCGGCCAGCAACTCCGCCACGCGATGCAGCTTGGGAACAAGAAACGCCTTCCATCGGTCGATGCGGCTCATGGAGTACGGGCGGAGGTGCAAGTGTGAATGATAAATGAGCGCGAGTGCGCGAAGTGCGCGTCGCTTCCAGACCCGCCAGGCAGGACGCGGATGATCGTCGGGAAGGTTGCGATTGCTACACTCGGGACGGCGAGGAACGAGGGTTGGCGGTCAAGCCGGGGGAGACGATGCACGGAAAACCGGATAAGCGCCTTCTTCTGGCGTATCCCATCGTCAACGCCTTTGTTCGCCAGACCGCAGTGGCGCTGGAGCAGGCCGGGATGCTCGCCGCCTTTCACACCACAATTGCGTGGCGGCCGGGCAGCGCGATCGATCGCCTGTTGCCAGGCGGCTTGCGCGTGGAGATGGCCCGGCGCAGCTCCCCGGGAATTTCGCCGGCGCTGGTCCACAGTCATCCCTGGCGCGAAGCGGTGCGGCTGGCGGCGACGCGCCGGCACTGGAAGAGCCTGGTTCGCGATGAAAAGGGCCCGTTCTCGTTCGATGCGGTTTCGCGGGCGCTGGAGGGCGAAGTTGCCGCAGTGGTACGGTCGGGTCAGCCGCTGGCCGGCGTTTTCGCGTACGATGCCTGCGCGCAGGACGTCTTCGAGGCCGCCAGAGAGCGCGGCGCGCGCCGCATCTTCGATCTGCCCATCGGCCACTATCGCGTGTGGCAGCGCATGATCGAAGAGGAGCGAGAGCTCGAGCCGGGGTGGGCGCCGACGCTGGCGGGCCTGAACGACAGCGCGGCCAAACTGGCGCGCAAGGACCGCGAAATCGAGCTGGCCGATGCGATTCTGGTGGCGAGCTCGTTCACGGCGCAGACGCTGAATTCGTTTCCGGGGCCGATCTCCGCGGCGATTCACCGCATTCCCTACGGCGCGCCGCCGTTGGGCGAGTCCCGGCGGCTCACGCGCCGCGACGATCCGCTGCGCGTGCTCTTCGTGGGCCAGCTTGGGCAGCGCAAGGGGCTCGGCTATCTGGTGGCGGCGATGGACAGGCTCGGGGTTCCGGCGACATTGACGCTCCTGGGCCGGCCGGTGGCCACGCCGCCGGCGATGCAGAAGGCGCTGGAGCGGTTTCGCTGGATCGAGTCGGCGCCGAATGCGCGCGTGCTCGAGCTGATGCGCGAGCACGATGTGCTGGTCTTTCCGTCGCTCTTCGAGGGTTTCGGGCTGGTGATTGTCGAAGCCATGGCGCAGGGCACGGTGGTGATCGCCACGCCGCACACCGCCGCGCCGGATCTGCTCGAAGACGGCGTGGACGGGTTCATCGTTCCCATCCGCTCGGCCGATGCAATCGCCGGGCGGCTGACGCGGCTGGCCGAAGACCGCGAACTTCTCGCGCGGATGAGCGAAGCAGCGCGGCAGACCGCGGCGCACTGCTCGTGGGACGAGTACCGGGGGAAGATTGTCGAGGCGGTGAGGGCGACGCTCGGGTAGGAACTTTTCGGCGAAAGAGCAAGTTTTGCGAGGCTGCGGAATCGTAAAACTGTGGGACTTCGAATCGGAGAACCGGGCAATCGGCACGGATCCTGCCGGATCGGATTCGCCTGCGCCGTCCCACAAGTCTCACCTTGCGAAAACAGATGCTCTTTGTGCCTTGCGGCCGCGCAGCCGTCAGAACTTCACGCCCAGGGTGCCGAGGAATGCTTTCACGTCGGGCCAGACGGCCTTCAGGTCGGTCACGGTCTGAAGGTCCAGCGGGATGTTGAGGGGGTTGGCGGCGGCGCCGGCGAGTTCCGAGAGCGGCTTTTCGACCGCGCCGACGAGCGTGGCAAGCGCCGCCACCACCTGGGGCGCGGCGTGCAGGGCCTTGTCGGCTCCGGTGAGCCACTTCAGGGCGTCCTGGGCGCCGATTTCAATGCCTTTTTCGATGTTGACGAGAATGTTGGCCATGGCGAGGAATCCTTTTCTGCCGGGCACGGGGCCGCGGCTATGATTTCTGCCCCGATTTCTGCTTCGTTCCCAATCCGCGGCGGGCGTGGTTGCGACCCGCCGCGGAGGGGGAGGGGGGTGGGCTATGTAGCAAACCTGAGACGGTTCCGCGCCCCGGCGCCCTCCGCAGGCTGGGCCGAGAGCTGATCGGCAAATGGCTTTGGGAGGGCGAACTCATTCGCCGGGCGCGGCACGTCCGTCTTCAGACCGGCTGATTCTCAGGCTAGAGAGTTTGTGAAATGAATCTGCAAGAAATGTTATCGAGGAAATCTCATTGAATCAGGAGCTTGATGTTTCTGGCCGGTTCGACTGGTCTTGACAGCCCCCGCTCACGACCCGGGCTTCGGCTCAAAGGACCGAACCGGAGGGATTTGGCAGGCTCGGATCGCGGGAAGAATAACGGGATCGCGACGTCCTGGACGCGGCCGGGCGGGATCACTGCACAGGAAAACAGTCGAGGTCGTTGGCGAATACCACAGGGCCGGAAAAGCGCCGCTCGATTTCTGCTTGCGTTTCATTTTCCCTTCCCAGAGTCCGCAGCATTCGATGAGACAGTATCAACCGCTTGACATGAGCATTCGCGGCAATCGTTCCGATGACCGAAGGAGGCATATGGAGTCGCCTTTCCACGCCGGTGGCGCCCTCCGGTACGGCGTTATGCGCGACGAACAAATCCGCATCCGACGCGAGCTGCGTCAGTCCGTCTCCTTCGCCATTCGTATCCCCACTGAAAACGATGCGCTTGCCGCCCATTTCCACCCGCCATGCCAGCGCGGGAAACCCGCCATGAATGACGCGCACTGCATACGCGACCATGTCGGAGTTTCGAAACACAAGTACCGGCCTGGAACCGGCAGCGACATCATGCGGTTCCAGTGTGTAGCTTCCTTTCGTACCTGGCCCCACCAGCTCGCTCAGGTAGCGCCAGGCTCCGTGCGGGTCACTGAAAAGATCGCGCACAAACTCACTGGTGGACGGCATGAAATCGTTTCCCGGCGGACCGTACACCGGCAGGGGGTGGTTGCGGTCTTCAAACCAGGAAGAAAACACCAGGGCGGGAAAATCGCCGCTGTGATCGATATGAAAATGGCTGAACAGAACAA
>JASHQQ010000147.1 GCA_030039035.1 Acidobacteriaceae bacterium | reverse complement strand
ACCACCGCTTCGATGGTGTGGTTCTTGCGCCGGTCGAGCTGCACGCCTTCCGAGAGATCGCGCATCTCGCCGTCGACGCGCGCGCGAAAACCCTGCTGATCGAGCTGATCGAGCAGTTCCTTGAACTCCCCCTTGCGTCCGCGCACGATCGGCGCTATTACGGTGACGCGCTCGCCCGTTCCCAACTGCAAAATGCGCTGCACGATCTGGTCGGCGGTTTGCCGCGAAATGGGCCTTCCACAGTTGGGGCAGTGCGGCGTGCCTACTGAGGCATACAGCAGCCGCAGGTAGTCGTAGATCTCGGTGATCGTGCCTACGGTCGAGCGCGGGCTGCGGCTGGTCGTCTTTTGCTCGATCGAGATGGCCGGGCTCAGGCCTTCGATGGAATCGACGTCCGGTCGCTCGATCTGGTCTAAAAACTGGCGCGCATACGCCGATAAGGTCTCCACATAGCGCCGCTGGCCTTCGGCGTAAATGGTGTCGAACGCCAGCGAGCTCTTCCCCGAACCCGACAGACCGGTAACGACCGTCAGTGTGTTACGGGGAATGCGGACATGGATGTCGCGCAGGTTGTGCTGGCGCGCCCCGCGCACCGAGATGTGAGTAATGGGCATGAGTGAGGCAAGTCTCTGAGCGGCGGGGAGTTCGAGGACAGCGATCGCCCCGTTACCGAAGTGCCACGGCGGCTGTCGCTCTGCATCGAAACGACGGTACCCTGGAGGTATTCTAGTAGGCAACAGAAAGCAGGGTCAACGCAGGCAAGTCTTCTGCGAGAATCGGTGAAGCGCATCCAGGTTTGAATGGGGCCCAATCGATTGCAGAAGACTCGCACGGGGACGGTGCGCTGAAGAGCAGTTCTGCAATTAGAACGGATCCATTGAAGCCGGGCCGAGCCCATACCTGAAGTTAGGCCGTTCTCAGGAAATAGTTTTCAAGAGGGTCCCAAAGTTGATCGAAAGTATCAGAAGACACCGAAGGCGGGGTAAATGAGTGATTTATTAAATCTAACAATGTTGATCGCAGCGTCGGTCGGTTCGCTGGCCTTCGGCGTACTGGCGGCCTATGGGATTTTTCGCGTGGGATTTGCCCTGCTTCGCCCCCAGCAGGAGGCTCACGCCGTCAAGCCCCGGCCCGAGGTGGCCGGCGCCTCCTGAGAAATACCCGATTCCCAGGGTGTCCCATCCTTTTTCGCTCGCACCGGCGAGCCGAGAAGGGTGGGAATGGATTGATCTCCGGACCCTCCCAAAGCCCACTCACCATCAATTCTGCGGCGGGTTGCTTTGCTGCTGCTGCATCTGTTGCTGGATCATCTGCTGGCGTTCCTGCATCATCCGCTGGCGTTCTTCCAGCAACTGCTGCGGAGTGCGCGGAAAGCCGCCGGGGAATCCCGGCCGCATCGGCGGCTGCACTTGCTGCGGCTGATCGTCGGCGTCGTTGTCCGAATCGTCTTCGCCGCTGTTGTCGTCGCCCTGGTTGGCGTTCGGGGATTGCGAGCCGGTGTCGGCGCGCCGCACGCTGAGCAGGATCTGGCGCGGGGTCCCCTCGCCCAGATCGCCGATCATGATCACGTTATAGCCGGCCCCCTGCAAGAGTTGCGAAAGCACGTCGCGCGCCGGTGCGGGGCCATAGATGCCGAAGATCCGCTGGTCGCCGGTCATCCCGTCCACTTTGGCGCCCGTGGCCACGGAGACATCCTTCAGAATCTGCTGCAGGCTCGAGTTGGCGGCATCGATGCTCAGGCCATGGCTGTCCCAGGTCACCGTCGGCTGGCCCGGCTTTTCATTGATCGGCCATTGGGGGGTTTCGGGCGCGGGCTGCGCAGCGCTGTCATTCGTTGCCGGCTCGGGCGTGGCCGGCGCGGCAGGCTCCGCCGGAGCCTGCTGGGGCGCTGTGCGTAGCGCGGCGGTTCGAACGCGCGGCTGCCGCATGGTATGCACAGGCGGGGGCGCCTGCGTCTCGGGCGGCATTTCGTCGGTCTGCGCCATCAGTCGTTGCCCGGCCGGGATCGCCAGCAGGGCCGCAACCACAACACCCGACGCCTGCATCCAACGGATTGGCCGATTCTCGTGCGTAGCCAGTCCTCCCGATTCCCCTGGATTCGCTTCGGCGGGCAACTGTTTTCCGGGCGCGCCGACAGCGGCCATCCGATGTTGCTCCTGTGTACTAGACTAGCAGTGGCTCGCAGACGCTCATGTTGTTTTTTTATGAGGATCCTGCGGCCGGAGAGGATGCGCTGAAGATGCGCCCCGGTTGCAAGCTTGGGCCCGCGATTTTACCCTTGATTCTTCTCGCCCTGTGCGGACTCCCCGGGCACGCGCGCGGCGCGACCTGCACCTCGCAGGCAGAGATTCCCGCGACCGACCGCGACGCCATCGCTGCGGCCGGCATGCAGCTTTCCACCGATATCGTCGACCAGAACATGGCGTCGTTGCAGGCCGGCCTGATGCCGGCCGAAAGCGCAGCATGGGACGGCATCCGCGCCGCCGCCGAGCAGGCCGGCGGCTTCGTCAAGGGCGGCAGGATCCAGATCCGGAATGTCTACCTGCTCGACGCCACCATGCTCACCGGTCCGGAAGACACGCAGTTCTTCTGCTCCGATGCCACCGGATCGCTCACCGTCACCATCACCATGCGCGGGTTGCCGCCGGGCCGCTACGCCGTGGTGCTGGTCGATGCCTTCGGGGCCCAGCAGGCCGGCCAGCTCGGATTCATCCTGGGCTCGACGCCCCAGGGCTGGAAGCTGGGCGGGCTCAACGCGCGCCAGGGTGCGTTTGACGGCCACGACGGTGTCTGGTACTGGAGCCGCGCCCGCGACGCCGCCAAATCCAGCCAGGACTGGAGTGCCTGGTATCTCTACGACACCGCCCGTTTCCTGCTTGTGCCCGTCGATTTTCTCTCCTCCCCCAACCTGCAAAAGCTGGGCCAGGAACAGGAGCAGTTGCAGAACTCCCCGCGCGACGCGTTCCCCTACTCGCTCGCCGACGGAACTCGCACCTGGAAGCTCGATTCCGTGCACCTGGATATGACGCTCAACCAGCCCGATCTGGGTGTGACCTACGAGTCGATGGGAATCACCGATCCCGCCGCCGCGCGCACCGAGGCCGTCGCCGTTCTCAGCGCGCTGCTCAAGGCCCATCCCGGCATCCGGCAGAACTTCCACGGCCTCTGGGCCTATGCCATGAACAACGGAAGGCGCACCTTCGCCATCGAGCTGCCCATGGCCCAGATCCCGTAGCCTGTAGACGAAAAGCCTCCTGAATCCCATGGCGCAAGACCTCGAGCATTCAGCCGCATTCCTGTCCAGCGTCCTGGACTTCTATGCGTCTCTGGTCGGCTCCGCCAGGCGGGGTGCGGGTGCCGACGCGGATCCCGGTCTCGGCGGCCTGCTTCTCTACGCAGGAACGCTCGACGACGAGGTCCGCTCACTGGCCGTCGCGGCGAATATCGCCGGCGCGGCCACGCTGACAGCCTCCGGCGATCCCGCCGCGCAAAAGCAGGCGATCCGCGAAGGCATCGTGGATTTCGCCGTGAACAGGCTGGATGAGGCGCTGCGCATCCTCAAGAACCAGTTGCGCAAGAAAGAGCCAGTGGCAGTCTGCGTCGCGGCAGAGCCCGGTGCCGTCGAAGCCGAAATGCGCGAGCGCGGCGTGAAGCCCGATCTGATCGCCGCGCGGCGCTCCAGCGACTCGAAAATCGAGACCGCTTTTGTGCCGAATCCGACAAGGATCGAACCCCTGCCCGCGGCCGGGGATCGGACGACATTGACCTGGAGCGTGGCCAGCGCCGCTCCCGTCTGGCTGCCCAGGCTGGATGCCCTGGCGCTGGCCTGTCTGCCCGACGACGCGTGGGCGGAACGCCGCTGGCTGCGCCAGGCTCCGCGGTTCCTCGGCCGCATGGCCGGCGGAATCCATGCGTTGCGCTGCGATCCCGCAATCGCGGAGGACTTCGTCGGACACGTCCGGCTCGCGGACCTGCGCTGCGAACTGGGCGTGCCCGTGGAGATCGCCATCACGCGCAAGGGCCTGACGGAGCGGCGCCGTTTCTCGCCTGCCGGACCACCACGAACAGCTTGATAATTCGATGACTCGACCCTTTGTTCCTGGGACATGTGGGTGCCCATCCTTGCGGCGGGCCGGGGGGTCTTTGTCCATGGAATGGCGGGCGCAAGCGTGGGAGGAACCAAATCAAGCAGTCAAAGCCCCCCGCCGGCCGCTTCGATCCTCGCCCAAAGCCCCTTCAATCCGTACCCTGTCTTCGCCGATACGGGGAGGATTTCCTCCACCTCCAGCGCCCCTTTCAGCGCGCCCAGGCTGCGCGCGCGTTCGTTGCCGCTCAGCCGGTCGGTCTTGGTGGCGACAATCTGGAACGGGCGTCCCGCCGCGCGCAACCAGTCGATCAGTTGCCGGTCGCCTGGCTGCGGCGGAACGTTGGCGTCGACGAGGCACACGCAGAGCGCCAGCGTTTCACGATGCGCCAGATAGGGCTCGATGAACCTGGGCCAGCGCGCCGAAATCGACTTCGAAATCTTCGCATAGCCATAGCCCGGCAGGTCGGCAAAGATCAGACGGCGCCGCCCGACCGCCCGGCTTGCATCGAGCAGCGCAAAGAAGTTGATCGCCCGAGTGCGCCCCGGCGTTCGCGATACGCGAGCCGCCCCTTCGCCCACCAGCGCATTGAGGAGGCTCGATTTGCCCACGTTCGACCGCCCCAGAAAAGCGATCTCCTTCGCATCCGGCGCCGGGAACTGGCCAACCGCCACGGCCGAAAGCAGGAATTGCGTGCGATAATGCAAATCGGCCTTCCTATGACCCATGCAGCAGCGTGGGAGAATGGATTTTGACGGAATTTTTCCGCGAAATTCGCATCTTGCTGGTACGGGCCCGTGTTCAACTCAGTTGAGTATTAGTGCAAGGTTGCCCCTGCTGGCTCCAGCAGGCGCAACCTTGACCGTAGCGCAACCTTGCCCATAACTGGAAAAGAACCGGTGGTTGCGCCATTCGGCGCCGGTCGCGGTTGACTCCTTTTGCTCTCCGATCCTTGTTTCGTGGCAGTTCTTCCCTGACCGTCTGCCGCGCCTTGCCCATGGTGCGGTAGAGCAACACGCCAGTGTCCTGCAGGAGATTGACGATGCGCCATCGGGCCCTTTTCGCTGCCTTGTTGCTGATGACGCCCTTTGCGTTTGCCCAGTTTCCCCCTCAGATCCGGAACGTCGTCGTTATCGTCCAGGAGAACCGGACTCCGGACAACCTCTTCCATTTCCTCGCCCCGGCCTGCCCGCTTCCTCCGTTTGCCGACAGCCTGCAGGCCTGTACGCCGGTCGTTGTCACCCCGGGTTGCTACGATATCTCGCCCTGCGGCCTGTCCAACCAGTCGGGTGTGATCGTACCGGTCGCTCTGACCCCCGTCCCTCTGAACGGGACCAACGACCCGGACCACAGTCACGACGGCTTCGAGGAGATGTGCGATCTGGACCCCAATACCTTTGTGTGCCGCAACGACGGAGCCTGGAAGACGGCCCAGCCCGCGGGGTATTCCTATGCCTACGTCGACAACCGGCCCGTGACCAACAGCGACGGCACGTCGGGCCACCTCCTCGACCCCTATCTCACCTTCGCCAAACAATACGGCTGGGCGAACTTCATGTTTCAAACCAACCAGGGTCCCAGCTACCCGGCCCATCAGTTCCTCTTCGCGGGAACGTCGGCAAGGAACGCCAACGACGACGCCAATTCGACCTTCATCGCTGAAAACTTCAACGGCCTCGACTACAGCGAGATCGCCGGCTGCCTGGCGCCCGCGGGTACGGTCAATCGGGTGATTTCCCCCGCTCCCGGCTCCTCGCCGCCGGATGGATGCAAGCTCTACGACGGCGGTTCGGTGCAGGAGTGCCCCATCGCCAACACCGATCTCCAGTTTCCCACGCAGCCGGTGGGCACATTCTGCTACCCGCACACCAGCATGGCCGACATTCTCGATCCGCAATCGATCGGCTGGAAGTACTACGCTCCGACGCCCGGATCGATCTGGACCGCGCCGGACTCGATCAAGTCTATCTGCCAGCCGCAGTTCGTCGATCCCAACGATCCGGATTCGGGCATCGAGTGCACCGGCAAGGAATGGAACGCGCATGTGGACGTACAGCATCTCGGAACCGACATCCTGCGTGACATCGCCGGCTGCAGCCTCTCGCGGGTCAGTTGGGTGATTCCCGACGGAAGGTGGTCTGACCATGCGGACCTGAGGGACGCATACGGTCCGTCCTGGGTTGCCGCCGTCATCAACGCCATCGGCAACAATCCGAAATGCGGACCCCGCACCGCCGGCGCCGGCGAAACCTATTGGCAGGACACGGCCATCGTCGTCACGTGGGACGACTGGGGCGGATGGTCCGACAATCAGCCGCCAACATACGCCTCGAGGCTGCCGTGCCGAACCACGTACTGCCAGGCCGATTACCAGTATGGCTTCCGCGTTCCCCTCATCGTGGTTTCCGCCTGGACGCCTCAGGGCTATATCGATAATGCCTCTCAGGATTTCGGCAGCGTGCTGCGCATGATCGAGGGCATCAACCACCTGCCCGAGGGCGCGCTCGGTTTTGCCGATGCGCGGTCCGCCACCGATCTGCACGACTTCTTCACGCTGGGCGCGCCGCGCCCTTACTCTACGGTGCCTTCCGAAAAAGGAGCCAGCTTCTTTCTCAACTTCAAGGGTGCGCCCGTGGATCCCGACGACGATTAAGGTCCCTGGCCGGCAGCGCCGGAGTCAAGGCAGGATTTTTTGTCCAGCAAGGATGGACGCTATAATCGTGTCGCCCGGTCCACCCTGGCGTTGTGCAAACCCTGGCGAGGCACGATGAAGTATCACCACCTGGGGATCCCGACCGACGTCGAGCAGACAGGTGAGATTTACCTGTCCCGGCACAAGCTGTTCTGCACCGACCACCAGCGCAATCCGTTCGGCATCCAGTGGATGCGATACGAGAGCGAATGCTCCTTGCCGGAGTTGGTGAAGACCAGAGCCCATGTTGCCTTCGAGGTCGACGATCTCGCCGAAGCGCTGAAGGGCCACGAGATCCTGATCGAACCCAACAGCCCTTCGGAAGGGGTTCTGGTGGCTTTTGTGGTGTGCGATGGCGCACCCGTCGAGTTCATCCAGTTCCTGCGCGGCGGCGAAACAATTCCCGCACCGCAAAAATAGTTGCCGGCCTTCAGATCAGGACACTACGGGAATCGTTTCGCCCGAGATCCGGGAAGGGCCGGCAGGATGGAGCGATGCGCCTCGATACGTTTCTTTCGCCCGCCGGCGCTTTGCGCGCCAATCGCGCGCTGGCCCGCCTGCGCCGCCACGACATCTCTTCGCTGGTCCTCACCGGCGGGCTGGCCGTGGAGCTGCACCTCGATTCGCGGGGAGGAGCGGCGGAGGCGCGGCCGCTGAACGACATCGATTTTCTGGCCCAATCTTTCCACTCGATTCCCCTCACGCTTGCGTCCGATTTTCTCTTCCGCCACGTGCATCCCCACGCCCCGCCGGGCAAAACGCTGGCGCAGTGCGTCGAACCGCACACCCGCGTGCGCATTGATGTTTTTCGGGCCTGCGGGAACGAAATGGCGCGCGCGGAATCCATCGGCCTGAGCGGCAAAATCACGCCCATCGTCGCATTGGAAGATCTGCTCGCCCGATCCGCGCGCATCTGCCTCGATCTTGCCGCGGGAGTCTCCGTCCCCCGCAAGCATCCGCGCGATTTCCTGCGACTGCTTCCGTTCGCCATTCTCAACGATGTAGAACGCGTCTGGCCCGGGCATCGCAAGCCCGGTGATCCCGTTTCGTTCGCCGAAGCGGCGCGGCTGCTTCGCGATCTGATCGCGTCGCGCATCGAACTTCGGGCCGGCTCCGTGTATTCCCGCGATACCGCCGCCACCTGTCCTCGCTGTGAATCCACGCCGGCGTTTCCGCTCGCCGAACCCGATCGCATTCTCTCCCTGCTCGGCTACTGCTGAATCGCCCTTCCATGCCCCATCCTTTTGTGCGCCGAAGGCGAACGAAAGAGTGGGATGGCAGTCGTAGGTTGCCCACCCTTCTCGTCCGGCTTTGGCGGAAGGGTGGGATGGCCGAACGCGGCCTCTCTTGACATCGTCCCGCGCGCACGGCTACAACTCGACTTCACCGTTTCCATGCCCGGAGGGCCCGCTCTATGCATTCGTCGGATTTCAGCAACAATCTCTCCGCGCGGCGCAAAGTGCTCGGCGGCATCGTCTCCGGCGCCGCGCTGCTCGGATTCAGTCCATCTGCTTCCGGAGCGAGTCCGGCGCTGCCCGTCGGACGTGTCGATCCCGCGTTTCTGCCCGACGCCGATCCGCCCGAAGATCTCTTTGCCCTCGCGCGCCTGCGCAACTACAAGACGCGGCGCTCCTCGAGCTGGGACCGCACCGGCGGCAATCACGACTCCGTCCCCGTCGAGGCCGGCCAGTCCGCAACTCTGCTCGATATCTCCGGCGCGGGAGTGGTCACCCACCTCTGGTTCACCATCAACTCCGACGATCGGCATCATCTGAAGAACCTCGTCCTGCGCGCGTGGTGGGACGGCGAGAGCTCGCCTTCGGTCGAAGTCCCCATCGGCGACTTCTTCGGCCTCGGACTCGGAGATTACTTCACGTATCAGTCGGCATTGCTGGCCGTGGCGCCCATCAAGGCGCTCAACTCCTATTTCCCCATGCCCTTCGCCCAGTCGGCGCGCCTCACGCTGACCAACGAGGGCAAGGTCCGCACCGACGATCTCTATTTCCACGTCGACTACGTCGACTTTCCCGCTCTTCCCGACGGCCTCGGCCGCTTCCATGCGCAGTACCGGCAGGCCGCGCCTTGTAAAGCGTGGACCGACGACTGGACCAACGAGTACGACGCGAAGGTCGGCGACCGCAAAAACCTCGACGGCGAAGGCAACTACGTTTTTCTCGAGGCCACGGGCAGGGGACACTTCGTCGGCGTCACGCACGCCGTGCTGCAGAACCAGGATCAGTGGTTCGGCGAAGGCGACGACATGATCTTCATCGACGGCGACACCCAGCCGACGATCAACGGCACCGGAACCGAGGACTACTACAACGGCGCGTGGGATTTTGGCATGCAGGCCTTCGGCTACGCGCACAACGGCGCGCCGTACATGGTCGATCCCGAGCGCATCGGCGGCCGCTACTGCCTCTACCGCTGGCACATCGAGAGCCCCATCACCTTCGGGAAATCGATACGCGTCACCATCGAGAGCGGCCACGCCAATCATCGCGCTGACGACTTCTATTCGACCGCCTACTGGTACCAGACCGAGCCGCACGCGGCCTTTCCCGCGCTGCCTGCGCCCGATGCGCGCGTTCCGCGCATCCTCCGCGTCGGCGGCGCGGGACCGGCGCCGATCGGTTAAGGCAGTTTAAGAAATTCTGTAGACGAAGAGAGATCGCTGAGTCGACGCGACCGGCAGGGAGCGGCGACCTTGGGCAAGGATTCAAGATACACACTATTTCTTAAACTGCCCTATAGCAAAACCAGAGATGCCGTGTACCGAAGCCAAGGCAATCAAGTCGCCGCGACCCCTGGGAGCGGCGACCCTGCGAGACAGAAAACAGGCCATACCTTCTCTGGTTTTGCCGTACCGTGGATCTTTGCCGCCGGAAAGGGGGTCTGTTTGGAGGGTACGGGCTTCACGCCGCGGCTGGCAGCATCGGGCATGAAATCGGAGGCATTCAGATCTTTTCCCGCAGATAGCTGATCACCTGGTCGGCCTTGACCACGCCCACCATTCGCCCTTGCCCGTCGACCACGGGCAGCGCGTGCAGATTATATTTGTCGAACCTCTCGGCCAGTTCGTTCTGGCCGAGATCGGCCGGGCACGAGAGTACGCGCGGCTCGCTCAACACGGCAAGCCGCGTTTCGGGCAGCGCCATCGCCAGCCGCGACAGCGAAACGATGCCGCGCAGCACGCGCTTCTCGTCGAGCAGGTAGATCTCCGTCACATTCTCCGTGTCGCCATCGAAACTGCGCAGGGCCTGCACCGCCTGCGCCACCGTCGCCTCCATCCCCACGGAGACAAACTCCGTCGTCATCCAGCCGGCCGCCGAGTTCTCGTCGAACTCGAGCAGCTCCTCCACTTCCTGCCGCTCCTCCGGCTCCATCTCTTCCAGAATCGCGTCCGATTGCTCCTCGGGCAGTTCCGCCAGCAGGTCGGCGGCAGCGCCCGGATCCATCTCCTCCACAATGTCGGCGATCTTTTCCTCGTCCAGCTTTTCGAGCAGCGCCTTCTGCAGCTTGGGATCGACCTCTTCCAGAGCCTCGGCGGCCACCTCCTCGTCGAGCGAGGTGAACACGGCCTCGCGCTCGGCCGGCGGCAGATCCTCGAGAATGTCGGCCAGCTCCGCCGGATGCATCTCCGCCAGCCGCTCGTGCTCGATGCGCAGCTTGACCCGCCGCGCCGGATCGACCTCGATCACATCCACAAATCGCCAGGGAATGCCGTGCGCCGGCAGACGGCGCGACAGGTTCTCCAGCTTCGCCCTCGGCAGCAGACCCTTGAAAACCCGGCGGAACGCGCCGCGTAGACCCACTTCCACCTCGGCCACGCGCAGCAGGTGCGCCGACCCCTGCCCCAGCCACTCCAGGTCCACGTCGTTGGCGCGCACCACCTTGCGCCCGTGCACATCGATGATCTGCCGGTCGACCAGGTCGCGCTGCAGATGCAGCGTGTTGCCCTCGTCGTCCAGGGGAAGCATCGCATCGCCCGAGCGCAACTCCAGCGTGCCCGCCGGTGTCTCCATGATCTGGTCGGCCGGAACAAGGAACAGCCCGCCGCGCGTCTTCAGCACCAGCCCGGCAACCTTGCCCGCCTCCGACCCGGTGGCCACGGCAATGTCCTTGAGCTGTCCGCGGAGATGCCCCTGCGCGTCGGTTACGGGCGTGCCCAGCAGCGCCGTCAGGCTCACGCGGGTTGAGGTGCGAGTCTGCATGAGGTGAGTGTAGTCCCTGGCAATCGCCTTGCCCCGTCCAGATGCCGCAAGCGAATTGCATCTCGCAGTTCTTGACACACTCCCCGCCAGCCCATGAAACTTCCACCAGGGTTCCCTGGGCGCGGCGAGGCCACGAATGCTTCTTATGCGCCGGAAGAGGCGGTCAGAAACGCGGTGAGCGGCTCCAAGGCAGGCAAGCTGGTTTTCTCGCTCGGTTCCACCATGGAAAGCGTCGGCGAAGTGGAAGCCGCCGCGGAGAAACTGGCAACCGAAGCCGGGCTGGACGAGGATGCCTGCTTCCACGTCACCGTGGCCGCGCGCGAAGCCGCCCTGAACGCCGTCCTGCACGGCAACGAATACGACCCCGCCAAGCAGATCACCGCCAGTTTCGAGAACACCGGCAAATCGCTGATCGTCACCATCGCCGATGAGGGCCCGGGCCTTGACCCGGAGAAGATTCCTGACCCGCGCACTCCGGAAAACCTGCTCAACAGCACCGGCCGCGGCATCTTCCTCATTCGCTCCCTGATGGATGAGGTACACTTTCGCCAGCTTCACCCCGGAACCGAGTTGACGCTGATCAAACATCTGGCAGCGGAAGACCGGAAGCCGGAATCATGAAGCGGAACTCCGGATCGCAGCCCTTGCACCGTCTTCTCAACTTTCCCGGCCCGTGTGGAGGGTTCGGGCTTCAGGCAGTGTCTGACCAGTGCTTCATCGAAGGATTTGTAACAGGGCACGACTTGCCGGGGCCCCCGACAAGCCGGTTTTGCTTGTTGGTGTGGCTTGAGTCGTGCCGAAATGAGCCTGGAATGACGGGGCTCCAGCCTTGGAGAAGATGCTCCACTCCCACCTTCCGCCTCCACCCCGCGGAAGTGCTATAACCGATGTACACACAACAAGGAGGAACTTTCGTGGCACTGACAATTGCATCCCGTGAAGTGGACGGCGTCACTGTTCTCGACCTGAATGGCCGAATCACCCTGGGCGAAGGCAGCGTGCAGTTGCGCGACTCGGTTCGCGGCCTCATCAGCAAGGGGCAGAAAGGAATCCTGCTGAACCTCGGCGAGGTGAACTACATCGACAGCTCGGGGCTGGGTGAGCTGGTGAGCGCCTTTACCACGGCCAAGAACCAGGGCGCCGACGTCAAGCTGCTGGGACTCACCAAGAAGGTCAAGGACGTTCTCCAGTTGACCAAGCTCTATACCGTCTTCGACATCTATAACGACGAGGCCAGCGCCATCGCCAGCTTCAAGTAGCCGCATCATTCTGTCCTTGCAAAGCAAGAGGCCGCCCCGGCTGCCGGGACGGCCTTTTCATTGGTCCATCGAATGGACATCCAATGAAACGGTTCCTGAATCCGAATCACCGCCGACTCCCGGCCCGCGCAGGATTCAGAAGCTCACCTGCGGCACCTGCTGCGCCGCCGGGCTGGCATTGAAGTACGCGTCATTCTCCTTGTACCCGGCCATACCCGCCCAGATGTTATTGGGGAACTGCAGCAGGAACGTGTTGTAGTCCTGGATCGCGTCGTTGTATCGTTTGCGGGCCACGCCGATGCGGTTTTCCGTCCCCGCCAGCTCGTCCTGCAGGCGCATGAACTGGTCGCTCGAGCGCAGTTGCGGGTAATTCTCCGTCAGCGCCAGCAGCCGCCCGAACGCCGAATCGAGCTGCCCGTTGGCCGCGATCTTCGCCTGCACGCCCTGCGCGTTCAGCAGGCCGGCGCGCGCGTTGGCGATGTCGCCAAACACGGTGCTCTCTTCCTTGGTGAATCCCTTTACCGTCTGCACCAGGTTCGGAATCAGATCGGCGCGCCGCTGCATCTGCACGTCGACTTCCGACCAGCGGCTCTTCACAACCTGGTCCTTGGCCACCAGTTGGTTCCGCGTTGAAACATAACTGCCGAAGACAAACAGCCCTACCACCACCAGAACCGCAACCACGATCCATCCTGCACGACCCATACGTTCCTCTCTCCTCCAGTTCAGCCCCGGCCGAACTACGTCCGCCAGTCCCTCAGCCCCTCAGTCTCTTAGTCCCTTAGTCCCTTAGTCCCTGTTCCCTGTTCCCTGTTCCCTACCCTCGACGCCGAAACCTGGACCCTGGACGCTCGATCTACCAGTCTCCCCCCGCTCCCCCGCCGCCCGTATCTCCGCCGCCAAAACCGCCGAAGCCGCCGCCGCTGTCTCCGCCACCTCCGAACCCTCCGCCGAATCCGCCGCCGCCAAATCCACCACCACGCCAGCCGCTGGTGAGAAGGCTGTATCCCAGCAGGAACCGCAGAAGCGGCCCTCCGGCAAAAAAGATCAGCAGGAAAATGATAAAGATGATCGGACCGATCGATCCGTGGTGACGCGCCACTTGTCGCTGCGCAGGCGCCGGTTCCTCGTTGAGCGTGATCCCGGCATCGGTGGCGATCACCTGCGCAAGATTGTCCACCGCCAGCGTCTCGGCGCCGTCAAAATTGTTCT
>JASHQQ010000146.1 GCA_030039035.1 Acidobacteriaceae bacterium | reverse complement strand
GCGGCCGGGGCGGGAAGCTCCTTGCGCGCCGGGCCGGCCATCAGCGCCGCGCGCGCGCCCTTGAGCGCCGGCCGCACGGCGAAGGCGAAGACCAGCAGCAGCGCGATGAGCCAGGCGGCATACCGGATCAGCACCGGCGAGCTCTGCGCCGCCGCGAGGATCTGCTGCGGAACCGAAGTGGTCGCGACCGCGGTGTTCTCCTCGAAGGACAGATCCTCGACCGTGAGGGCGTCGCCGCGCGTCTTGTCGAAGCCCGCCGCGGCCTCGGCCAGCGCCGTCAGATGGCCCAGCTCGTCGGCCGTGCGCGGGCGCCACACCGCCGGTTTGCCTTTGGCCGCCGGCTGCGCAAGACGGTCGTTGACCACGATCGCCGCGGTCATTCGCCGCAGCCGGCCGGGGCTCCCGATCGTGTGCAGGGTGGTCTTCGACGCGGCGTAGGTGCCGGACTCGCTTTTGGCGCTCTCGGGCGGCGTCGACTGCTGCGGATAGACGGGCAGCGCCTGCGAGTTCGGTGCATTCGAAGCCGTTCCCGGCACGCCCGCGGCGACCGGTTGCGGCCCGGCGGTCTGCTCGGTGCGCTGCATGGAGAGCGTCACGGTCTGATTGGGGTCGTAGGTCTCGCGGGTCTCGTCGCTGGCCGTCTCGTCGAAGTCGAGAGTTACGGCGGCGCGCACGTTGCCCGGCCCGGTGACCGGCTCGAGCGTGGCGATCAGCTTGTCTTCCAGAGACTGCTCGGCGGCCAGCCGTTGCGCCGCGGGCGTTTTCGGTCCCAGCGGCACGCGGCCGGCGGCATCGACGAGAACGACGCGGTCCGGCGTGAGGCCGTCGACGGCCGAAGAGACCAGGTTGCGAATCGCTTCCGGCTCACCGTCGGCCAGCGAGCCGCCGCGCAGCCGGAGCACCACCGAAGCCTTGGCCGGCCGCTCCTGCTCGCGAAAGAGCGAATCGTGCGGCAGCACCAGGTGCACGCGCGCCGACTCGACATCGGCCAGCGAGCCGACGGTATGCTCGAGCTCGCCCTCGAGAGCGCGCTGGTAGTTCACCTGCTCGTCGAACTCCGAGCCCACCCAGTTGGGCTTGTCGAAGATCTCGAAGCCCATCCGCCCGCTCTTTACGCCGCCCTTGGCCGCCGTGGCCAGCCGCGCCTTGTCGAGCTGGCCGAGGGGAACGCGGATCTCGGTGCCGTTGGCGGCGACATCGTAGGGAATCTGCGCCTGGGTCAGCGTCAGCCCCGTCTGGCGCGCATCGTCCGGATCGAGCCCGGCGTAGAGCGTGCGCCAGTCGGTGCGCAGGCCGTACCAGAGCAGGCCGCCGGTCAGTCCTGCAACCAGCAGCGCCGCCGTCACCGTCCATCCGCGCTGCGCGGGAAGCAGGGTAGCCCAGCGAACCCGCGCCAACTGCCACAGCCCACCCAGCCGGCCGGCGGGCTGCGGCCGCCCCGCCGCCGGGGGAATCGTTCGCTCCAGTTGGGTTGGCGTCGCCATTGCTTTCTATCGCAAGCAGCCGCTTCTCCAGATCGTCGTCGTCCGTGCTTGTTCCGCCTGGGCGCCCCATCCCTGCGGAGTCGCTGTCTTTGCCGCAAGGGCAAGAGGGCGGATTGTTCCTAGAACTGCATCCCGATCACCTGTTCGTAGGCCTGCACGGCCTTGTTGCGCACCGCCAGCGCCAGCTCGAAGGCCATGCTGGCCTTTTCGGTGGCGATCATCGCCTGGTGAACGTCCACTCCCGTGCCCGTCATCAAGCCTTGGACGGCGGTTTCGGCCTGGCTATCGAGTGCATTGACCTGGCCGACGGCATCGGTCAGCAGATCGGCAAACGGCGCGGGCGAACCCGATTCGCCGGGGGCCGCTATCCCGCTGCCGGCCGAGCTCGCCGCTCCGCTCGTCGAAGCTGCCGCCGCAATCGCATTCAAAGTCTCAATCACATCGAGTCTCCTGGTCCCTGTTCCCGGCGCTGGTCGCATCAATGGTCCGGAGCATCAGCAAGACCTTCCCCAGGGGCTGAAGCCCACGGATTTTGCGGCCTTTCGCGGCACGACTGAAGTCGTGCCCTGATACAGAGCGTCCAATCCGGGGTTGGCCAGACGCTGCCTGATCCCTGATCCCTGGTTGCTGGTCCCTCCGCCCCCTGGTCCCTGGTCCCCCAGTCCCTGCTTTTACGACGTCCTCGCAATCTCCAGCGCCGAAGCGATCATTCCCTTCTCGGCCTGCACCGCCGAGCCGTTCAGCCCATAGGCACGGGTCGCCCCCATCAGGTCCACCATCTCTGTGACGGGATTAATGTCGGGATAGGAGACGTACCCGTCCGGTCCGGCGTCGGGATGGCCCGGATCGTAGCGCTTTAACGGAGCAGAAGGGTCCTCGATCACCTGCGCGACATGCACGCCGTCGGCGATCCGGCTGGAACCGGACAAGCCGGGGGCCGGAAGCAAGAGAAGAGCCCCGTTTGAGCCCTCCTCCTCATTCGCCGCGGCCAGCAAGTCGAGGAACCCGTTGCTCGCATTGCCGCGCCCGGCGGCAAAGACCAGGTGCTGGCGATGATACGGCCCGCCGGAAGCCGTGCGCGTCGTCTCGGCGTTGGCCATGTTCGCCGCCACCACCTCGGCGCGCATGCGCTCGGCCTCCATGGCGCTGCCCGAAGCCTCCATCATTCCGAAAAGGTTCATCGTGGTTGACCCCTCCGCGAGTTCATGGTTCGCAATTCACAGTTCGCAGTTACCAACTCAAAGCAGAAACCTCAAAGTTCGCGGTTCGCAATTCGAGGCGTTCAACAATCGACTCCCGGCAGCCGGTCCCTCAGTCCCTTTAGTCCCTCAGTCCCCTCGTCCCCCGGTCCCCCAGTCCCTTGGTCCCCCAGTCCCTGCGCAGCTACTTGTCGGCGGCGTGGATCGCATCGAGCACCGTCTGGAATTCTCCGCGCAGCAGCGCCACGCCCGTCTTGAACCTGAGCTGCGCCTCGGCCAGATCCAGGCTCTCGCGGTCCATCGAAACGTCGTTGCCATCGGGTCGTGCGACGAGGCCGTCGACCCGCTTGACGTGCGGGGAGCGCGCGGCGCGGCCCTGGTCCACGTCGCGAATCGCCTCGCGCATCTCCGCCTCGAAGTCCATGCCCACGGCGCGGTAGCCGGGAGTATCGATGTTGGCCATGTTGGCCGCCGTCAGCCGGGTCTGGGCGGCGGCAAGGTCGAGATACCGGGCAATCTGTTCGCTCAATCGGGTTGCAATTTCCATCCCCGTCACCTCTTGCTGTCGCCCCAACCTTTTCGCCGGTCTTGGGCGAAAGGGCGGGAAGCATTGCCATGCTGCTGGCGCTCCTCCGACGACTCGTCCACCAGCGGCTCAGTTCACCACCGTGCCGAAGTCGATCTCCCGCGCGGTGATCGTCGTCTCTTCCCCGGCCAGAATCGCCGCCCTCTCCAGCACGTGCTCGAGCTCGCGCACGTTGCCCGGCCACGCGTGCGCCGAGAGCCGGACCAGCGCCTCCGGCGCGATGCGCTTGACGGGCGCCTCGCGTCCCATCCGCTCCAGAAAGTGCTCGACCAGCAGCGGCAGGTCCTCGGCGTGATCGGCCAGCGGCGGGGTGCGGATGAGAAACACCGCCAGGCGGTAATAGAGGTCGGCGCGGAAGCCGCCCTCCTGCGCGTGCTGCGCCAGCGGCCGGTGCGTCGCCGCGATGATCCGCACGTCCACCTTCACCGTCTCGTTATC
>JASHQQ010000145.1 GCA_030039035.1 Acidobacteriaceae bacterium | reverse complement strand
GCCGACCGCGAGACCGATGTGATTCGCGCCCATGTGCTGCGCCATCTGGCGGCAGACGAACTCGAGCACGCAGCGCTCTGGGCCGGCCGCATCAAAGAGCTGGATGGTCCGGAACCGGTCTACAGCGGCGATCCGGCAGGCGAGGCGGGTTCGCTGGCCAGCCGCGCCGGCGGACCGGTGACGGCCCTGCGTCGCCTGGAGATCGAGGAAAGCCGTCACATCGCCAATTACGGTGCGCAATTAAAGGACCTTGGCGATGAAGGCTCGGTCGCCATCCTCGAGCATGTCATTGAAGACGAAAAGGAGCACCACCGCGAGCTGGGATCGCTGCTGCGCGGCCATTATGTGCCGCCGGAGGGCGCGCCGGGCGTCGATCCCAAAGAGGTTCTCGACGAAATGCTGGCCAGGCGCAACCGGGGCCGCAAACAGCCGGGCGCGTGGATCGGCGACGCCATCTACGGCGTCAACGACGGACTGGGCGCCATCTTCGGCATCGTCTCCGGCGTGAGCGGCGCCACGGCCGGGGACAGCAAATACGTTCTGCTCGCCGGGCTTTCGGGCATGATCGCCAGCGCACTCTCCATGGGATCCGGCGCCTATCTGGCCGCGAAGAGCGAACGCGAGATCTACGAGGCCGAGATGGCCCGCGAGCGCGAGGCCATCCAGATGAACGGGCCGGAGGCGCGGGAGCTGCTTTCGCTCTACTACCAGGTCAAGGGCCTCCCGGCGCATGACGCCGACCACGTGGTGGATCACATCTCGCGCGATTCCGAGCAGATGCTCCGGGCCCTCAGCTTCGAGCGGCTCGGCACCTCCGGCGAGGCGTTGAGCAATCCGCTTGTCTCGGCCAGCTCCGGGGCGCTTTCGACCGCAGTAGGCGCAACCATTCCAATCATTCCGTTCTTTTTCATGCACGGCATCGAGGCGGTCGTCGCCGCGGCCGCCATCTCGCTGGCCGCGCATTTCGCAGTGGGCGCCGCGAAGAGCCTGATTACCGTGCGCTCCTGGTGGGCTTCGGGGATGGAGATGACCATCGTCGGCGCCGTGGAAGGCGCGGTGACCTACGGCATAGGAATTCTGCTCGGCAAGGGCGGCGTGTAAGTCGATTCCCCAATTCTATGCACCATCTTGCACATCGCAGACTACAGCCAGCTATCCGAACGGATGCCGCGCTCTTCCTTCCTTCGACTCTCCGTGGAGATCTGCGCCTATGGGCGGCCTGATCCCGCTGGGCGACGCGTCGCGCCGGACACGCCGCTTTCCCGTCGTCACGGTGCTCCTCATCGCCGTGAACGCGTACGTCTTTTTTCTCGAGCTCGGCGGCGGCAACCGCTTCGTCTACAAGTGGTCTGCGATTCCGGTCCACATCGTCCATGGCCATGCCTGGATCACGCTGTTCACCTCCATGTTCATGCACGCAGGCTGGATGCACATCATCGGCAACATGGTGTTTCTGTGGGCTTTCGGACCCGAGATCGAAGATTTGATGGGTTCGTTCCGTTACCTTTTGTTCTATCTCGCCGGCGGGCTGGTGGCGATGCTGGCGCAGGTGCTCTCCAGCCCCTTCTCGCGAGTCCCCAGCCTCGGCGCCAGCGGAGCCATCGCCGCGGTGATGGGTGCGTTTATCATCACCTATCCTCGCGACCGCATTCGCACGCTGCTGTTCATCTTCATCTTTTTCCGCATTACCTACATCCCGGCCGTGTTTCTGATCGGTTTCTGGTTCCTGACCCAGTTGCTCAACTTCGGCCTCGTGGCCAACGTGCAGACCGGAGGCGTAGCTTATCTTGCTCATATCGGAGGGTTTACCTTCGGCGTGGCGACAGCGCGACTGCTTTCGAACCCGCAGCGGCTCGGCCTCAGGCGCAGTTGGCGATGATTGGGCCAACCTGTCGCGTTGACCGGATCATTCTGGCGGGCCCTTTCCCTGCCCATGTCGAAAGGCAGCGCGCTCAGCATAGGTAACACACTTTGGTTATATTTTTCTTTTGCTTCGTCTAGCTCTAAAGTGCTAATGTACTGTTACCAATTTAGGTGACGAGAGCATCGTTGTTGATCTGCAGGAAGCCTGCCAAGTCCGCATTCCGGGAATCCTCGATCGACGCGCTGCCTTATAGAGTTCATAATTTCCGCGCTTTCATTCCATCGGTTGATTTCTGAAGCGCATCGGGGCCCCGGGGGTATTGAGGGAAGTATCGGCTCCATGCGGACCTGAGGGTTGACATGAGAATCTGGCGCAACGAGGCGGGCCAAACGCTGATCATGGTGGCCTTCTGCATCACCGCCCTGATGGGTTTTATGGCCATGGCGGTCGATGTGGGAATGCTCTTCCGCGCGCGGTGGAATGCGCAGATTGCCGCCGACGCGGCCGCGACCGCCGGCGCACTGGATTATCACTACAACCAGTCGGCATCGAGCGCGAAATCGGCCGCGCAGACCGCGGCATCGACCAACGGGATTACGAACGGGTCGGGTGGCGCAGTGGTCACGATCAACGTGCCTCCGGCGAGCGGCCCCAATGCGGGCACCGCCGGTTTTGTCGAGGCTATCGTGACGCAGCCCAATCCCACTACGTTCATGCGCGTTCTGGGATTCGATTCGATCGCGGTTTCCGCTCGCGGCGTGGCCGGGAGCGGGATCGGATCGGGGTGCGTGTGGACGCTGGGCACGTCGGGCGAGGATATCCAGAACACCGGGTCGGGCAGCATCTCCATTCCCGGCTGCTATATCTACGACGATTCGGGCAGCAGCAATGCGCTCGACCAGACGGGAAGCGGAAGCATATCGGCAAAAGCGATCAATATCGTCGGCGGCTACAAGAATACCGGCTCCGGAACGATCTCGCCCACGCCGACCACCGGATCTTCCTCGCAGAGCGACCCGCTCTCGTTCCTGCAGGCGCCGAGTTACTCCACCAGCGGCTGCGGAGCGGCGCAAAGCTTCACCGGAAGCGGGACCTATTCCCTGAGCTCGGGGTGTTACGACGGAATTTCCCTTACCGGTAGCGGAACGTTGACGCTGGGCGCCGGGAATTATGTCATCAACGGGAACTTCAGCAACACCGGCAGCGGCACCCTGAATCTGGGCGCCGGGCAATACGTGGTTACGGGCAATCTCCAGCTCACCGGCTCCGGGCCGATGAGCGGAACCGGCGTGAGCTTTTACACGCTGGGGAGCACAAGCGTTACGGGAAGCGGCACGATTACGCTGGAGGCTCCGACGTCGGGGAGCGATGACGGCATCCTGTTCTTCCAGTCGCGGTCCGACTCCAATGCCATGACGGTGACTGGCTCCAGCAACATGACCCTGCAGGGCATTATCTACGCTCCCGACGCGCAGTTGAAGATGACCGGATCGGGTTCCTCGAACACGTACGAAGACCTTGTCGTCAATTCCCTCGACTTCACGGGCAGCACGGCCTTCCAGAATTACAGCCTGATCAACAGTTCGTCTCCGCTTTCGCAAACCATCATGGTGGAATAATGAAGCATAGCCTGATAACTCGTCGAAGCCAGAAGCAGCCGACGTCGCGCCGGCGCGGGGGAATCGGGGAGGAGCGCGCGCAGGCGCTGGTGGAGCTCGGATTCACCCTGCCGGTGCTGGTCGTGCTGCTGATCGGCGCGGTCGAATTCGCACGCGCCGCCTATACCGGCATCGAAGTTTCCAACGCGGCCCGGGCCGCCGTGCAGTACGGAGCGCAGAACAGCACCACGGCGGCGGATACGACCGGAATGCAGACCGCGGCAACCAACGAGGCTCCGGATATTGTCCTGGGGCAAACAACGGTTTCCACCTCCTATATCTGTTCCGACGGCTCAAGCACCACCGGCACTCCGCCGACGTGCTCCAGCGCCACGGTAGAAACGATTCTTACCGTGCAGACGCAGGCGACATATACGCCCCTGATTCATATTCCAGGCCTCGGGGCTTCATTCACGTTGTACGGCCAGGCGGTCGAGAAATGCCTGCAATGCTAGATCCGAGCGGGTTCCCCGATCCGCCGCGTTGGCGCCGGCGGCCGCTGCCTCCTGCCGCGCCGCGAAGCGCCGACTCGGGAATTTCCCTTGCTCTGGGCGGCGTCGAGGGCGGCTCGCTGATCGAGATGGCATTTGTCGGCGGAACCGTTGTCGCCATCCTGATGGCGCTCATGCAGGTGTCTCTGGCGCTGTTCAGCTACGACTACGTCTCCAATGCCGCGCGAACGGCCAGCCGGTACGCGATGGTCCGGGGGGCGAACTCCTGCTCCAACACGCCGAATCTGAGCAACTGCAATGCAACGGCAGCCGAAATCCAGAGTTACATACAGGGATTGAATTATCCCGGAATCGACTCGGGCAACCTGACCGTGACCACCACATGGCTGAGCGCCAGCTCGACCACCCCTACGACGTGGACGGCGTGCGCCGGCCAATGCAATGCGCCGGGAAACCAGGTGAAGGTGGTCGTAAGTTACCCTTTCCCGCTGGAAATCCCGTTCGTTTCCAGATCCACGCTCACGATGACCAGCACATCGCAGACGATCATCGCGCAATGAGGCGCAGTTGCGGAAAGTGCTTTCCGCGCAGGCAATCCCGATTCAGGCAGGTTGTTTACGCTTGCGCCGTTTGGCCTGCGGCCATCAGCTCCCTGGCCGCCTGGCGTCCCAGGCGGATGCAGTCGGAGACTCCGATGCCGTCGTAGGCATTTCCCGCCAGGCGCAGGCCGTCGAGCCTGGCCACGCGTTCGGCGATCCGCTGCTGGCGCTGCCGGTGGCCGACAGCATATTGCGCCATGGCCCGGCGCCAGCGCGAAACCTGTGCGAATTCCGGCTCGATGCCGCGGGCAAGTCCGGTCCTGGAGAGAATCTCGCCCAGTTCCTGGCGCACGGCCGCAATCAGGGCCGCGTCGCTTTTGTCCAACAGAGCCTCGTTCTTCATTCCGCCCAGAAAAGCGCGTAACACGGCCTTGCCCCGCGGCGTGCGGCCGAGGAACTTGCGGTGAACAAAGGTGCAGGCCAGCATGGCGCGTCCTTCGCTCGCCGGGACGAGAAAGCCAAAACCCTCCGGCAGCGGGCCGAGGTTGGCTTCGTTGTAGATCAGATTGACGGTGATCGAGGACGAGTAGGGAATGGCGCCCAGTTCTTCGGCAAGCTCGGCATCCACGCCGCTCAGCAGCGCCGCCGCGGCCCACGCGGGCGTGGCCGCAATCACGGAGTGGTAAAGCTTCGTCTCGCCGCCGGCCCTGACGCTCCAGCCGCCGGTGCTTTTCGACAGGGAGTTCACCGGCGCGGAGAGCCGCGCCGCCGCCGGATCGATCCGCGCGGCCAGCGCGTCGACCATCTGCTGCAGTCCGCCGCGCAAGGTGGTGAAGATCGAGCGCGGGCCCGGTCGTTGGTTCGCGGGCCGACCGTTGCCGTGCGCCGCCGCGGCGCGCATCTTGCGGTGCGCCGCCAGCATGCCGCGCGTGAGCGATCCAAACTCAGCCTCCATCTCCACCAGCCGCGGCAAAACGGTGCGAGCGCTCAGTTGCGCCGCATCGCCGCCGTAGATTCCCGACAAGAGCGGATCGGCCAGCCGGTCGACCGCCTCGGCGCCGAAGTGCCGCTCCACCAGCGACGCCACCGATTCGTCTTCGTCGTTGCTCGGCCGCGGCGGGTGCAGCAGTTCCAGCGCCATGCGCGCCTTGGTCATGGGGCTGAAGAGCGGCGTCAGCGCGGTGGGAATCAGCTTCGTCGGGACGAGGAACATCAGTCCGTCGGGCAGGGGAATGAGCCGGTTGCGGACGACGATGCAAGTCTTGCGGTCCGCATCGTTCGAGCCGAGCAGCTCGCTGCCCAGGCCCAGCTCACGGCACAGTTCGGCCGCCGCCGGCTTTTCGCTCAAAAAGGAATCGGGTCCACGCTCGAGCACGGCGCCATCGACGATCTCGCTGGCCACCACGCCGCCCAGCCGCGGAGTGGCTTCATAGAGCGTGTACTCGATCGCGGCGCCGGCGGCGCGCGCTTTCTCAAGCTCGTAGGCTGCCGCCAGTCCTGCAACTCCGCCGCCGATGATCGCCGTCCGCATTCCGATGCCTGGCCGTCTTCTTCCAATGTTAGATCGGCCCCATGGCCCCGGCTCGACCAAAACAGGCGGGGCTCCCCCGGCAAGGATACGCAGTCCTGGATGGACGGCGCCACACACTTTCGCATGTCCGCCGCATCGCTTTACAGCGTCACCAGATTGCTTTGCCGGACCGGCTCGCGAAAAGCCTCGGCCTGGCTGTGCAACTCCGGGTCCCAGTGCTTCGGCTGGTAGATGCAGCATGGCTCCTGCGCCAGCGGATCGCCGGTGAGCGCGTAGGCGCGGGCGCGCGAGCCGCCGCAGATCTCCTTGAATTCGCAGGCGCCGCATTTGCCTTCGAGGCGCGCGGTGTCGCGCAATGCCTTGAAGATGGGCGCATTGCGGTAGATCTCGGCCAGCGGCTTCTCGCGGATGTTGCCGGCGTGGATGGGCAGGAACCCGCTGGGATAGACGTTTCCGATGTGCGAGACAAACAGAAAGCCCTTGCCGTCGTTGACGCGACGGGTCGTCCAGTTGGCGTTGCGCGTCTGCGCATCGGCGGTCGGGGCGCCGGCTTCATACCCTGCGGACGAAGACCTGTCCGTGGGGGCTCCTGCAGGATTGCGGTCGCTGCCTGATCCATGCGGATGCCCATGGCCCGTGCGCCGCTCCTCGAGATTGTGCTGAATCAGGTAGCGGCGATAGTGCATGGCCTCAGTGGTCTTGATCTGGAAACTGACGCGCTGCGAAAGCTCATAGATCTTGCCGAAGACCTGTTCGAACTCCTCGCCGGAGAGCAGGTCGGCGATCTGGCCGCGCCCCACCGGAACCAGAAAGAAGACGTTCCACATCACGATGGCGAGTTTTTCGAACAAGGCGCAAAGATTGTCGAGGTCGTGAACATTGTGGCGGCTGACGGTGGTGTGCACCTGGATGGGAATGCCGGCTTCATTCGCCCATTCGATGGCCTGAATGGTTCTTGCCCAGGCTCCAGGCAACCCGCGAAAGGCATCGTGAATCGAAGGGGTCGAGCCGTCCAGCGAAATGCCCAGCCGCACGAGACCTGCGTCCTTGAACCGGAACATTGCCTCCCGCGTGAGCAATGGCGTCGCGCTTGGAGTGACCGCGACCTTGACGCCCTGGCTGGCCGCATACCGCACCAGTTCAAAGACATCGTTGCGCTTGAGTGGATCGCCGCCGGTGAAGACGAAGATGGGAACGCGCATGGCTGCGATCTGGTCGATCAGCGCCTTGCCCTCTGCGGTCGTCAGCTCGTCGGGGTGGGCGATGGGCTGGGCGGCGGCGCGGCAGTGCTTGCAGGCCAGGTCGCAGGATTGCGTGACCTCCCAGATGGCCAAAAACGGTGTTTCGTCGAAGTTCAGCCCGCCGCGGGCGGGGATATTGTGCATCGGTTGCATCGTTACCTCCAGGGAATCGCGGTCCGGATCGGAGTCCGTTCCACAAGCCGGCGATTTTCCCCTCAAGTTCCGCGAAATGCTGCCGATATATCGGTCATCCTTGTGGAAAGGAGCCGCGATGCACGGCATCGTCCGGGGCCCTTGAATCGGAGAGACGCTTCGGGAACGGTGCGACTCACTTGTGAGAAAAACAGCCTTCGGGTCAAAGCCGCTGTGACTGGGATCACCCGATGTTGATCATCCGAAGTAAACTTTCTCCATTTGAAAATTTCCTCCGATTCACAGCGTGATTCACGCAATCCTGTAGCCGAATCCTGTGTATAATCGGGATGAAACTCGCATCAAGAGCTGTGCTTCAGATCACAGCGAAACGTGCCGCCTGGCACCGACTCCTCCACCTTCGAACTGCAAGAGTATAACCATCCTTGGGAGGTACACATGGCCACCGTCATCAAGAGCGGTTGGAGCAAGCCCTCCACCATCCTGTTTGCGTCCGAGTCGCCCGCCAATGAGAAGGCGTTCGCCTTCGCTCTGGCACAGGCCTGCGAATTTGGCGCCGATCTGATTCTTTTTCACGCCTATGACACGCTGGTGGTCGCCGCCTCGGAAACCTCCGGGATCCGTTATTACGATTTCGCCGCCGCGGCACGCATCGAGATGGAGCACCTGCAACCCCTGGCGGAACGGGTTCGAAAGGCCGGCATTCGCTGCGAGATCGTGGTTCGCCCCGGACTGGCGGCCGACCAGATTCTGAATTTCCTGCACGAGCGCGAAGTCGATCGCGTGGTGATGGGCACCCATTCTCCGGGCCCCATTGGCAAGCTGCTGGTCGGTTCGGTGGCCGAGGCCGTGCTGCGCAACGCCCATGTGCCGGTCTGCGTCGTCGGCCCGGACGTGGTCGAGGGCCAATACCGCAACTTCGCCACCCGCACCATTCTTTGCGCGGTGAGCCTGCACGAGGCCAGCCATGTGGTGACGGCGTTCGCGGCCGAACTGGCGGCACAACACAGCGCCAGCCTGATTCTGCAGCACGTGATCCGTCCGCAGGAACGCATCGAGGAACTGGCCGACCGCTCCATCGACGACATCGAATCGGACCTGCTTTCGCTGGTGCCCGAAGAGCTGCAGGATCGTATTTCGGTGCAAACCATCGTCGTGCCCGGGGATCCGACCGAGGAACTGCTCTACCAGGGCCGGGCCCAGCAGGCCGATCTGATGGTCCTGGGCGCGCAGGGCGCCTCGGCTTTTGCCGCCATCACGCGCCACGGAGTCGTCTACAGGGTGCTGGCGCACTCGCACTGCCCGGTGATGACTCTTTCGCCTCATGTGCTGGAGGCGTGCGGAGCCAAAGCCGGCAGGACGCACCATCACGAGGCCTATCTGGCAGGGGTTTTCTAGAATTCGATCCGGTTGCATCGATTCCGGCAAAGCCAGGGGTGGACTCACCGCTCCTGGCTTTGCTGTTTCATGCCCCGGACGCTCAATGCCCGGCCGGTCGTGAGCTCTTCATCGCAGCAGGCTTCGTTTCGGCAGAATTGTGGCGAGGCGTCAACGGCGCGTCATCCGCGCAGGGCTGCCTCGCGCACATCGCTCCGGTAATCCCTTTGCCTTCTGTAATCGTAAAGATGCGGTCTTCGGCGGGCAATTTCACGGTTTCCTTCGTTCCCGAAGGCCAGTGAATCTCTGCCGTGCCCGCGTCGGTTGCGTCTCCCAGGCCGAAATGCGGCCGCTGGTCATTCGAAGAGATGTAGCTGCCGCCGCTGATCACGTCCTGCCTCTGCCGCAGGCCGTTGGCGGTCAGATAGACCGTCGCGCCGACCGCGTCGCGCGGGCTTTTCGGCCCGCCCACCAGCTTCAGCTCCACCCAGTGGTGACGATCGGGATTCACGTTTCTCAGCAGGACCGGAGGCCCGTCGATGGGATTGATCACCACATCGATCTTGCCGTTGTTGAACAGGTCGCCGAAGGCCGCACCGCGACCCGAGGTTAGCGTCGCCAGGCCCGAACCCTTCACCGGCGGGACATATTCGAATTTTCCGTTGTGGAGATTGCGGTAGAGCAGCGGGCGCTCGTTAAAGGTGTATCCCCAGTCGTGCTCGTCCACCTGCGGATAGACGTGGCCGTTGATCATCATGATGTCGAGCCAGCCGTCGTTGTCGTAATCGATGAAACCGCTGCCCCAGCCCACGAATGGCACGGAGATCTGCGAGATACCGGCCTCGTCGGCAACATCGGTGAAACTCGCTTCGCCATCATCGGACACTCCGCCGGCCGAAGAGCGGCCGTTAGGGACTCCGTCATTGTGATAGAGCGCCTTGAAATCGTCGGAAAAATCGGTGACCAGCAAATCGAGCAGGCCGTTGTTCATGTAATCGCCGACCGCCAGGCCCATGGAAGCAATCTCGCGTCCGTCCTTGTTCAGGGCAAATCCGGAGATGTAACTCTGGTCGTCGAATGTGCCATCGCCTTTGTTGATGTAAAGATAGTTGGGCTGCGAGTCGTTGGCGACCAGAAGGTCGACCTTGCCGTCGTTGTTCACGTCCACAAAAATGGAGGTAAATCCGTAATAGGCGTTGGCGTCGGCCACGCCGGCCTTCACACTGACATCGGTGAACGTGCCGTCGCCGTTGTTGTGGAAGAGGTGGTCGGGCTCGCCCTTGAGGCCGTGCGGCCCGCACATCACGGGCACTCCGTGCAACTGGCAGAACGCAAAGGCCACCGAGCCGTCATCCGGCGTGGGCTGATGACTGAGGTCGTAATGCACATAGCCGGAGACGAAGAGATCCAGCCGCCCGTCGCCATCGTAATCGCCCCAGGTGGCGCCGTCGGACCAGTTGCCCAGCGTAACGCCGGCTTTTTCCGCCACGTCGGTGAACGTTCCGTCGTGATTGTTGCGATAGAGACGGTTCTTGCCGAAATTGGCGACGAAGATGTCGGGCCAGCCGTCGTTGTCGAAGTCGCCGATGGCCACGCCGAAGCCCCAGCGGTCGTTGGTCACGCCGGCTTTGGCGGCCACATCGGTAAAGGTTCCATCGTGATTGTTGTGGAAGAGCGCGGCGTGCGGGGGCGTCGCCCTGCCGCCGAGCGCGTCGTAGGTCGAGCCATTGACAAGGTAGATATCGAGCCAGCCGTCGTTGTCATAGTCGATAAGGCCGACACCGCTGCCATCGGTCTCGAGGATGTACTTCTTCTGTTTCGTTCCCATCACGTGCTGCCAGGCCGAGAGTCCCGCAGCCTTCGTGTCATCTTCGAAGACCACCGGGCCATTGTCGACGAAGCCGCCGGCGGTGATCGGCCGCCGCTCCGAGTCATAGACGGGCGCAAAGGTTCCCGCCGAAGAGATTCCGCCGATGCCGGAGGGGGTTTGCGAGACGGGTTTGGGCGCGGGTCGCTGCGCGAGCGATCCGCATGCGCCGCCGAGCAGGAAGGCGCCGACGATCCGGAGCATTACCCATCCGCGAGTGTCGTGGAGCGACGCCATCGATTCCTAGTGCGCGCCGCCGTTTTGCAGCGAAGCATTTTTCCCTGCAGGCCTGGCGGCGGATTTGGCCTGGGTCTTCGCTGTCGTCTTTGCCGCAGATCGGGACGGGCAGGGATTGCCGTTGCAGAGCGCTCCGGTGATGCCTTTGCCCTCGGTGACGGTGTAGATGCGATCGACGGCGGGCAGCCTGACGAACTCCTTTGCGCCGGAGGGCCAGTGAATCTCGGCGGTTCCCGCGTCGGTGGCGTCCCCCAGGCCGAAATGCAGGCGCTGGTCGTTGGACGAGATGTAGCTTCCGCCCGACAGAACGTCCTGGCGCTGCCGCATTCCATTGGCCTTCAGGTACACCGTGGCGCACATGGCGTCGCGCGGGCTCTTTGGGCCACCGACCAGCTCGATCTCGACCCAATGGTGATGGTCGGGGTTCACGTTGCGAAGAAGCACCGGTGGCCCGTCGACGGGATTGATGATCACGTCGATCTTGCCGTCGTTGAACAGGTCGCCGAAGGCCGCTCCGCGCGCCGGGATCACGTCCGCCAGCCCCGTTCCGATCACGGGCGGAACGACTTCGAACTTCCGCCCCCTCGCGCCGGGAACATTGTGGAAGAGCAGGGGCCGCTCGGCAAAGGTCGTGCCCCAGTCGTGCTGGTCCACTTCGGGATACACGTGCCCGTTGACCATGAAGAGGTCGAGCCAGCCATCGTTGTCGTAGTCGAGAAAACCGTCGCCCCATCCCACGAACGGGACCGTGGGCTGGGCGATACCCGCGCGGTAACTGACGTCGGTAAAGCTCGGATCCTTGCCGCCGTCGTTGCGATACAGCACCTTGTAGTCGTCGCCGAAGTCAGTTACAAGAAAGTCGACCAGACCGTTGTTTTCGTAGTCGCCGGCGGCGATACCCATCGACGCGATCTCCCGGCCGTCCTTATTCAGCGCAAAACCGGAGAGATAACTCTGGTCGTCGAACGTTCCATCGCCCTTGTTGACGTAGAGATAATTCGGTTCCGAATCGTTCCCCACCACCAGGTCGGGCCGGCCGTTTCCATCGAGAGAGATGAAGATCGCTGTAAGTCCGTAATAGCGTTCCTTTTCTTCGAGGCCGGCCTTTGCAGTTGCCTCGGTGAACGTGCCATTGCCGTTGTTGCGAAAGAGATGGTCGGGCTCGCCGGGCAACCCGCGCGGGCCGCAGTTGACAGGAAAGCCCCGGTATTGGCAAAAGGCGTACCCCATTGCCTTTGTGCCGGCGATGGGCAGGTTGTTGCGGTCGAAGTGGGCATAGCCGGTCACGTAAAGATCGAGCTGGCCATCGCCGTCGTAGTCTCCCCATGTCGAACCGGGCGACCAGTTGCCCAGCGCCACGCCGGCCTGTTCAGCCATGTCGGTGAACGTCCCGTTGCGATTGTTGTGGTAGAGGCGGCTCTTTCCGTAGTTGTCCACGTAGAGATCGGGCCAGCCATCGTTGTCGTAGTCGGCCACCGAGCAGCCGTAACCCCAGCGGTCGTTCCGGACACCGGCCGTGGCGGAGACGTCGGTAAAGGTTCCGTCGTGATTGTTATGGAACAGCGCGGCGTGAGGCGACGCTTCCTTGCCGTCGAGCGAATCGAATGTGGCGCCGTTGACGAGGTAGATATCGAGCCAGCCGTCGCGGTCGTAGTCGAGAAGGCAGACGCCCGAGCCGTTGGTCTCCACGATGAACTTCTTTTCGGGGACACCCATCTTGTGGCGCCAGCCGGCGAGCCCCGCTTCTTTGGTGATGTCCCTGAAGACGATCGGACCTTTGTCGACAAATCCGCCGGCTGTGATGGGTCTTCTCTGCGCGTCGTAGACGGGGGCCGCGCCAATGCCGCCGGCGATGCCGCTCATTCCCTGCTGGGACTGCGGCGGTTGCTGCTGCCCTGCTGCCACCGGCAATGTCGACAAAGCCACGAAAACGCAGACACAAACGCTGCGGGCCGGCAACGGCGATTCCTCCCCAGCTTGCAGTGTATCGCACTCCCGGCACATGGGCGGGAAGGTTGGGATGGAAACGATTGCCTCGTAGCCGGGCGAGCAGCCGTCAAATCACTCTGAGCAGAAGCAGGATGAGAACGATCAGCAGGATCAGGCTGACTCCGCCGCCGCCGTAATAGCCCCAGCCGGGGCCGACCCTGTAGCCGCCATAACCGAAACCGAAGATCAGAATTATCAGGATGATCAACAGCAGCATGTAGCTCTCTCCCTAATTTATCGAAATCCAATCGCCATGTAACGCCTCGGCGAAAGTGCGCCGCTGAAGTCCGGCGATCCGTTCCTACTCTCCGATGCGCGCGACCTTTCCCATGCTGCTCCGTGGGGGAAACTGATCCCCGGTCCGTGGAATGCGGCCCGAAGAGGCTTCGAAGGCTGAAGCGAAACCGCGAATTCCCGCGTTGGATGCAGAGCAGCCGGCATCGGTTGTTTGTTGCTTTGGTGGTGCCCGATGCCGATTTCGTTGCCACTTCAGGTCATAACTGAAAACAACCATCCGGACCGGGTCCCGCGTCAAAAGGGGTTGACGCTCGAGGCAAGTGCAAAATCGAAACTCATCGGAGATGAAATCGTGCTTTGGACAATCTTCGTAATTCTTCTGGTGCTCTGGCTGGTTGGACTGGTAAGCAGCTATACGCTGGGAGGATTCATTCACATTCTGCTGGTTCTGGCGCTGGTGGTCCTGATTCTCCAGCTCATATCGGGCCGCAGAGGGCCGATCGCGTGAATCCCGGCAAAACCCGGATGCGCGAGGCGTGACGTGGAAAGCAAAAACGCGGACCAGAAAGACGAATTGAACCCGAAAGCGGACGGAAGCCCAACACGACGGAGGTAAATCGATGGATAAGGATCGTATTCAGGGAACATTGGACGATGCTGCAGGTCGCATCAAACGCCAGACCGGCGAGTGGACGGGAAACCCGAAAACCCAGGCCGAGGGCGCCGCGCAGCAGATCAAGGGCAAGACCGAAAAGGCGGTGGGACAGGTGAAGGATGCGTTGCGCGAAGCCGAGAAGCGGCGCGAAGCCAGCGCTGAGACCCGGCACGAAGAGGAACACGAAAGGGAGCACCAGGAGTCCCGCCCATAGCGCTTATTTAGAGACTTGCTCAGCCGGCGGCTGAACGGAACCCGGAATATTTAGTTATTCTGCATTGAGGCCGGGCTCAATCGATCTCAGCCGCCTTTCTTTTCAGAATCATTGCCAATCATAGAGTCGAAAGTCTCCCGCAACTCCCTGAGTTAACCCGGCCGAACCCGCAGCCGGCGCCGCGTCGCTGCAGGCAACACGCATGAGGCGCGAGACGAGACAGAAAGGTACTTTCGGGGCGAAGCGCAGCGCAGACATTTCAGGCATTAAACTGGCCTGCCGCGCGGGAAGACATCCGGCGATGGGGTTGATGGTCAGATTTCCCGCCGCACACCGGGACAATTGCGGGCGCGGTCGATAGCGGGGTATACTGGCCGCAGGTCGCCGCCTTCCACCCCACGACGACCGAGAGGTGCGTCTTCCGGAGCAACGCCTGTTCGCTCGCGCACAACATTCCGCCATCGGAGACCTCCCGCTGGCGCGCAGTGGTACGCGTTTTGCGAAGTCCGGTCGACGCCTTGGGTTGTGCCGTCGTTCCCGGTACCTGCGTGCTTTGCGGCGACCCGCTGCCGCTTCTTTCTTCGGCTCCCATCTGCAATCCCTGCTGGAAAGCCCTTCCCATTCTTGCCGGGCCCATGTGCGCCCGCTGCGGCGATTCGCTCGACCGCGCGGAGGGTCCCGATCCGGGAGCGTCGCTGTGCCGCGTCTGCCGCCTGGCGCCGCCGCCGTTTGTGCGTGCGGTGGCGTTTGGGCTCTATGAAGGCCGCATGAAAGAGGCCATTCACGCGTTCAAATATGCCCGCTTGTATCCGGCGGCCCCCGAACTTGGCCGCATGCTGGCCGAAGCCATCGACCGGCTGTCCGGCGACGCGCCGGGCGAGATGCTGGTGGTTCCGGTTCCGCTCCATCGCTCGAAGCTGAAAGCACGCGGCTTCAATCAGGCATTCGCACTGGCGCAGTACGCGGTCGGCTTCCTCGTGGCGCGCCATCCGGAGTGGCGGCTCACGCTCGCCGCAACCGCATTGAAGCGGAAACGCGCCACGCCAAGCCAGGCCGGCCTTTCGCCGCGCGAGCGGCGCCTGAATGTGCGCGACGCATTCGCGGTTTCCGATGCCGGCGCGGTTGCGGACAAGCACATTCTGCTGATCGACGACATTCTGACGACGGGAGCGACCGCGCGCGCCGCCGCGCAAGCCCTGCTCGACGCCGGCGCGGCCTCGGTGCGGGTAGCAACACTGGCCCGCGCCCAGCGCTCCTTCGCGCCGGACGAGGTTCTCATCGGCCAGGAAACACAGGGCTCTTTTTCCGCCGGTCCTGCGCCGGCCGAACTCTTGCCATCGGATCGTACGCATTTTTCAGGAGACCCACTGTCTTTTTAGTGAGGGATAGAGAGATGTCGCTGGGAAAAGCCATGATTCATGCCCGCAAGCAGAAGTCGATCGCCAAGGTTGCGGTTCACGCCGGCGATCACATCCACGTGCATCCCCGTCACATTCTGCAGATGCCGGTGCTGGTGCTCAACGCGTCGTATGAGCCCATCAATATCTGCGGCGCGCGCCGCGCCCTGGTGCTTGTTCTGAAGGGCATTGCGCGCACCGAAGAGGAGCATGGGCTCATGCTGCACGCGCAGCGCAGCCGCATTGCGATGCCTTCGGTGATCCGCCTGCTCGAGTACCGTCGCATTCCCCACCAGACGCGCGCCCTCTCGCGCAAGAACATCCTGCTGCGCGACCGCAACACGTGCCAGTATTGCGGGATCCTCTTCGCACCCGGCGAGCTTACGCTCGACCATGTCGTTCCCCGCTCGCGCGGCGGCAACTCCACCTGGGAGAATCTCGTCGCGTGCTGCCACGCCTGCAACCGCCGCAAGGGCAACCGCATGCTTGGCGAGATCGAAGATATGACGCTGCTGCGCGAGCCGCGTCCTTTCTCGCTGCACACCAGCCGGCAGATCATGTGCATGCTGGGCCGAGGCGACGACCGGTGGAGAAAATACCTCTTTTATTGAGGGGAACAGGGAACAGGAATTCAGGGATCAAGGACCTGGGAGCGGATGCCCAGGCGAATAAGTTCCGTTCCCATCCATTATTCCGGGTCGGAGGACTGGGTCTCGTCGACACGCCGCGGATGGCGATGATCGACGACGCTGAAGTCCTCCGGAACCTTGAAAGTCTCAGGATCCGGCGCGCCGAGCGAAAGATCCGTCAGCCAGAGCGTCTGGTCGCCGTCGCGCGGGTCGTGCCGCTTCACCTGCACGTTCACGCCGAGCTCGGGCGAGTACCAGTATTCGACGGTGCGCAGGATGGTGCGGGTGTTGCCCACGGTTTCCGACGCCAGTGTCAGGGTCTCGCGCGAATGCTGCACCTCGAGGCCGGCAAATGTATCCGTTCCGAGGTTCTCGCGCGTCAGCCAGGTCCTCTTGTCGGGCTGCAGACCCGCCGGCCTCTCCACATTCTCGACAAACTCACCGCGGTATTCGCGAAGCTGGCACACTTTGGAAAACGTGTCGCAGCGATACGACGTATGGTTCACCGGGTCGGAGTAATCGACGGCGTGCACGCGCATCTTCCGCGAGCCGTCATCGGGGACGGGGACGAACGTGACGCGCTCTTCATAGATGCGCCCCTCCGCATCGCGGGCAATGTGGCGCGCATTCTGGCTGGTGACGGTCGATCCGTCGGGCAGGGTGCGAACCACGGTCGTCCTGGCGACGGCCGTGAAAGGCGCGTTCGGCTTGGGCGGGAAATACAACGGCGAGATCAGTTGCGGGGCGCGGCCATCGGGCGCGTGTCCCGGGCCTTCATCCTGGGCTGCAATGCAAACCGGCAGCGCCAGCGCCGCGCCGGCCAGGATCAGCGAGGAGAAACGGGGCACCATCCGGGGACCTCCGCCTGCGAAGATTATTCTGCCATAACCGGCCGCGGGACGATCAACTCCGGAGTCACTTTTGCGGTTTGCCGGCGCTCTGCCCTTGCGGGGGCGTGTTCTGCGCCTGCGGCGGGGTTACCTCTTTGCCGTCGTAAATGATCTTCATCGACGATCCGAACTGCTTGTAGTCGGTGTACTTGACAATGTTGCGGATGTGCACGTCTTCGGCCATGTAGCCGTTGCCGCCGGAAAAGTGCAGAATTCCCTCGCCCTTGGTGTAGACCGGGAACCAGTAATGGCCGTCGATCTGCTGGCGCCAGGTCATGAACGGGGCGTGCAGGTCCTCTTTGCCCTTGCGCGTATCGTCGGGCACCATCCGGCCGTCGGTGACCACGATCTGCAGGTCCTTGGCGTCAACCCATACCTTGCCGAGCAGGTAGCGCTTGCCTTTTTCAATCTGCTTCGGGCTTACGTCGAAGACGTAGCAATAGATCTCATCGACTTTCTGTTTCCCGTCGTATTTCAGGTTGTATTCGCCCACCTCTTCGGTGGTGAGCACGAACGGAAACCCGTAGAGAATGTCGTGAAAATCGGTCGGCGACATGGAAACCCGCTGCAATGTATTCTCCGGCGCGTAGACCACCTTCTCGGTACGCTTGCCCTGCGAGTCGAAGATCACGTCGTCGACCTGGTAGTACTCGCCGTCGACCTTGTTGTCGTCGTCAATCGTCTGCACACGCGTAACGCGGCGATAGGTGTAGTGATCCAGCGCCTTCTGGAATTCGCTCTCCCTGGCGGCGAATTCCTTGATGATCTGTTCGGGCGGGATGGGGGGCGGATTGAGGTCCATGGGGCCGAAGCCGGCGTCGAGAGGCATCGGCGTAAAGCTGTCCTTGTCCTGCGCCACGGCGGCTGCGGCAACGAGCGTGGCCAGCAACCCGCCGAAAAGGCATCGATGGATGAATCTGATCGATTTCACGACGATTGGATCCTCGGGGAAACGGCGTGCCGCGGCGGCACATCCTGCGGCGGTAACTGCCGCGGTTCTCATTGACTTGCAGCCGGCGCTCTCGCCGGTCACGAATCGTTCGCCCTGCCTACCCATTTAGACGCAAAGACCGGGCCACAGTGTTTCCGGAACTGCGGACCGGTTTGCCTTGTGCTTTGATTCCTTGCAGGGTACACATTGTTTGCGCCGGTGCTCTCCGCTGTGGCGAACTTGCGTAAACTAAGGTAACGCAACCGATAAGGCGGCGATTGCAAACCATTCGGCCGGTGCAGCACGGATTCACCGGACGCATCGTGATCTGGTCGAGGACCCAACGAGGAGCCTTCCCCCTTCCATGCCCGATTTTTACCAGGTCCCCGCGCTCATCCTCACTGCGCTGCTGCTGCCGGCTTTCGGATATCTCTACCTGCGTTTTCGCGATACGCGCACCTTCCTCTGGTTCCTCGGATTTCTCTTCGCCGTCTTCAGAATGCTTCTGCTCTACCGGCTCGGCTCGTGGGACTTCGCCGACGGTAACCATCCCTGGCTGGCCGCGGCGGGGCAGACCTGCATCCAGATCGGCTCCGCGCTCTTTCTGGCGTCGTTGTCTCCGACCGGGTTCCACATCGGCAGGCTGAAAGTCCTTTACGTCATTCCCTACACCCTGCCGATGGTGGCTTACTCGTTGCTCCTGCACGGCTATTTTCATGGTATTCCGCCGGCGGGACCTCTGTTTTTCATCTTCCCGGCGCTGGCGCTCAGCTCACTTGTGGTCGCCTGCATCTGGGGCGCGTCCAAGGCGAATCTGGCCGGCTGGGTGGGAGTGGTCGGCTGCATCCTCATCGGCGGGCTGGCTTTATGGGCTTGCTTTACCCGGGGAGTCGCATGGCCGCTGACGTTCGCCGAGTCGGGCAACGACCTGATGACCGCGGCGCTGATCATTTTTGTCTTCCGGCGTATCTCGCCCGGCGTGATCCTGAGCCTGCTGGGGTTCGAAGCCTGGTCGGCGAGCCTTTTGTTCATCTTCCCCGTTTTTTCAGAGAATCCGGTCGTCGACCTGGGCTTGACGCGCTGCATCGTGATGGGCAAGGTGGTGGCGGCACTGGGCATGATCCTGCTGGAGCTCGAAGACCAGCTCGCCGCCAACAAGATCGCCGAGCTGCGCGAACGCCGCGCGCGCAAGGAACTGGAGGCCTACGCCAACCTCATCCTGTCGCGGCGGCGCGTGGAGGACTTCGACCGCCAGGGCGCCGAAATCTGCCAGACCGTGGTCTCGCACAGCCGTTTCCTGCAGGCAGCGCTGCTGCTGTTGCGCAGTTCCGGCCATTATCGGCTGGCCGGCGCGGCCGGACTCGATGATGCCACCGTGGCCGCCCTCGACCAGCTCGCCCCGCGCATTCCCGTGGCCGGATTTCTGGCCCGCGACTCGGCGCCGCTGGCTGTCGAACACAGCCACGCGGTCTATCTGAGCCTGGAACCGTGGCTCGCGCCCGGCGACGATCTGAAGCGTCTTTGCTTCACCTCGGCGCTGGCCGTTCCCATGGCCGGGCGCACGGCCACCGAAGGCGCCATGCTGCTGGCCGGCATGCGCCGGCCCAGCGACCCCCTGCGCGCCGACGATCTGCTGCCCGTGGAAATGCTGACCTCGCGCCTGCAGGCGGTGCGCAGCCATACCGCCATGCTGGAGAAGCTCATCGACTCGGAGAAGTTTGCCGGACTGGGCCAGTTGGCCGGCACCGTCACCCAGCAACTGAACAATCCCCTGACGGTGATCCTGGGCTACGCCTCGCTGCTGGAAGAGGTGCAGGCACTGGACAATCACGAGCGCCGGGGCGTGGATGCTATCCTGACCGAGGCGCGGCGCATGAAGACGACTCTCGAGAGCCTGTCGCGCATCTCGCGCTCGCAGGACGGGCTGTTTACGACCGTCTCGGTCGCCGAGTTGCTCGCCGACATGGACACGCTGTACAACGCCGAGTTTCTGCGCCGCTCCATCGAGTTTCGCCTCAACATCGCGCCCGATCTGCCCAACGTGATCGGCGATGCGCAGCAGTTGCGCCAGGCGCTGCTGCATTGCCTGCAATTCTGCATGGAAGCCGTCGAGAGCCTCGGACCGGCCTCGGACGGCGAGAAGATCGTGCGCCTGGAAGCGACACACGAAGGCAACTGGGTGCAGATCCTGGTGGCGCACTCTGGCCCGGCGTTCCTGCATCCCGAGCGCGCCTTCGATCCCTTTGTGCCCAAGCAGGTTTTTGGCGAGACAGCGGGCCTGGGCCTGAGCCTGTGCGCCACCATCATGCGCGACCACCATGGCCGCATCTCCGCCGTGAACCTCGAGTCGCGCGGCGCCGCGATCGTGCTGGAACTGCAGGCCGAGTAGTCGAAAAACCGATACAATCATTCCTGATGAGGGTTACCGTTGGCGTCTCGGGCGGGATCGCCGCCTACAAGGCGGCGGAGTTGGTGCGCGCGCTGCAGCGCCAGGCCCTGGACGTGCATGTGGCGATGACGCGGGCCGCCTGCCGGTTTGTCCAGCCGCTCACCTTCGCCGCGCTCACCGGGCACAAGGTCCTGTCGAGCCTTTGGGACGAGCCGGATCCGAATGACGAGTCTTCGATCGAGCACATCGGCGAAGCGCAATGGACCGATGCTCTGGTGGTGGCGCCGGCCACAGCCAACATTCTGGCCAGATTCGCCCACGGCGTCGCCGACGATTTCCTGACCACGATGGCTCTGGCCACCACGGCGCCGGTGCTGGTGGCGCCGGCGATGAATGTGAACATGTGGAACCACGCGGCCACGCAGGCCAATCTCGAAATCCTGCGCCAGCGCGGCGTGCGCGTCATTGAGCCCGGAACGGGCGACCTTGCCTGCGGCATGGTGGGCGAGGGGCGCATGGCGGAGCCCGAAGCGATTGCCGATGCGGTGCTGAACGCGCTGGGCCGGCGGCACGATCTGGCCGGCGAAGTGGTGCTGGTAACCGCCGGCGGCACGCGCGAGGCGCTCGATCCGGTCCGCTATCTCGGCAACCGGTCCAGCGGCAAAATGGGCTACGCCCTGGCCGAAGCGGCACAAAGCCGTGGCGCAAAAGTGATTCTCGTGACCGCTCCTTCTGCGCTGCGTCCGCCTGCGCATTGCGAAGTGGTCAAGGTGACATCGGCGGAACAGATGCGGCATGCCGTACTCGACCGCATGGAAGAGACGACCCTCGTGATCAAGGCCGCGGCCGTTGCCGATTACCGTCCCGCGAAGGTTCTGGAACAAAAGCTGAAGCGCAGCGGCCCGCTCACGCTGGAGCTCGAGCCGACAGAGGATATTCTCGCCGAAGTGGTGCGCCGCCGCCGGCCGGGACAGCTCATCGTGGGATTCGCCGCGGAGACCGAAAACCGCATGGAAAACGGACGCGCCAAGCTGCTGCGCAAGGGCGCCGACGCGATCGTGGTGAACGATGTTTCGGGCGAAACGACCGGCATCGACTCCAACCTGAACGCCGCGACATTTCTCACGCCGACCACGGCCATCGAACTGCCGGCCATGCCCAAGCGCGATCTCGCCGAGCGCATCCTCGACGAAGTCGCCGCCCTGCGGCGGAGCAAGGCGCTGGTCGTCGAGTTCGAGGACGAGGCGCGGGAGTCGGGCGGCGCTGACCAGAGTGAAATCGTCGCGCCCGCCGTGCGCCGACAGACGATCGTGGAGTAGCGGCATTGGCACAAACCACCGGCTCGGCTTTTCGCGACGCGCTCGCCGCCCGCATCCGCTTCTATCGCGATTTGGGAATCACGGAGTTTTACCGGCGGCCCGTGGAACCGACAGCGACTCCCATTGAAATGGGCGGGGCAACCGCAATTGCTGTGGGCGCTCCTGAGCTCCCATCCCACGTCCCAGCAAAGGGACGTGGGGCACCCGCTTCCGCGCTTTCCGCGGAAACGGCGGGAGGAAACTCGCCAGTCACGCTCGAAAGCAAGGTCGCCGCGCTCAGAATCATTCGCGAGGATATCGGCGACTGCAAACGCTGCGCGCTGCACAAGGGCCGCAACAAGCTGGTCTTCGCCGACGGTACGCCCATGGCGCGGCTGATGTTCATTGGCGAAGGACCGGGCGCCGACGAAGACGCGCAGGGTTTGCCCTTTGTGGGCCGCGCCGGCCAACTGCTCAACAACATGATCGGGGCGATGGGATTGAAGCGCGAGGACGTTTACATCGCCAACGTGGTGAAATGCCGGCCGCCGGGCAATCGCACTCCCGAGCCCGACGAAGCCAACACCTGCTCGCCATTTCTTTTTCGCCAGATCGACGTCGTCAAGCCGGAAGTGATCGTGGCGCTGGGCGCGACGGCGGCGACGTATCTGCTGGGCGCGCGACAGCCGCTCGCCGGCCTGCGCGGACGCGTTCACAATGTGCGCGGCGCCAAGCTGATCGTGACGTACCACCCGGCGTATCTGCTGCGCGATCCGAGGCAGAAGAAGGAAGCCTGGGCGGATCTGCAGATCGCCATGCGGGAGCTGGGGTTGAGGGCGCCGGGCAACCCCAGGTGAGCGTTGGAAGCCTCCCGAGCGCCTTGAGCCGCCTTAATCCGGCTATTACAGATCGCTGCTCTCGAGGGGATACTTTGGCTCTTCAACACCAGTCGAGGCAGTCGTCGGGTTATTCCGAGGTGCTTATGAGACCCTGGTTATCAGCGAGGATTGGATCTCCGGTCGGATCTGAGGCATCCACGCTTTCAACTGCAAGCGCATATCGCTTTGTACCGAAAAACGAAGCTAACATCAACGCGACAAATGAGCCTAGCCCAAAGGCAAGTGACCGCACGTTCGAGTGCCAGATGGTATCGAAGGTGAGCCAAACCGCGATTGCAAAGAGCAACGCAAACAGAGAGCAGCTAGCCATGCCTACAGTTAGCAGTCGAAGCAGCCCGTTGTTAAAAACGCCGAGCCTCGGAAAGAGCATCGAATCTTGTAGCAGCTTTGCTTCCCTTCCCATCGAGTCACGCAGGAAGCCAATCTCGACCGATTGGAGTGTCAACATCCGCTTCCAGATTACAACAATTAACGCGAAGATTCGGAATTGGGTCACTAAGCCTGCGACGCAAAGACCAAACAGGAGCAGCAGGGCCACAGATGCAGTTTTCGTGTTAGCACCGCTTTGAGTGGCGAAGTAGGCCGCAACGCTGGCGCCAGCGCCAAATGCAGCTGTAAATTGCCATCGGATGCGCTCTAGGGTGTCAAAGAATTTAAGGTGCTGGTCAATGCGCGCCCGCAAGGCGAGAAAGATATCGTTGTTCATGGCGGCCCCATTGTCCCGTATTGATCGTCGACAGTGAGTTCGACAGCCTGCGAGTACGCAAACGATATCATAGGCGAGCGAACAAATGCTAGCCTCGGTCGGGCCTGCTGCTGATCGCCTCGCAGCGCCGCCTCGTCCTTTGCTTATGCCGCGCGAAGCCGGCGAACCTTAATCTTATCTTCGTTCTTCCGCGCCTGAGCGAGATCGTAGGCAAGCTGCATTCCTAGCCACGTCTCAGAAGTGCTGCCAAAGGCTTTGGATAGTCGGATCGCCATCTCCGGGCTCATGCCTGACTTGCCGTTAATGACGTTGTTTAGTGCCTGGCGTGTGATGCCCCATACTTTCGCTCCTTCTGTCACGGACAGCCCCAATGGCTAAAGGCACGCGCTTCGGATGCTGCGGCCGGGGTGCGGGGGGGTCTTCATCGGCATTCTGTCACCTCATCTGGCCCGCACTGATCTCTGACCCCTGATCTCTGAACTCTGGTCCGTCGGTCCCGCCGCATTACGTCTCCCGCCACAGCGCCACGCCGCCGAAGATTCCGGTCTCGTTGGAGACGATC
>JASHQQ010000144.1 GCA_030039035.1 Acidobacteriaceae bacterium | reverse complement strand
TTCGAATTGCCGAAGCTGGCGATGGGCAGCCGCGACATGAGAAACGTCTTGAGCACACCGTCGTCGATCAGGTCCACGCGCTGCGCCTTCTGGCCTTCGTCGTCGTAGTCGTAACTGCCGCTCAGCCAGGTGTTGCCGAATTTCGTGCGCGTGGGGTCGTCGGCGACGGAAAGAAAGGACGGCAGCACTTCCTTGTTCAGATCTTTGGTGAAGGTCTGGCCTTCCTCGTCGCCGCGCTGGCGCTGGCCTTCGAGGCGGTGCCCGAGCACCTCGTGGAAGAAGACCGCGGCGGCGCGGCCGGAGAGAATCGCCGGTCCATCGAACGGCTCGGTCACGGGCGCCTTGCGCAGCTCCTCGAGGCTCTTGCCCAGTTCGCGCATCGCCGCTTCCATTTCGGTGAGCGGCGGCAGGCCGCCGATAGTCTCCGCCTCGAAGGTCCGGGCGCGAAACAGGTCCATTCCGTCGTCGGCGCGGGTCACGGCGAAGGCGACAAGGCGCGCGGCGACATGCGGCGAGACAACGCGCGAGCCCTCCGACGAGACGAAGTAGTCCGTCTCGTTCTGCACGGTGAGCATCACGACGTTCTGAAAGATATCGGGATAATCGCGAAAGATCTTCGAGAGATCGCGAACGCGCTGCTCCCAGGCGGCGCGGTCGACCACGACGGGCGGCGCGGGTTTGCCGACGGAGACCTGCGGCGTCTCGCGGCTGAAGTCGGGCGAAGTGTCCTCTTCCCTGGCGCGGACCTGCGCCTCGGTTTTCACGCGCAGGTAGTTGTCGAGCGCGGCGCCATATTCGGCGTTGGTGCCCAGCCACAGCGTCCGTTGAATGGCATCGGCATCGTCTCCCAGGGGCAGCGAGAAGCTGCGCACGCCGGAATTGCGGTGGGCGCCGTGCGTGTTGTCGAGCCGGGGATCTCCCAGCCGGATCTGAACGTCCGCGAAACGCTCATGGGCGGCCGAGCTGTCGGCCAGCGCGCCGAATTCGGCGCGAATGGCCACGGCGCCGACGTCGCTGACCGAATAACTCAGGAAGTAAGGCGCTACCTGCTTGTCAGAGCCCGCGGATGCCGTCTTTCCCAGCGAGTTGAAAGCGCGATCCAGTTCGCCGGTCAGCGCGTCCAGCAGCGCCGAGGGAGACGGCCGGGCCGGCGTAGCGGCCACCATGGGCAAGGCAGCGAGGATGCCCGGCAAAAGAACGAACCGATGAGCGAAACGCCTGAACAAGCTCCGCATGGGCGCGGAAATGAGGAAAAATGGCTGATGCACGGCTTGACTCGGTGAAATCCCGGTTGGTATTCCGATTGTCTCAGATTGTTGCACGGGAAGGAAGCCATGACTTTGCCCCGCGTTCTGCTTCACCTGCCGGCTCTGGCCCTCGCCGGCGCGATGGTTGCCGCGCCCTGCTTCACCCTGGCTCAGGATGAACCCCCGGCGGCCGCGCCCAATCCGGCCGCGGCTCAGCCGGCCGCGCCATCGGCCTCTTCGCAGGCGCAGCCGGCGTACACGCTGCCGCCGGAAAAGCTCGCCAAGGCTATCGCTCTCAGCCGCATTCGCAACATTCTCTACATTGCCGGCTCGCTGTGGGGCCTGGCGGTGCTGTGGCTTCTTCTCGCCTTGTGCGTGGCCGCGGGCCTCGAGCGCTGGGCCGGGCGCGTCTTCAGCCGCCGCTGGCTGCAGGGACTTTTGTTTTTTGCCGTCTTTCTCGTCATCCTCTTTCTCGCCAACCTGCCTCTGGACGTCATCGGCCAGCACTTCAGCCGCGTGTACGGAATCAGCGTGCAAAGCTGGGGAAGCTGGCTCGCCGACCAGGGAAAATCGCTTGGCCTCTCGCTGGCCATCGGCACGCCGGTGCTGCTGCTTTTCAACCGGATCGTCCGCCGCTGGCCGCGCCGCTACTGGCTGGGCGCGTGGATCGTGACGCTGCCGCTGCTGGTCCTTTCCATTTTTGTCGAGCCGCTGATTGAGCCGCTTTTCAACAAATATGAGCCTCTCAGCCGGCACGATCCGGCGCTCGTCGCCAAACTGGAAGAAGTGGTTGTCCGCACCGGCACGCAGATTCCGCCCGATCGCATGTACCTGATGAAGGCGAGCCTGAAGACCACCGGGCTCAACGCCTATGTGAGCGGCATCGGCGCCACCAAGCGCATTGTGGTCTGGGATACGACCGTGGGCCGCATCCCCGACGACGAAATACAATTCGTCTTTGGCCACGAGAGCGGCCACTATGTTCTTCACCACATTCCCAAGATGCTGGCCGGCTATGCCGTCGCGCTTTTCTTCGTCTATTGGGCCTGCGCGGGCTTTGCGGACTGGCTGGCGCGGCGCTTCGGCCCGCGCTGGCGCTTGCCGGAGGGCTCACCTTTGGCCAGCCGCGCCGGATTCGTCGTTCTCATCTTCGCCGTGAGCGTTGCGGGGTTTGTGCTGCAGCCGGCAAGCAACGCTTTCAGCCGCCATTTCGAGCACCAGGCCGATGTTTACGGCCAGGAGGCCATTCACGGCCTCGTTCCCGATCCGCAGAAAACCGCCATCGCCGCTTTCAACGCGCTCGGAGAAGCCTGGCTCGAAGATCCGAATCCCAGCCCCTTCATCGAATTCTGGCTCTACAACCATCCCTCGGTGAAGACGCGCGCCAACTTCGCCGCGCATTACGATCCGTGGGCGAACGGGGGGCACGGGGAGTTCTTCAAAAGCCAGGGACGGAGGGACTAAGGGACGGAGGGACCAAGAGGGCCGAGTCCGCCGGCCTCTGACCCCAGTTCCTATTCCCTGTTCCCTAGCCCCTGTTTCCTAATGCCTAATCCCTAATCCCCATTTCCTGCTTCTACAATCGCCACATGCAATTCCTCACCATCTCGCGACGCCGCACGGATGCATTTCCGCCCGAGGCGTTTACGCCCGAGTTGCTGGCCGCCGAAGGCCGGCGGGTTCGCGAGCTCTACGCCACGGGCACGCTTCGCCAGATCTGGAAACGCGGCGACGCACCGGGCGCGGCGATTGTGTGGGAGGCAACGAGCGAGGAAGAGCTGCGCGCCGCCATGGCCAGTCTGCCCCTGGCTCAGGCGGGACTGCTGGAGATCGTGGCTTTCGTGCCGCTGCAGCCGTATCCGGCGTTTGGTCCGGAACGTTGATTCCGCACGGCGCGGTTCTCGCGGGCTGAAGCCCGCCGGGAACGAGGGAAAACGGGCCTGGTTACAAGGCCTGCCGCAGAGAGCTTTTGCGCAGCCTTTGAAGCCCGCGAGAGAACCCGGAAAACCCGAAGGCTCCGCACCTCACCCCTTCGCCGAAACCGGGAGAAAAGGGCGGGACAACCTCTGCATTCCTGGCCGTGCCGCGGCAGCCCACGCAGATTTCCTGGGCCCTCCGTCGCCGGTTTCCCTCACCCCTGCCCCACACCGTAAACTGGGAAGTCGCATTGCAGAATTCAGGTTGAGGAAAGGACTCCATGCCCTATCCCGCAAATTACCGCTATACCCGCGAGCACGAGTGGATCTCGGTGGAGGGTTCGATCGGCACCATCGGGATCACCGACTACGCGCAGAAGTCGCTGGGCGATATCGTCTATGTCGATGTGCCCAAAGTCGGCGACAAGGTGACGGCGCACGGGACTTTCGGCTCGGTGGAGAGCGTGAAGGCGGTCAGCGACCTGTATTGTCCGGTTTCGGGCACTGTAACGGCCGTCAACGACGAGCTGAAGACCTCGCCCGACAGGATCAACGAGGACGCGCACAGCGCGTGGATCATCAAGGTCGAGCTCTCCGATCCGGCGGAGCTCGACAAGCTGCTCGACGCCGCGGCCTACGAGGCGTTTGTGATGGAAGAAACCGCCGCGTGAGGAAGTTCGCAGTTCCGGATTCACAGTTCCCGGCAGGAACGACGCAAAAGGGAACGGTGAAGAGGCAACTGTGAGCCGCGAACTGGGAACTGTGAACCGGGAGCCATGCGCTATTTGCCCAAATCCGATGCCGAACGCGAGCAGATGCTCGCCGAAATCGGCGCGCGGTCGATCGACGACCTCTTTGCGGTGATTCCGGCCGAGTACCGGCTGAACCGCGACCTCGACGTGCCGCGCCAGCATGCCGAGAGCGAGATCATCGACTACTTCCGCAACGCCGCCACGAAAAACACGGTCGGCTACTACAGCTTTCTCGGCGCCGGCTCGTACCGGCACTATCGGCCGGTCATCATCGACTCGCTGGTGCAGCGCGGCGAGTTCCTGACCAGCTACACGCCCTACCAGGCGGAGATCACGCAGGGAACGCTGCAGGCCATCTTCGAGTTCCAGACCATGATCGCCGAGCTCACGGGCATGGACGTGGCCAACGCCAGCATGTACGACGGCTCGACCGGGACGGCCGAAGCGGTGATGATGGCGGTGCGCGTCACCGGGCGCCACAAGGCCGCGGTCGCGCGCACCGTGCATCCCGAGTACCGCGAGGTGCTGGCGACGTACACAAAATATCAGGGACTGCCGTCAAACGAGGTTGGTTTCGATCGGCGGACCGGGCGGATCGACCTGGCCGCGCTCGAAGCCGAAGTCAGCGAAGAGACGGCGGCGGTGCTCGTGCAGAGCCCCAACTTTTTCGGCGTGATTGAAGACATTCCGGCGATCGCGCAGATCGCTCACGCCAAAGGCGCGCTGCTTGTTGTCGCCATTACCGAGGCGATCTCGCTGGGCATCGTGCGCCCGCCCTTCGAGGCCGACATCGTCGCCATGGAAGCGCAGTCCTGCGGCGTCGCGCTCAGCTACGGCGGACCGTTCTGCGGCGTCATCGCAACCAAGGAGCAGTACGTCCGGCAGATGCCCGGGCGCCTCGTGGGGCAAACCGTCGATCGCGACGGATACCGCGGCTTCGTGCTCACGCTCTCCACGCGCGAGCAGCACATCCGCCGCGAGAAAGCGACTTCGAATATCTGCACCAACCAGGCGCTGGTCGCGCTGATGGCGACGATCTTCCTCACGGTGTACGGCAAGGAAGGCCTGCGCGAGCTGGCCGTGCACAACCTGGCCAAGGCCGACTACGCCGCAAGGACACTTTCCGCGCAGCGCGGCGCGCGGCTGGTTTTCGAAGGTGCGCCGAGTTTCAACGAATTTGTGCTCGACACCGGGGAGGCGCCGGAGCTGTGGACGCCGCGCCTGCTGGATGTGAACATCGCCGGCGGCGTGCCGCTCAGGCACTGGTATCCGGAACTGGGCAATGCGACGCTGTGGTGCGCCACCGAAGTGATCACGCGCGAGAACATCGATACGGCCGCGCAGGTGCTGGCCGCGGCGGCAGTGGAGGTGCAGGAGGCCTGCTAATGACCAGACAGGCCTATCGACGACGAATCGAGCCCGTGCGACCAGGTAGACCCGAAAACAGCCTGGAGCGCCTTGCAACAGGGCACAACTGCTGGAGTTCTTCGGAAATGGGCGGTGCGGAACGACCGGAGTCGCGCCCTGTTACAAAGCCGACTGCGATGCGTTCGGCATCGAGTTACCAATAGAGGTTTGGAAGATGACGCAGGAAAGCAAATATATGTCCAATCGCCGCAGCGTGGGCAAGGTTCGACCGCACCCGACGCAGAACGAGGCGCTGATGTTCGAGAAGTCGGCGCCGGGCAAGCGCGCCTGCAAGATGCCGCCGCTCGACGTGCCCGCGGTCGACCCGGCATCGCTGCTGGGCGCCGACGTTCGCAGGGAAGCGGGCCTGCTGCCGGAGCTGAGCGAGATCGAGATCATCCGCCACTTCACGCGCCTCTCCACCTGGAACTACGCCATCGATCTGGGCATGTATCCGCTGGGCTCGTGCACCATGAAGTACAATCCGCGCGTGAACGAGGTCGTGGCGCGCATCCCCGGCCTGGCCGAGGCGCATCCCTACCGCATCCGGTCGCATGCGCAGGGCATCCTGGAGATCATCGACCTGCTGCAGCGCTGCCTGCTGGAAATCACGGGCATGGACGCGATCACGCTGCAGCCGGCGGCCGGAGCGCACGGCGAGATGACCGGCATCCTGCTGGTCCGCGCGTGGCACGAGTCGCAGGGACGTCCGCGCAAGAAGGTCATTATCCCCGACTCGGCGCACGGCACCAATCCCGCCACCGCCGCGATCTGCGGTTACGCGGTCGAGAATCTCAGGTCGAACGCCGTCGGCGGCATCGATCTGGAAGCGCTGGCGCGCCAGGTGGACGAGGACACCGCCGCGCTGATGCTCACCAATCCCTCGACGCTGGGCGTTTTTGAGAACGAGATCCACCGCATCGCCGACATTCTTCACGCCAGGGGCGCGCTGCTCTACATGGATGGCGCCAACATGAACGCGCTGGTGGGCAAGGTGCGCCCCGGCGACTTCGGCGTGGACGTGATGCACCTCAACCTGCACAAGACGTTTTCCACGCCGCACGGCGGCGGCGGTCCCGGCTCCGGCCCCGTCGCCTGCAAGGCATTCCTCGAGCCGTTCCTGCCGATTCCCGTGCTGGTGAGCGAGGCGGATGGAACGCGGCGCTGGGATTACAAGCGGGCGCAATCGATCGGCCGCGTTCGCGCGTACTACGGCAACGTGGGCATGTTCATTCGCGCGCTGGCCTACATCCTGGCCAACGGCCCCGACGGCCTGCGCCAGACGACCGAAGACGCCGTGCTCAATGCGAACTACATCCGCAAAAAACTGGAGGATGTGTATGAGCTGCCGTACAGGACGCCTTCGATGCACGAGGTTGTCTTCAGCGACAGGAAGCAGGCGGCCAAAGGCGTAAAGACCGGCGACATCGCCAAGCGGCTCATCGACTACGGATTCCATCCCTACACGGTGAGCTTCCCGCTCATCGTGCCGGGGGCGCTGATGATCGAGCCCACCGAGAGCGAGTCGGTGCAGGAGCTCGATCTTTTCATCGACGCCATGCGCTCCATCGCGCGCGAGGTGGATGAGGACCCCGAGCTGGTGAAGACCGCGCCACACTCCACGCGCGTCTCGCGACTTGACGAGGTGCAGGCCGCGCGCAAGCCGGTGCTGCGCTGGCGACCGGCTTCGCAATAAACGGTTGAAAAGAGCTTGTTTCAAAAATCGCCCAATGCGCGCTGAAAACATCCTTCAGGGGTTAAAACCCTTTGAATTGGGCGGGTATTTTCGGCCCGACTGAAGTCGGGCCCTTTCAAATCGCCCCTTTTTGAATCGCGCTCAAAGGAGACGGGCGATGCCGCTCTCCCCTTCGGTGGCCGTCCGCCGGCTTCGATGAAATGCCCGAACCGTCGCGTTCACGGGCTCCCGACCGGAATTCTCGCCTGATCTGATCCAAAAACGGATGGAATTACGAATTCCATTGTGTGGAGGATTCCACCCGGCGTCCACGCAGTGGCGATTCAGAGCGGTTCTCCGAAATACGATGAGGGATTTCGGGGCCGTTCCAGGGCGGGTTTTCCCTGAGGAGAAAGCCGCCTGACGAGTTCGTCCCGCACGAACCGGAAAAACCGGTCCGGCCGGCGCCGGGCTTCCCGGAGGTCCCGATGTTTCAAAGTATCCGTGCTCCTTTGCGACTCTTCGCCTTTGCAGCGCTGGCAGCCGCACCCGCGATCGACGGCATGGCTGCGCCAGCCGCTGGCGCCAGCGCGCTCCGCGCCGGACGAATCAAGGCGCAGGCCGTTTCCCGGTACGGAGCGCTCCCCCGGGTTTTCGAAGCCAATCACGGACAGTTCGACCGGAGCGTCCCGTTCGTCTCTCGCGGACGCGGTTATTCGTTATCCCTCATGGCTTCGGGCGCCTTGCTGGTGCTTTCAAAACCCGGCCCCGGCAACGGGGCGGCTGTTCCCGCGGGAAGGCCGCAAGACGCCGGGGGACGCGACAGAGCCGCGGCGCAGCCGGCTCGTCTGCGGATGGAGTTCTCCGGCGCCGATCCCGGGGCGCGCATCGACGGCTACGACCGCCTTCCCGGCCAGGTGAACTACTTTGTCGGCAACGATCCGCGGCGATGGCAAACACACGTCCCGACCTACGCGAAGGTGAAATATAGCGGCATCTATCCGGGCATCGATCTGATCTTTTACGGGAACCAGAGCCGGCTGGAATACGACTTTGTCGTTTCGCCCGAAGCCGATCCGTCACGGGTTCGCCTTCGCTTCGGCGGAGCCGATTCCATCGCTCTGAATCCCGGCGGAGATCTCCGCGTGGCAGCGGGCGGCGGGGAAATGCTCTTCGGCAAGCCATCCGTTTACCAGTGGCGCAAGGGCCGCAGGCGCGCCGTGCCCGGCGACTTCACCCTGGTCGATGGCAGCACGGTCGGATTCCGGCTCGGCCGATACGATCACAGCCGGCCGCTGGTGATCGATCCGGTGCTCGACTACTCCACTTACCTGGGCGGCAGCGCCTACACCGGAGACCAGGGCAACGGCATCGCGATCGACAGCGCGGGAAACGCCTACATCACCGGCAATACCGATTCGACCGACTTTCCCGTCACCCCGGGCGCGTATCAGACCAAGGACGCCAGCTACGCCGGAGGCTACGAGCAGGTCTTCGTCACCATGATGAATCCCGCGGGCACGGCGCTGGTTTACTCCACCTATATTGGCGGCACGGGCGGCGACTGGGCCGAGGCCATCGCGCTCGACAGCCAGGGAAATGCCTACGTAACCGGATACACCTACTCGAAGGACTATCCCGCAACGATGGGAGCGTTGCAGACCACCAACCCGGACACCAACAATGGAAGCTGCTTTGTGACGAAGCTGAGCGCCGATGGCAGCTCGCTGGGGTATTCCACATTTCTGGGCGGAAACGGCGGAACTTTCGGAGACACGGCCAACGCGATCACGGTCGACGGGCAAGGCGATGCGTATGTGGCCGGCACGGCCGCTTCGACGAACTTTCCGGTGACCATGAATGCGTATCAATCGAACGAGAACGCGCAGTACGGAGTCAACGCGTTCCTGACGGAACTGAATGCGGAAGGCAGCGCACTCGTCTATTCGACCTATCTTGGCGGAAGCTGCACCAGACTGCCGGGCGACCACGCCGGCGCCATCGCGCTGGATGACACCGGCGATGTCTACATCGCGGGATACTCCTGCTCGGCGGATTTTCCGACCAGCAGCGGCGCGTTTCAGACCACGAACACGGGTGCGGCCAACGGCGCCGGCAATGCCTTCGTGGCCAAGTTCGACCCGTCCAGCGGAGCGCTCGTCTATTCCACGCTGCTGGGAGGCAGCGGCATTGCAGGCCTGGGAGACAGCGCCAACGGCCTTGCCGTGGACGGAAACGGAGACGCATTTGTCGCCGGCGAAACGTACTCGGACGATTTCCCGGTTACGAGCGGCGCGTTCCAGACGCACAACCTCGGGGCGAATCTGGGCTCCTCGAATGTGTTTGTAGCGAAGTTCAATCCCGCCGGATCGTCGCTGGTCTACTCGACCTATATCGGCGGGTCAGGCAGCGTCGCGGGGCCAGGAGACAGCGCCAATGCGCTGGCCATCGACGGCTACGGCAATGCCTACATCGCGGGCAGGTCGTACTCGCCCGACTACCCGGCGACGGCCGGCGCCTACCAATCGGGCAGACTGGCGAACGCCGCTGACCCGATCGTCACCGTGCTCAATTCCGCCGGCGACGGGTTGCTCTACTCCACTTACTTCGGCGGGAGCTTTGGCGACTATGCCTACGGACTGGCCACCGATGGACAGGGAGGCGTCTACATCACGGGCAAGTCCTTCTCGGCGAATTTTCCGGTCACCAGCGGCGCATTTCAGACCCGGAATCTCGCCGCGCCCGGCAAGGGCAGCAATGCGTTTGTCGCCAAATTCGACCTGGTTTCCCAGGTCACGCCCGTGGCCACCACAACCACCGTGACCTCGAGCGCGAATCCGGCGACCGTGGGCGCGGAGGTTACCTATACCGCGACGGTCGTTGCGCAATCGGGAAACGGTCAGCCGACGGGCAATGTAACCTTCAGCGTGGACGGAACGGCAGTGGAAACCGTCGCACTGAATCCCGGCGGCAAAGCGACTCTCACGGGGTCCATTTCCGTCGCGGGCAGATACACCATCGCGGCCAATTATCAGGGGGCAGCCGGTTTCGAGGCAAGCAGCGGCCAACTGGCCGAAACGATCCAGCCGCACGCAACCGCGGCGCCGGTCTTTTCGCCGCCACAGGGAACCTACGATGCGGCGCAGTCGATCAAACTGACCGACGCGACGAAAGGATCGACCATCTATTACACGACCAACGCCGGGTCGCCCAGGAGTTCGTGGACGAAATACGGGAGCCCCATTCGCGTGGCAAAGAGCGAAACGATCCGGGCCTTCGCCGAAGCGCCGGACCACCCGGAGAGCGCGATCGTGCCGGCGAAATACATCATCAAGCCGCCGGCGCCGACGCCGGGGTTTTCGCCGGCCGGAGGGGCGTACAAGCTTCCGATCACGGTCAGGATCAGCGACAAGGCGACGGCCGGGCTCGTGATCCGCTACACCGCCAACGGCACGACGCCCACCCTCGCCTCGCCGGTATTCACTGCAGCGGGAATCAAGGTGACGAAGAAGGAGACGATCAAGGCGATCGCCATGGCGACGGGATATTCGACGAGCGCCGTCGCCACGGCTGCGTACAGCTCCAGGTGACCGGATGATTGCTTTGATTGTGGGGATTTGCCATCCGATGCAAGATGATCGATGCGAGGATGCCATGCGGAGGACACTCGCCATCGACGATGACGTGCTGGCTGCCGCCCGGGAAATGGCAGCCATGGAGCATCCCAGCGTCGGAGAAGTGATCTCGTCGCTCGCTCGCGGTGCCCTGCGGCCCACTCCATCCGGATTGAAAACGCGCAATAGAGTCCCGCTCCTCCCGGTGCGCCCCGGCAGCCCGCGAGTTACGTCGGAACGGGTGTACCGGCTTCAGGAAGAGTTGCCGTGACCCGATACCTCCCGGACGTGAACGTACCGATCGCGCTCATCGATCCGACACACGTCCAGCACGACAGAGCGCATGATTGGTTTTGCCCGGACCGGAAGCAGCGCATGGGCTACTTGCCCACTCACCGAAAACGGCGTGCTTCGCGACGCAGGTCATGCGCGTTACCCGAGGTCGCTCCATCCGATCCCCTAGCAGCCAATCGCGGCCTTGGCCAGCGCCTCCTTTAATCCCTTCATGCTGATGCGCGACGACTCCTCCGGAGTTCCTCCGCCGCGCCAGTGCGTCTCGAGGCTCACGGCATCGTGGTAGCCGTCGCGCCGGAAGGCGCGAAACTGGCCCACCCAGTCGACCACGCCCGCGCCTACCGGCGCCCACTCCCACTTGCCGCCGGGCTCGCGCTTCACATCCTTGCAGTGGCAGTGGCCGATGCGGTTTTTGGGCAGCAGGTCGTAGCCGTCCGGGTAGGGCGTGTTCCCGGGAAAAGTCGCGGCGTTGCCCAGGTCCCAGTTGAGCATGAAGTTCGGCTCGGTCACGGCGGCGAGCGTCGCCGCAGCCTCCTCGCCGGTGGCGGTGTTGCACGACATCTCGTTTTCGAGCAGGAGGATCAGGTTGTGCTTCGCGCAGGTCCGCGCCGCCTGCCGGAGCTTCCCGTTGATGGCTTCCCGGTACGGCTTCGGGTCTTCGAGCCGCCAGAAATCGAAGCAGCGGATGCGATCGGTTCCGAACGATTTCGCCAGCGCAATACAACGCTCCAGCACCTCGTCCTGATGCCTGAAATCGAAGTCGGCATGAAACTGGTCGCGCTTCGGGCTTTCCTTGGACCGCGGCGCGCCCGGCCAGTCGGTCTTGAACAGCGGGCTGGCGATGTCGGTCACGCGCAGGCTGTATGTTTCCAGAATCTTGCGCGACCGGTCCACGTCGGCCGAGTCGAGATCGGAGATGTTTTTGTTCCACATGCCGCGCAACTCGATCCACTCGAGGCCGAAGTCGTGAGATGCCACCGAGCAGGCACGATCGAAGTCCTGGGAGATCTCGTCGTTGATGACCGAAAGCCGGAACGGGCAGTTGCGGCCGGCGTCGCGAACCTGCAGTGGGGCGGGCAGCGGCTCCGCGCCGGCATATTCGGAGCCGACGAGAGTTGCCGCGGCGCCGGCGGCGCCCAGACTGGACAGAAACTCACGTCGCGATACGGGCAATTTGGCTCTCCTTAATCCGCAGCCTGCACGCACGGCATTCCGGCTGCGGATTCCAGTCTAGTGCGCCGACCGGGGGCTGTGCGAATCCGGGCAGGGGTTGGTCTTCATTGTGTTTTTCAAGGACAGCGCGTGTACAGAACTCCGACAGTCGGGGCGAAAACGGCACGTTGGAGGCCTCCAATGAAGGAAGTCACGAAGCAATGCCCCGATTTCCGCCTAAAGCTTCCCGGCGTTCTGTCGATCAATGCTCCAGCGAGAAAGTGACCGCCGTCACAATCCGGGGATCGCGCAGCCTTCCCTGAAACCCGAAAAGGATGCCTATGAAATCCAAATTGCTGATCGTCGAGGATGAACCGATTGTCGCTCTGGATCTGCAGCAGGAAGTGGAGCAGTTGGGATGCGAGGTGGTGGCATTGGCCGAGAGCGCCGACGAGGCCCTGGTGGCGGCCGAAATCTGCCGGCCCGACCTGGCGCTGATGGACGTGCGCATCGTGGGCAGCATGGACGGCATCCAGACGGCCCGGCTGCTGCGCACCGCCTACGATGTCCCGGTCATCTTCCTTACCTCCTACAGCGACGAATCCACCATCAGCCGCGCGGTGAAGGAGACGCCGTACGGTTACCTGACCAAGCCCTTCAAGAGCCGCGAATTGAAGGCCAGCCTGCGCGTGGCGCTGCACAAGGCGGAGCTGGATGCGCAGGATCGGGCCGAGCATCGCGAGCTGGCGGCGACGGTGAGCAGCGTGCCGGCCGGGCTGATCGCGGTTTTGCCCAACGGGTCGGTCCGGTTCATGAACCGCGCCGCCGAGGCCTTGACGGGCATGGCCGCCGATACCGCGAAGAACATGCAACTGGGTGAAGTCCTGCGTCTGAAAGACGGACTTGCGCGACCGGTCCCGAGCGGGATACTGCTCCAGGACTCGACCTCCACCTACGAATTCGGCTGGACGCTGGAGCAGCCGGGCGGAGAGACGATCATCGTGGATTTGTCGGTCGCGCCGATGACGGACGGCGCAGGCCAGCCTACCGGCTACGTGATCACCCTGCGCGATGCCAGCGCACGGCTGCGTTTTACGGCGATGGAAGAGACGCTGGAACAGGGCAACTGCTTCGATACCGCTCCCCTGGGCATGGTACAGCTTGACGGCGAAGGACATGTGGTGCGCGTGAACAAGGCGCTGGAGCGCGAGACGGGCGTGGCGGCGGAGAACCTCGTGGGCCGCTCGCTGACCGGGCTTGCGATGGATCCCGATCCTCGCATCGGCCAGCAGTTCATGAGCAAGCTGCTCAAGGGAACGACGGCGGTGACGACTTCGCCGGCAGCAACGCATTAGGCCCTTTCAACATCGGGCTTCAGCGCCTAGGGCGGGAATTTGCTGTGTGCACCGCTCAACCGGACTTTTTCGGCAAGTTGCAAGGCCGTGTCCGGATACAAAGCCGGGTCGTTGAGTGATTCTTTCCCCGGCCGCCCCGGCGTTGGACCCATTGCGGAGGAATTCCCGATGAGCGCGAGCGGGACATCGCAATTCGAAGCGACGTTGTGGCTTCCCGAACAGCTTGTGGCCGGGCCGGAAGGCACGATGCTGCTGGAAGCGCTCTTCAACGGCCATCCGGACATGGTGATCCTTGTCGATGCGCAGGGGCGGATTGTGGCGGCCAATCCCCAGGTAATGGAGGGCTTCGGCTACTCGCGCGAGGACCTCGAAGGCCATTCGATCGGCATCCTGCTGCCCGAAAAGGCCCGCGAGCGCCATGCCGGCTTCGTCGCCGGTTTCATGCAAAATCCCACGTGGCGCAACATGCATTCGGGTCTCGATCTCTCGGCGCGCGACTCCCATGGAACGGAGTTCCAGGTCGACGTGATGCTGCGCCCGTTTTTTGCCGGCGGCCGGCAATATGGAATGGCCATCTTGCGCCGGCTCGACACGGCGCTGACGCGCAGCCGCGCCCAGGTGCGCGCGCTGGTGGAAAGCCTGCAGGATTACTCCATCAATCTGCTCGACGCCGAGGGCAGCATCCTCACCTGGAACGAAGGCGCGCGGCGCATTCACGGCCTCACGGCGAGCGAGGCGCTGGGCAAACACGTGTCGGTCCTTTATCCGGGCGAAGAACCGGAACAGGCACGGGCGGCGGCGCAGCTTGAGGAAGCTGCGCGTTCCGGACGCGTTCGCTCCGATGGCTGGTGGCGCGGACCGAATGGCAACCGCATCTGGGCGGAGATCGATTTGACCGCGTTGCGCGACGATACCGGCCGGCTCGCCGGATTCACGCGCGTGCTGCACGACCTGACGCGACACAAGGAGATTGAAGACAGGCTGCGCGCCCTGAACGCAGAACTGGAGCAGTATCGGCTTATCGTCGAGAACGTGGAGGAACACGCCCTTTACGCGATGGATGGGGAAGGCCATGTAGCGAGCTGGGGGCTGGGCGCCCGGAAACTGCTCGGCTATGCTCCGGAGGAAGTCCTGGGAAAACACTACTCCATCTTCGCCACCGAGGAGGATCGAAAGGCCGGCATTCCCGAGCGTGACCTCGAAGAGGCCGCGCGCTCCGGCCGTTGCTTCGCCGACGGATGGAGGATCTATCGCGATGGACGCCGGCGCTGGTGGAGCGGAGTCATTTCGGCCTTGCGCGACGAGGATGGAAAACTGACGGGCTTTGTCCGCGTGGCTCGCGATGTCACGCGGCAAAAAGAGCTGGAAGAATCGCTGGCGCAACTGAACGCCGACCTCGAGGCGCGGGTGGCCGAGCGCACCGCCCAACTGGAAGCGACGGTCCACGAATTGAGCCGCAAGAACGAAGAAGTCGAGAGCTTTGCCAAGGTCGTTTCGCGCGACCTGAAAGAAAAAGAGGTGCTTCTTCGCGAGATCCATCATCGCGTGAAGAATAACCTGCAGGTGGTGCAAAGCCTGCTGAAGATGAGCGCGCGCCAGCTCCCCGAGTGCGACGCGCGCAGCGCCGTGGAGAGCACGGTGGAGCGCGTCCACGCCATGTCGATGGTCCACGAGCGGCTCTACCAGATGCCCAGCCTGTCGGCGCTGCCGCTGGGCGATTACCTGAGCGACATCTTCGCCGGCTCCATCCAGGCCTATTCGCTGGCGCCCAGCCAGGTGCAGCTCAAGCTCGATGTCGAGGAGATCCTGCTGCCGCTCGACCGCGCGGTGCCCTTTGCCCTGCTGGCCAACGAGCTATTGTCGAATTCCTTCAAGCATGCCTTTCCCGGCGGCCGCCGCGGCGCCATCACGGTTTCAGTTCACCGCATCGATGGAGCAATTCGCATGACCGTGGAGGACGACGGCGTCGGGCTGCCCGCCGACTTCGACCCGGCGGATTCCAACTCCATGGGATTGAAGCTGGCGATAAACCTGGCGCATCAGCTCGGCGGGCGGCTCGAATTCACATCCGATCGCGGCTGCCGCGTGCAGGCGGACCTGACGCGGATGTAGCGCAGTAACACGACGACTCCTTGTTCCGGTCGCCGATGATCCCACCCTTTCGCCAAAAGCAGGCGAAAGGATGGGGCACGGAATGCTGGTTGAGTGAGACGGCGGGCCCAGGTCCGAACATACGGACGTGGGGCACCCTGGTTTCAGCGCTTCGGATACTCTTTTGTCTGGCCGGTGCGCGAGTTGGTGACGGAGAAGCTCCCATCCTGTGAAGCCACGACCTTGAAGTACGCTCCGTCGCCGTCGCCTTTGGGGTTCGCGATCAGCTCTTCGGGGCTGTTGTGCGCGGCGTCGGAGTCTTCGGCGGTGTGCAGCATCCACAGGTCTTCGAGGCCCGGGCTCGAATGCACGGTCTGCCACGCCTCGGGGCTGCCGCCCTTGTGCGCGCCGTTGTTCATGATGGCCACGCGCGGATGAATCGCATCCACAATCGCGCGCGAATTGGACTGATCGAGCCCGTGGTGCGTCGTCAGGTACAGGTCGACGTGCCCGATGGGATTGTCGGGGCAAACGAGTTCGACTTCCTTCGGCTTGGTCAGATCGCCGAGATCGAGAAACCTGAACCTGCCGTAAGTGACGAGAATGCCGGCCGAGCGCGGATTCTCCGATGCGTCGAGAGTCCACTTCGGCTCCGGGGCGCAGTACGGGTTCGGCACGGGCTTGATGCCGGGAATGGTATGGATCACGTTTCCGTCGGCGGTCAGCACCACGATCCCGAGCCCTGGAACTTCGATCTTGTCGCCGGGATGCACGATGCGCCGCGGCTTGCCCTCAATGGCCTTCAGGTAGGCAGCATAATCGTGCCGCGTGATATCGGAGTCCTCGCGGTTCTCGCCGTGATCGAGGAACTCGCCGACCTGCACCCGTTTGACCAGATCGGGCACGCCGCCCACGTGATCGACGTGGAAATGCGTAATCAGCACGCGGTCGAGCTTCGTAATGCCGGCGTCGTGCATGGCCGCCAGGATGCGATCGGTATCGCGGCCGTTGTTGTCGGGCCATCCGGTGTCGATGAGCAGCGACGACCCCGTCGGCGAGACGAGCAGGGTCGACTGGCCGCCTTCGACGTCAATGGAGTAGATGAGCAGGTGCGCGGCAGCGCCGGGCGCGGCGGCGACCAGGGGCGCGACAAGGAAAAGTGAAAAGCTGCAAATTGCCGCGGCAAGACGCGATGCGGCGCCGGCGCGCCGACGCCTGAAGAAGAGTTCTTTGTCCATTGGCATCCGTCCGATGAATTTTTGCGCCGCGCAATCCGGCCACGGCGATTCCACGATGAGGTTAAGAGCCGCAGCCGCGATTTGCAAATCAGCGTGCTTTTCAACACCCCAAAACCTGGGACCTCTTTGCTGGCCGCCTCGCAGGATCAGGGGCTTCAACGCAGGTCCTTCGACTTGTTTGGCGCGACGCGCGTCAAACTTCCGTCGAAAACGTGGCGGAAGCCGGACGCCCCCGCGGGGCCTGGGAATCAATTACCAATCGATTCGCAGGGTTCCGCTTCGCTCCACCCCGGGGCTATCCTCGGCGCCCCCTACGGGAGAGTGTCCGCGCGGCGACCGTTTTCACCTTCTCGCAAATGTTCGCACCCCGGTGCACGTAGAATCGACGCTATCCCGTGTTGCGGAGGCCCGCGGAGATGCCGCTGATGGTGGCGGCGATGGCGCGGTTGACTTCGGGCGTGTCTTCGCCGGCGCGCTTTCTGCGCAGCATGTCGATCTGGATCAGGTGCATGGGATCGACATAGGGGTTGCGCAGCTTGATGGAATTGGCCAGCACGCGGTTGTTCTCAAGAAGTTCCTTCTGCCGCGTGACGGCAAGCACGGCGCGCACGGCACGATGGAACTCGGCTTCGAACAGATCGTAGACGCGCTCGCGCAGCTCAGGGTCTTCGACCAGCGACGAATAGAGCCGCGCCGTGCCGAGATCGGCCTTGCCCAAGGCCATTTCGACGTTGCGCACCAGGTCGATGAACAGCGGAAGTTCCTGCGCCATGGTCTGCAACAGTTCGAGCGCGCCGGAACGGCCGAGAAACTGATCGATCGCGCAGCCCACGCCGAACCACGCCGGAACCAGCAGCCGCGACTGCGTCCAGCCGAAGACCCACGGAATGGCGCGCAGGTCACCCAGCAGGGGAGAAGCGTTGCGGCGCGCCGGCCGCGACCCGATCTTGGCGTGCTCCAGTTCGCCTACGGGCGTGGATTGCCCGAAGTAGGTCACCACGCCCGGATCTTCGAGAATGTGCCGGCGATAGAACGCGAAGGAGATCGCCGAGAGATCGTCGAGCGCCGCCTCCCACTCCGGCATCACCTTGCCCGTGAAGTGGCCCTCGGGGTCGCGCGCGTTGGGCCGCGCCAGCGCATCGAGCGATGCGGCGATCATCAGCTCCAGATTGCGTTCGGCCAGCACTTCGTCGGCGTATTTGAAATTGAGCACCTCGCCCTGCTCGGTGATGCGCAACTGGCCGTCGAATGCGTCGACGGGCTGGGCGAAGATGGCGCGATGCGTGGGCCCGCCGCCGCGGCCCACCGTGCCTCCGCGGCCGTGGAAGAGGCGCAGCCTGACGCCGCACTCGCGCGCCACCTGGTGCAGGGCGCGGTGGGCGCGGAAGATCTCCCATGTGCTGGTCAGCATGCCGCCGTCCTTGTTGGAATCGGAATAGCCGAGCATCACCTCCTGCCAGTGGTCCCACGAGGCGATGAGCTTGCGGTAGTCGGGCCGGCTCCACAATTCGCGGCAAACGGCAGGGGCGCGGCGCAGGTCCTCGATCGACTCGAAGAGCGGCACCGGCATCAGGCCCGGATCGCGGCCCGAGCCTTCGACGCGAACGCCGCCCAGACGCGCCAGCCGCACTACCGACACGACATCGTCCACCGACGCGGCGCCGCTGATCACGCAGTGGCGAACCGCTTCGGGCGAGCAACTGTCTTTCACTTCGGCCACCACGCGAAAGGTCTCGAGCACATCGGCGGTCTCGGCGGAAAGCCCGCCCGTCAGCGCCGGAGCGGCGGTGTCGCCGATCGCCTCCCTGAGCGCCCGGGCGTGGACGCGCGCGTGCTGGCGAATATCGAGCGTGTGCAGATGCAGCCCGAAGGCGCGCACCTGCAGGATGAGCGGATCGACGAGCGTGCGCGCGATGCGGATTCCGCAATGGTCCCTGAGCGACGCGCGCAGCGTCTCCAGGTCGTCCAGCAGTTCATCCACCGAGCTGTAGGGGGGCAGCGCGCGCGCCAGCTTGTCGTGGCCTTCGCCGAGCGTGCAGGGCATCGCCGGCAGCACGGGACCGGCGGGGCCGGGATGTTCCAGGGTGCGATGCACGCGCGCCTTCACGCAAATGACGAAGCGGCGATAGTACTCGAACTCGTATTGCTCGCCGAAGATCTGCGCCTCCGGCGTGTGCACCTGCGCGACATAGGCCCGCAACTTTTTGAGCAGCGCTTCGCTCACCGGCCGCTGTTGCGCGCTCGGGGTCAGCAAGTCGATCGTCCGGTCGAGCTGCCGCTGGTAGAAGAGCAGCAGATGGCCGCGCGCCAGCCGGATGGCGTCGCGCGTGACCTGCGGCGTGACGAAGGGATTGCCATCGCGATCGCCGCCGATCCACGAGCCGAAGGCGAGCACCTGCGGCAAAGCGTGGGCTTCGATTTCCAGGCCATAAGCCGCGCGCAACGCCTCGGCAATTTCGCGATACAGGTTGGGCAGCGTGGCGAAGATGGAGACGTCGTAGTAATCGAGCCCCATCTTGATCTCGTCGTAGACCGTGGGCCGGCGCGAGCGCACCTCGTCGGTCTGCCACAGGCTGGTGATCTCCGCCAGCACCAGTTCCTGGAGCCGGGCCAGATCCTGCCCGGGAATGGGGATGCGGTCGAGCGCCTCGAGAAATTCGCCGATGCGCCGGCGCTTGAACATGACCGAACGGCGCGCCACTTCGGTGGGATGCGCGGTAAACACCGGCACCACCAGCACGCGCCTGAGCCAGTCCATCGCCGCCGGCGCGTCGGTGCCGACCCGGCGCATGGCACACAGCGTCCCGGTCAACGAACCGCGCTGCCTGCCGGCCTCGCCGCTCACCTGCAGCGCCATGCGCCGGCGCTTGCGGTGGTTGGTTTCAGCCAGATTGATCAGCTCGAAGTAGAAGGCGAACGCGCGCGTGAGCAGCGTGGCGCGCCCGGCCGGCAGCGAGTGCACCAGTTCGAGCGCCTTGGCGCCGTGCCGCGCGGCTTCTTCGGCATGGCCGCGCATCTCCGCGTCGCGGCGGCGAATGGTGCCCTTGCGCAGCGCCTCTACATGATCGAAAAGATCCTCGCCGGCCTGTTCGCGCAGCACTTCGCCGAGCAGCATGCCCAGCGAGCGCACGTCGCGCCGCAGCGGCGCCTCTTTCAGCTCGCCGGTCTGGGCCTCCAGCTCCGCCAGCCGCTGCGACCAGCTCTCGGGATTCCACAATAAGGCCATCCTGTTTCGATTATCCATGAACGGCGGCCGAGTCTTGCCTCAGGAGGATGCGCTCCGACCTTCGAGCTGCATGGCCAGCTCTTCCCACTCCGTGGTCAGCGCGCCGAGTTGCGCGCGCAGCTCCTCGGCCAGCGCTGTCAGGCGTTGCGTCTCCGCGGCCGAGACAAAGACGCCCAGTTGCTCTTCGGTATGCGCAATCGAAGACTCGACGCGCGGGATCTCTTCCTCGAGAAACGCGCAGCGCTCCTCCATCTGTTTTTGCCTGATCGGATTCAGCCGCCGGGACGCTTTGCCGCCGGCCGGTTTGCTGCTGCCGGCAGGCTGCCATTCGTCCGGACCGCCTTCGATCACGATCGTCGTTCCGGTCGCGGCCTTTTCGGTCTTTGCGGCCGGCTCAGGCACGATCGGTGGAGCGGCGAGAGCCTCTTTGCGCCGCAGATAGTCCTCGTAGTTGCCCTCGCAGGCCGTGATGATTCCGTTCTCCACTTCGAGCACACTGGTGGCCAGCTTGTCGATGAAGTAGCGGTCGTGGGAAACGAAGATCACCGTGCCGGAGAAGGCGGCGAGCGCCTCGAGCAGCACGTCCTTGGCGCGCATATCGAGATGATTGGTGGGCTCGTCGAGAAGGAGAAAATTCGACGGGGAAACCAGAATCCGCGCCAGCGCGTAGCGGTTGCGCTCGCCGCCGGACAGCACGCCCAGCGGCTTGAAGACGTCATCGCCGCTGAAGAGAAAGCAGCCCAGCAGGGAGCGCAGCTCGACCTCGGGCACTCTAATCGCGGCGCGGCCGATGTCGTCGAGCATGCGCGCCCCGGGATCGAGCACCTTGTACTGGTCCTGCGCGAAGTATTCAGTTACAACGTTATGCCCCAGGCGAATCGCGCCCGCCGTCGGCGGTTCCATTCCGGTCAGCAGGCGAATCAGGGTCGACTTGCCCGCGCCATTCACGCCCACCAACGCGATTCTGTCGCCCCGCTCGATGGTGAATCGCGCGCCGCTGAAAACGTGCTTGTCGCCATAGCTCTTGGCCAGGCCTTCGGCCTCGACGACCATCCGGCCCGAAGGCGCGGGCTGCGGAAACCTGAAATGGATGACGGGCTCTTCCGGCGGGATCTCGATGCGCCCGATCTTTTCCAGCTCCCTGATCCGGCTCTGCACCTGCTTCGCCTTCGTCGCCTGATAGCGGAAACGGCTGATGAACGCCTCAAGGTGTCCGATTTGCTCGCGCTGGTTGCGCCAGGCGGCTTCGAGCTGCGCGCGCCTCTCGTCTTTTTGCTTCAGGTAATTCGTGTAATTTCCCTGATAGATCGTGAGCCGCTTGTTCCATATCTCCACGGTGCGGTCTACGGTTACATCGAGAAAATAACGGTCGTGCGAAATAAGGATGTACCCGAAGGGATAACTCCGGAGACAGGTTTCGAGCCAGTTGCGCGTCTCGAGATCGAGGTGGTTGGTCGGCTCGTCGAGCAGCAGCAGATTCGGCCTGGCCAGCAGCAGCCTGGCCAGCGCGATGCGCATCTGCCAGCCGCCGGAAAACTCGTCCGTCTGCCGGCCCCAGTCCTCCTTGCCGAAGCCGAGGCCGCTCAGCACGCTGCCCACCTGCGCGTCGAGCGCGTATCCGTCGAGGGAGTGAAAGCGCTCCTGCAGCACCGAGTAGCGCTCCGCCGCGGCCGCGTAATCGGCTCCCTCGTGATCGAGCTCGGCCAGTTGCCCGGCCAGCCGCCCGATTTCGCGCTCCATCTCGTGCAGCTCCTCGAAGACCGCCAGGCATTCCTGAAAGACCGTGCGACCGGCGAGCCGCAATCCTTCCTGCGGCAGATAGCCGATGCTCATTCCCTTCGTCTTTTCGATCGCGCCGTAATCGAGCGTATCGAGGCCCGCGAGCACCTTCATCAGCGTCGACTTTCCCGCGCCGTTGGCGCCCACCAGCGCGGACTTCTCCTGCGCGCGAATCAGCCAGTTCGCCTCAAGAAACAGCACGCGCGGCCCGAAGCGCTTGCCCGCATTCCGGAGCGAAATCATTCTGTTCTATTTTCGCAGAAGGCATTTGCCGCGGGTGTCGTGGGAGAATCGAAGGAAGGCAGGTCCATGACGCGCGAGGAAAAATACGTTGCCTTTCGGGCGCTGCACGAGCGGCCCGGCTGCTTCCTCATTCCCAATCCGTGGAACGCGGGCTCGGCAAGAATTCTCACGGCGCTCGGCTTTGAGGCGCTGGCCACCACCAGCGCGGGTTTCGCCTTCAACGCCGGCCTGCCTGATTCGCCCCAGGCGGTCACGCGGGAAGATGTGCTCGCCAACGCCAGTTCGATTGCCGATGCAACCGGCCTTCCCGTCTCCGCCGATCTGCAGAACGGCTTCGGCGACTCGCCGGAGGCGTGCGCGGAGACCATTCGCCTTGCCGCGGAGAACGGCTTGGCCGGCGGGTCGATCGAGGATTCGAGAGGCGCGGTGAACGATCCCATCTACGACTTCGCCCACGCGGTCGAACGCGTGGCCGCCGCGGTGGAAGCAGCTCGCAAGTACAAGGTTCTGTTGACGGCAAGAACCGAGAATTTTCTCTGCGGCCGCCCCGATCTCGACGACACGATTCACCGCCTGCAGGCTTTTGCCCAGGCCGGGGCCGACTGCGTCTACGCGCCGGGCCTGCCCAGCCTCGAAGCCATCCGCGAGGTCTGCTCCGCGGTGAACAAACCGGTCAACGTCCTCATGGGACTGAAAGGGGCGACATACCCGGTCGACGAGATTGCCGCGGCGGGAGCCAAACGCATCAGCGTGGGCGGATCGCTGGCCCGCGCCGCGCTGGGCGCCTTCGTCCGCGCGGCCCGCGAGATCAGGGACAAAGGCACATTCACCTATGCGCAGGAGGCGATTCCTCACGCGGAGATCGGCAGGTACATGGAGAGGGATATGAGTTGACCTTTGGGGAGACGATTTCATCTCCCACCCCTGCGCCAGCCACCCCACGGACGTAGACCCCTCCGCAGGACCCCGGCGCGCCGCAAGAATGAGGCGCCCAAGTCTTTCCCTCCAGGCTGCTCAAACCGGAAACGACCCCGGCTTCTCCGTAATCTTTCCTTTTCCGCCCAAGTCGACTATCCTGGGAGACGAATCCGCGCCGTTTTTCCAAAACTCAAACCGTTCGATCCGTGAGCCCATGAACCGCGTGAAACTCTCCAGCGTAGTCGCCATGGAACGGTGGCCGTGGGCGGTTCGCGGGCTGCTCGGCGGCGTTGCAGCAGGCCTGGCGGTCACGCTCACCTGCACGGTTCATCCGCTGCGCTCGTTTCCGCTGCTGCTCGGCCTGCCCACCGTGATCCTCGCCTGCTGGTTTCTGGGCATGTGGGGCGGAGTGCTTTGCGCCATCACCGACGCGGCTCTCGTCCATTTCTTTCTCACCCGCGCGCAGATGCGATTCTCGATTCTTCAGGGGCCCGAAGCGCTGCGGATGGCGCTGTTTCTTTTTCTTTCCATCTTTCTTGGCTGGGCGGTGCGGCGCCTCGCCGCCCAGCGCGCCGAGCTCGCAACACAACACCTGAACCGGCAACTGATGCTCGCGAACGCCGAGCGCCAGCTCGCCGAGGAGCGCACCGCGGTGGCGGCGGCCCTGCGCGACCGCGACGAATTGCTGCAGATCGCCCTGCGCGCCAACGGCATGGGGCTGTGGGTGTGGGATCTCGGGAAGAACAGCGTGCATCGTTCCGACGAGATGTTTCGCATGCTGGGCCTCGAGCCGGGAGCGCTCACCGAGGAGCCGGACGAGTGGCTGAAGCACGTCCATCCCGACGATCGTGAGGAGCTGGTGCAGGAATTCCATCGCCTGCGCGAGACGGCCAGCGACTATCATCGGCAATACCGCGTGGTGTGGCCCGACGGCTCCGTGCACTGGCTCGAATCGCAGGGCAAGTGCCAGCGGGACGCGAGCGGCCGCGCGACGCGCATCGTGGGCGTGATGGCCGACATCACGCACCGCAAACACGCCGAAGAGGCCATGCTGCGCGCCGAAAAGCTCGCTGTCGCGGGAAAGCTGGCAGCCTCGGTCGCGCACGAAATCAACAATCCGCTGGCCGCGGTGGCCAACCTGCTTTACCTCATCTCGATCTCCGAAACCGTGGAGGGCGCGCGCGCCCAGGCACACGACGCGCTGGAGGAGTTGATGCGCGTCTCGCTCATCACGCAGCAGACGCTCAAGTTCCATCGCCAGGCCGGCGCGCCCAGGATGACACTGCTGTCGGAGCTTGTCGAATCGGTGCTGGTGCTCTTTCGAGCCCGGCTGCAAACCGCCCGGATTTCCGTGGAGGTACGCGTTCAGGATGAAACTCCTGTCGCCTGCCTGCCCGGCGAGGTCCAGCAGATCTTCGCCAACCTTCTCTCCAATTCGATCGAGGCCACGCCGCGCGACGGCCGGCTCGTCATCCGGCTGCGCCCTTCCCGCGACTGGCGCGACGGAACCGCGGCGGGAATGCGCGCGACCTTTTGCGATTCCGGATCGGGCATGGACCGCACGACCATGCGGCGCGTCTTCGAGCCGTTCTTCACCACCAAGCTTGAAACCGGCACCGGGCTCGGGTTGTGGGTGGTGGCCCAACTGGTGGAGCGGCACAACGGGCACGTTCGCGTGTGGAGCCGGCGGGGCGCACGCTCCGGAGGCACCGCGTTCTCGGTCTTTCTGCCCGTGGGCGGCGAATCGCCTGCGCGGGAGATGCCGGATGCGGATGAGATCGCGGCGTCGAGCGTCGTGACCGCCGGATGAGCCCAAACCCGGCAGGATGCGGCGGACCACGCGCCGGGAGTATATTGGGTTTGTTGCCGCAAGACAGACTGACGACGGTCGCCGGGCTCGCCGTATTCGGCAACCAGGCCCGGGGCGTCGCGGCGCGGCACGTCCGCAGATCATGTCATCGGAGATTCGGGAATGCCCCAGGTGAATCCGCGCAGGAACGTTTATGACGTTTGCATCATTGGCTCGGGCGCGGGAGGCGGAACAGCGGCAAAAGTGCTTACCGAGGGCGGGCTCAGCGTCGTGATGCTGGAGGCGGGTCCGCGCCTTGACCCCTACAAGGATTTCAAGGAGCACGTCTGGCCCTATGAGCTGGCGCATCGCGGCGCCGGCATCGGCGGGAGAGGAAAATACGAGTTCGACGATGAGTTCCTTGCGCCCAACGGCTTTTGGGAAATCCCCGGCGAGCCCTATACGAATGCACCGGGCACGACCTTCCGCTGGTTCCGCTCGCGCATCGAGGGCGGCCGCACCAACCACTGGGGCCGGATCGCGCTGCGCTTTGGCCCAACGGATTTCAAGCCGCGTTCCAATGACGGCATGGGCGACGACTGGCCCATCGCCTACGAAGATCTCGCACCCTACTACGACAAGGCCGAGGCGTACATCGGCGTCTTCGGAACCAAGGAGAACGTTCCCAACGCCCCGGACGGTGTCTTTCTGCCGCCTCCGAAACCGCGCTGCACCGAAACGCTGATCAAGAAAGCCTGCGACAACCTGAAGATCACCTGCATTCCATCGCGCCTGGCCATCCTGACGAAGGCGCTGAACGATCGGCCCGCCTGCCACTACTGCGCGCAGTGCGGCCGCGGATGCCGCAGCGCCTCGAACTTCAGCTCCAGCCAGGTCATGATTCCGCCGGCCGCCGCCACCGGCCGCTTCACCATGATCGCCAACGCCATGGCCCGCGAGATCGTGCTCGGCCAGAGCGGAAAGGTCGAAGCGGTTGCGTACATCGATAAGGCGACGCGCACCGACCAGCGTGTCTACGCAAAAGCGGTGGTGGTCGCGGCCAGCGCGTGCGAGTCGGCGCGCCTGCTTCTGAATTCGCGTTCGTCGGGCTTTCCCAATGGTCTGGCCAATTCGTCGGGAGTGGTCGGACATTATCTCACCGATACGGTCGGCAGCAGCCTCGCCGGATATTTTCCGCAGCTCGTGGGAATGCCACCGCACAACCATGACGGCGTGGGCGGCATGCACATGTACATGCCGTGGTGGCGCCTGGGGCAGAAGAACGGATTCCTGCGCGGCTATCACATCGAGTTCGGCGGCGGGCGCGACATGCCCGGCGTGGGCAGCTTCGACGGCGTTTGCACCCGGCACGAAGGCTACGGAGTCGCGCTCAAGCAGGAATGCCGCAGCGCCTACGGCACCGTGATCGGCTTCAGCGGGCGCGGCGAGATGATCCCCAACGAAAACTGCTATTGCGAGCTCGACCCCGATGTGGTGGACAAGTGGGGCATTCCCGTGCTGCGCTTCCACTGGCAATGGGGTGAAAACGAGCTGCAGATGGCCGACGATATGCAAGAGACGTTCCGCTCCATCGTGGAAGCCGCGGGCGGCACCGTGATGCACGGCACGCGGCGTCATCCGCAATCGAATCGCAAGACAGAGAGCGAGGCCGGACCGCCAAGGCCGGGCGCCAGCATCTCCACCGGCGGCGAGATCATCCACGAGGTCGGTGCGGTGCGCATGGGCGACAACCCGAGGATTTCGGTGCTGAACAAGTATTGCCAGGCGCACGATGTGAAGAATCTCTTCGTGGCCGACGCCGCCCCCTTCGTGTCCAATCCCGACAAGAATCCGACCCTGAGCATCATCGCGCTTTCGTGGAGAACGTCGGAGTATCTGCTCGACCAGGCGAAGAAAGGAGAACTCTGACAAAGCCCATGGCTGAAGAGGGAATCTCAAGGCGATCCATCCTGAAATCGCTGAGCATGGGCGCGGTGGCCGGCTCGGTTCTTCGCGCCATTCCGCTCGAGGCCGCCGAATACGCGCACGGCCTGATCGATGCGGAAAAATCTGCCCAGGGCGGCAGCTACACGCCCAGATTTTTCCAGCCGCGGGAGTACAAGACGCTGCAAGCGCTCTGCGAAACCATCCTGCCGGCCGATGCGGATTCGGGCGGGGCGATCGAGGCCGGCGCTCCGGAGTACATCGATCTGATCACCAGCGAGAATTCCGACTATCAGGTGAAGCTGGGCGGCGGCCTGATGTGGCTCGACGCGACGTGCGGCGATCGCTACGGCAAGGGCTATCTGGATTGCGCGCCGCAACAGCAGAAGGAAATTCTCGACCTGATCGCGTATCGAAAGAGCGCGGACGAAGACGATCGCCTGAGCCAGGGCGTGGAGTTTTTCTCGATCCTGCGCAGCCTGACCGCCGACGGTTTTTTCACCAGCAAGATCGGCATCCAGTACGTCGGCTATATCGGCAACACGTTCCTGGTCGAATTCCCCGGTTGTCCGCCAGTGCCCGGCGCGTAGGCTGAATCCGTTGCCGACCGTGAACAGCGCAGACCAGATCGGGAAGGCTGTCTCCGGCGCGGCTGCCGAGGACTTTGGTCAGATCCTTCGCCGCGACGGCGTGCTGCGACACGAAGACGCGCAGCTCACTCCGCTTGCCGACGGCGTCTCCAGCGAAATCTGTCGCGTCGACGATGGCGACAAGTCGTACGTCGTGAAGCGCGCCCTGCCCAGGCTGCGCGTGCACGACGATTGGACCGCCGATGTCTCGCGCAACCGCTATGAGCAGATGTATATCGAGTATGTCGGAGCGATTCTGCCCGAGGCTGTGCCGCGGCTTCTCCCCGGCCCGCACGATCGCGGCTACTTCGCCATGGAGTATCTCGGCCCGGAATTCGCGAACTGGAAGAAGCTCCTGCTCGGCGGCGATGCGCGCATCGAGCACGCTCTCGGCGCCGCGTCGGTTCTTGGCGCGATTCACGCCCGTTCCGCGGGAGATGCCGTGGCCGCGGCGCACTTCGGCACGACGGACAATTTCATGCAACTGCGCATCGAGCCGTATCTGCTCACGACGGGACGGCGCCATCCGGATCTGCGCGCGATCTTCGGGACCGAGGCGCAGCGTCTCGCCGCCACTCGCATCTGCCTTGTGCACGGCGACTTCAGCCCCAAGAACATCATGATTTCGACCTTGCGCCTTGTTCTCCTCGACTGCGAAGTGGCCTGGTACGGCGATCCCGCTTTCGATGTGGCGTTTGTGCTCACGCATTTTTTGCTGAAGGGCCTCCATCACGCGCCGCGGCAGATCGGGATCCATGAGATGAGCCAGGCCTTCTGGCGGCGCTATGTCGAAACAGCCGGAAGATCGATCGACATCCCTTTCCTGGAGACTCGTGTCGCGCGGCTGCTCCCCATGCTTTTGCTGGCGCGGGTCGATGGCAAGTCGCCGGTCGAGTATCTGACCAAAGCGGGTCAGGCCGATTTCGTGCGCGGTTTGACGCGACCTGCGATCCGGTCATGTTCCTCCAGGCTTGCGGATTTCGTGGAGCCATGGTTCGCGGGCCTGATGGAAGTGGAGGCGAAATGACGAGGATTCGCTGCGTCGACGCCTATCCCGCCTATGACTCACGCGGTAATCCCACGGTGGAAGCGGAGGTTGTGCTCGAAAATGGCGTTCGTGGCCGCGGCGTCGCGCCCTCGGGAGCATCCACCGGCCAGTTCGAGGCATTGGAGCTTCGCGATGGCGATCCCGCCCGTTTTCGCGGGAAGTCCGTTTTCCGGGCGATTGCCAACGTCAAAGGCGAGATCGATCAGGCCATCCGATGGTCTGATGTCTTCGATCAGGCCGGCCTCGACCGCACGCTGATCGGGCTTGACGGCACACCCGCCAAGTCCAGGCTTGGCGCCAACGCCATTCTGGCGGTCTCGATGGCGGCCGCTTCCGCCGCGGCCGCCGCGCAACAACGGCCGCTCTATGAATACCTCGGCCAATCGCGCGGGAACCTGATTCCCCTGCCTGAAATCCAGATCGTCGGCGGCGGCGCCCACGCCCACTGGCGCACCGATGTGCAGGATTTCCTTCTCATTGCCACTGGCGCCCGCTCGTTTGCCGAGGCGCTCGAAATCAGCTTCAACGTGTACCGCGCCGCGGGGGAGCTTCTGGCCCAACGCGGCACCCTTCGCGGCGTGGCGGACGAAGGCGGCTACTGGCCCGAGTTTCCCGACAACGAATCCGTTCTGCAATTCATGGTGGAAGCCATTGTTCGCGCCGGTTATGAGCCGGGCCGCGACGCGGCCATCTCGCTCGACATCGCCGCCAGCGACCTTTACGATGCGGAATCCGGGGAATATTCGTTCCGGCTCGAAGATCGCACCTTCTCTTCAGCGCAGTTCGCCGATGTTCTCCTTGGCTGGTGCGAACGATATCCAATCGTGTCGATCGAGGACCCCATGGCCGACACAGACCGGGAAGGCTGGTCGACGATCTCGCCGGCTCTTCGCCAACGCATCCAGCTTGTCGGAGACGATCTCTTTACGACCAACCCCGATCGCATACGCGCCGGCATTGAGCAGAACGCCGCCAACGCGGTGCTCATCAAGCCCAACCAGATCGGCACAGTAACCGAAACGCTCGCGGCGATCGCGCTGACGCAGAGCGCCGGGTGGAACGCGATTGTCTCCGCGCGTTCCGGCGAGACGGAAGACGCATTCATCTCGCATCTCGCCGTGGCGGCCAACGCCGGCCAGCTCAAGGTGGGATCGCTCGTACGCGGCGAGCGCACGGCAAAATGGAACGAAATCATCCGCATCGAGCGCAGCCTCGGCGAGCGCGCGCGTTTTGCAGGCCGCCCGGTTCTCGACCGGCTGCAAAATCTCCGAGCCGTTTGAACGGCACCGCTTGAGAGCGTGAAGACCGTTCCTCCCGCCCGGGGTGACAGGGTTACTGCTGCGCCACGGGCAGGCGTATCGTCGCGCGGGCGCCGTCGCCGTCGTCGCGATTGAGCAGGCGGATCTCGCCGCCATGCGCCCGGGCAATCTGCTGCGCGAGGGCCAGGCCCACGCCGCTGCCCGCCGGCTTGGTGGTGTAGAAAGGCACAAACAGGTTTTCCGTGTTGGCGATTCCCACGCCGCGATCCTCGATGGTCACCAGCGCCGTCGAATCCATCAGCCGCCAGCTTGCGCGCACGGACTCGGTGCCGTTGGCAAGCGAGGCATCGACCGCGTTGCGCAGCAGGTTGATGAACATCTGTTCCAACTGGTCCGGATCGGCGTCGAGCACGGCCGCCGGACCGGCGTCGAGCTGAACGCCGAGGCGCTGCTCCAGCAACACGACCCGCTCCAGCAGCGGCCCCAGCGGCACAGCCCTGAAATGCGGCGGCGGCAACTGCGCCAGCAGGCGGTACGACTGCACAAAACGGTGCAGCGAATCGGCGCGGCTTTCCACCACGCCCAGTCCGCGGCGAAAATCGCGCACCGTGCCCTCGTCGCCTTCCATCTGGTCCACCCGCGCCAGCAGGCTTCCGGCGATGGATTTGATCGGCGCGAGCGAGTTCGAAAGCTCGTGTCCCAGAACGCGAATCAGCCGCTTCCAGGCGACCTGTTCCTCCTCTTGCAGGGGCCGGCTCACGTCGGCCAGCAGCAGGAGCGTGTGGGGCAGGCCATCCTGGCGAAACGTAGCCTTGCGCAGGAGCCAGCGGTTGGGCTTGCCTTCAAACGAATGAATGGTCTGATCCTTCGCGGAAAGCAGCTCCACGAGCCCCAGCTCGCGCGCGCTGTGTCCGAAGCAGCGCGCATAGGGCCGGCCGAGCAACTGCACGCCGGCGTGGTTCACGAGCTGCAACTGGGTTTCGCGATCGAAGGCGAACAAGGGCGAGTGCATCACTTCAAGGATGCGCGCCAGCAGCGCCGTGGCCTCCAGCGAGCGCACGCGCTGGCGCTGCAGCAGATCGGCCAGCGCGTTGATCTCCGTGGCCAGTTCCCCGAAGGCGTCGGGCGAGCCGGCGCCGCGCGCGCGAAACGAGTAGTCGCCTTCGCGCAGCGACGCCACGACGTTGGAAAGCGTCTGCAGTGGTCTGACCATGCTTTCAACCAGCGCCGCGGCGAGCAGAAGGAGGTACAGGAGAAGGCAGGCAGCCAGCAGGATGGTGGGCGCGGCGGTCAGACCGGCCTGATAGAAAAGTACAGCGGCGAGAATCAGGCCCGGGAGCGAAAGAAGAAAGGAATAAAGCCAGGCGCGACGGACCGCGGAGCGCCTGCGTCTGCGCGCGCGTTTGTCAAAGGCCATATTTTTCGATGCGCCGGTAAAGCGCGGCGCGACTGAGTCCGAGCGCCTCGGCGGCCTGTGAAATGTTTCCGTCGCAGCGCCGCATCACCTTGCGGATGAGCAGCGCCTCCACCTCGTCGATGCTCATATTCTCGAACGATTGCGTGGCCGCGCGCCCCGAGGTTATGGCGAGATTGGCCGGCTCGATCTCGTCTCCGCGGCACAACAGCACGGCGCGCTCCACCGTATGCTCCAGCTCGCGCACATTGCCCGGCCACGGATACTGCATCAACTGCTGCATCGCGGGCGACGTGAATCCGCCCACCTGTTTGCGATAACGGGTCTTGCTGCGGCCCAGAAAATGCATGGCCAGCGCGGGAATATCCTCGCGCCGGTCGCGCAGCGCGGGCAGGTGAATCTCCACGGTGTTGAGGCGGAAAAGCAGGTCCTCGCGGAAGTTTCCGGCCGCGGCCTCCTCGTGCAACTGCGCGTTGGTGGCCGAGAGAATCCTCACATCCACCTTGCGGGTCTGCGACGAACCCACGCGCTCCAGCTCGCCGGTTTCGAGCACGCGCAGCAACTTGGCCTGCTGGCGCAGCGCCACGTTGGCGATCTCGTCGAGAAAGAGCGTGCCGCCATTGGCCAGTTCGAAGCGGCCGATGCGATCGGTGCGGGCGTCGGTGAATGCGCCCTTGACGTGACCGAAGATCTCGCTCTCGAAGGTGCCTTCGGGCAGGCCGCCGGCATTGACCGCCACCAGCGGCATGCGCGAGCGCGGCGAGGCGGCGTGCAGCAGCTTGGCCACAATCTCCTTGCCGGTGCCATGCTCGCCGGTGATCAGCACGTTGGCGTCGGAGGGTCCGACCTGCGCGATCAGCTCCAGCACCGGTTGCATGGAGGGCGCGCCGGCCACAAACTCCGGCATGCCTTCGGCGCGCAGCAGGCGATTTTCGAGCTCCAGGTTGCGCGCGCGCCGCAGCGCCTGGTGCAGCTCGGCGTGCACGCGGATCAGCGAGACGAGGCGCTCGTTTTCCCACGGCTTCTGGATGAAGTCGCGCGCGCCGCGCTTGATCGACTCGACGGCGAGATCGATGTTGCCCCACGCCGTCATGACGATCACCGGCAGCCGGGAATCGTACTCCTGGATGCGCGCCAGCAGATCGAGTCCCTCCTGGCCCGAGGTGGTGTCGCGCGTGTAGTTCAGGTCGATGAGCAGCACGTCGTAGTCGGCGTGGGCCAGCGCCTCCATAAGCAACTGCGGCGAGCGCACGCAGTCGACCTCGATTCCGTGCGGACGCAGAAGAAGCTCGACCGCCTCGAGGATGTGCGTCTGATCGTCGGCAGCGAGTACGCGGATTGGTTCCTGTTTACCGGGAATGGCTTGCCTCCGGTGCGACGCCGGCCTGCAAGGCAGCGATCGATGGTCGATAATCCATGATTCTACGGCGCATGGGTAACCACCCCCGACTTCGCATCGTCGATCGAAACGCCCAGCCGCTCCAGGGTGGTTCCCGTGGCGCGGTCGATGTCGACTTTTTTCAGCTCGTAGTTTGTCTGTGCGGTGTCGTAAGCGGTCTCGGCCGTGGCGAGTGCGATTTCGGCGTTCAGCGTATCGACGCTGGATTTTGCGCCGAGTGTCTGTTCCTGCTTGGTGATGTCGAGGGTCCTCTGGGCAAGGTCGCGGGCCTTCTGGGTCGCTTCTACCTGGGCCTGAGCCTGTTCGAGAGCATACTTCGAGTTGCGGACATCGAAGAGAATGTTCTTCTTCTGCTGCACTTCGGAGATCTGGCTTTGCCGGTAGTTGAGCACTGCACGGAACTGATCGGCCTTGGCCTGGCGGTTGCGCAGATTGATGGAAAGCTGCACTCCGACCTGATACTCGGGCGACGAATAATTGAAGGTGTCCTCGAACATGCCCGCGAAGTCCGTGGGCAGGGTTGAGTTGCAGTCTATGCCCGCGGCGGCATCGCAAATTGGACTCTTCGGGCCGGCGGTACCCGCGCCGGCATAGAAACCATACAGATTGAGCTGCGGCAAGAGCTGACTATTGATATCCTTCAGATTCTGCTTCTGCACCTCGGCCTGCATCTGGTACTGGGTAACCTCGGGCCGCTCTTTCTCCGCCTCGGCGATCAGGTCGTCCATGGATTTGTCGGCGGTTGAATCGGGCTCCCCGTGCAGATCGAGGGGAATGACGGGCATGTCGTCGATCGCCGGATCGTCGACCTTGGTGAGCGCGTCCTTCATCTGCAACTCGTTCAGGCGAAGGTTGGCGCGCGCCACGGTAAGGCTGCCTTCGGCGGTCGCCACCGCGGCCTGATCGGTCATGATCTGCATCGCCGCGATGGCGTGGAGCTCGAGCTGTTTCTGATCGTCGCTGAGCGTCTGGTTGGCGAAGCCCAAAGAGCGCTCGTTGATCTGCTCGTCTTCATAGGCGTTGACCAGGGCCCAATAAATATTTTCGACCTGGGTCACGGTGGCGATGACCTGCTCCTTGAAAGCCACATCGGTGATCTGGGCGTTGCGCTTGGCGATGTGGATATAGCGCTCGTTGGTGGAAAGCCCGAAGCCATACAGAACTGGCTGGGAGATGGTTACCTGGAACCTGCCAAAAAGCTCCGGATCGATGCTGAAATAGGGGGAGTTGGTGGCCACGCGCTCGCCTTGATAGTTGACCGTAACGTTGGTGCCGAGGGGGAACGATTGGGAGTATTGCGCCAGGACTTCGATCGTGTTGGTCTTCAGAGTCGGCGTACCGTACTGGGAGGTGTTCGCCTCCTGGGTGGTGGTGTGATCGACGTAGCCCTGGAAAGTGAGGAACGGATCGAAGGGCGGAACCGCGGTGCCCTCGCCCAGGGTCGACTGCACGATGCCGCCCGCGCCGGCGGCCGCGGATTGGCCCGAACTGCCTCCACCCCCGCCGCCGGGAGAGCTGAATCCGCCCTGCGTCGACTGCACGACCGAGACATTGACGCCGTTGGCCGTGCTGCCCGCCTTGGTGCGCTGGATATCGGTCTGGGCGATGGGAAAGTTATAGCGGAAGGAGGCCAGATCGAGATTGTTCTCGATGGCCAGGGCGATGGCATCGTGCAGGGAAAGATAGATCTTTCCATTGCGGATCAGACTATCGAGGCGCGGCGAGTTGGCGAGGTTCAGCTCGGGCGCCGTGCTCGGCCTGTAGCGCGCAAGCGGATTCCACGAATGGGGCATCGGCACGTTGAACGGCTGCTGGGGAGCAACCGTCTGCTGCTGCGCCTGCTGCATCTCCTGCGTCAGGGAAGGCGTTGCCGCCGGGGCAGGCGTCGAAGGCGCGGGAGCATTGGGCGCAGGCGCCTGTGTCGAATCCGGTTGCGCAGGCGCCTGTTGGGCCGCCTGGCCGGCCGCGCCGCCAACCAGCGACAGATTTACCGGCAAAAGCAGCATTGCGGCAATCACCGGAACGCGGCACCAAACAGGCGCTTCAGGGCGCGCGGCGGAAAAAGATTGCGACTGTTGTTTCCGATGGCATTCAATCACCCGGGATCGATTCACTTTGTGGAGACCTCCGTAGCCCTGGCAGGCAGTGGTTCGTCGCGCGTCAGCCATCCGTCGTGCAGCTCGAGGATGCGCGTTCCATAGCGCGCGTTCTCTTCCGAGTGAGTTACCTGCACGATGGTGGTGCCGCCGCGATTGAGTTCGCGGAACAGTTCCATGATTTCGCGGGCCTGCGTGGAGTGCAGATTGCCGGTTGGCTCGTCGGCAAGCAGCAGGGACGGAGCGTGAACCACAGCGCGGGCAATTCCGACCAGTTGCTGCTGGCCGCCCGAAAGCTGGTTGGGAAAGAGATCCTTCTTGGCAACGATCTGGAAGCGGTCGAGGATATCGGCCACCATGCCCTGCCGCTCCTTGGCGGGCAGGTTCTTGTAGGAGAGGGGCAAGTCGATGTTTTCGGCGACGGTAAGATCGTCGAGCAGGTGATAACTCTGGAAAACCATGCCGATGCGCTGGCGGGCGAGGTCGGCGCGCTGCTTGCGGTTGAGCTTGTGCACCGGCGTCTCGCCAAACCAGTATTCCCCGAGCCAGCCGTCGTCGAGCAGGGCCAGCACGTTGAGCAACGAAGACTTCCCGGCTCCGGACGGGCCCATGACCGTGACAAACTCGCCCTCGCGAATGGTGAGCCCGATGCGCCGCAGCACCCACGTTTCCGTGTGCCCGGTCTTGTAACTGCGTTCGACATTTTTCAGTTCGATCATGATGTGTGAGTTACTCCGATCTTAGAGCGAGAATGGGGTCCACCGACGCGGCGCGGCGCGCGGGCAGCCATGCCGCGGCCAGCGATACCAGGGCGAGCACAAGCAACACCGCGGAGAAGGTGACCGCATCGTGCGCCTCGACTCCGTAGATGTAGCCCTTCGCCAGGGTCACCGCGAACCACGCCAGGGCGAAACCGGCGGCAAGCCCGATGCCGGCGAGCAGCAACGCGCGGCGCAGCACCAAGGTGAGTATATTGGCCTGGGCCGCGCCCAGCGCCATGCGCAACCCGATTTCGCGCGTTCGCTGCGCCACCGCGAACGAAAGCAGTCCGTAAAGGCCGACGGCGGCGATCATCAGCGCCAGCGCGGCGAAGGTCTCGAGCAGGCGCGCCGTCAGCGTCTGGCTGCCGAAGGAATCCTCGACGGCCTGGTGAACCGTTTTCACGTCGGTCGTGGTGGCGTCCGGCTCGACTTCGTGCAACGCCTTGTCGAACTGCGCGCGCAGCGCGTCGGCGGGAACGGCGGCGCGGATCGCCACCTGGATGAACGCCGTAGCAATGCCGTAGAGGGGCGACTCCGGCCCGGTTTGCGCCAGGCAATAATAAATCTCCGGTTTGGTCGCATCGGTAACCCTGACCTGCTTCATATCGCCAATCACGCCAACGATGCGCGCTGCCGCGAAGCGGCCTTCACCCAGGCCGTAAGTGTGTCCTGCAGGATCCTGCCCCGGCAGATACTTCTTCGCGAAAGCCTCGTTGATCACGACGACAACCGGGGATGAACCGGTGTCGTCTTCGGTGAAGAAGCGCCCGTGCAGCATGGGAATGCCGAGAGCGTCAACCAGTCCCGCGGAAGCGATGCGCCCCTCCGCTGTCGGCTGCTGGTCCCGCGGGACCTTTTTCCCGTCCAGCGTGCCGCTGATGCTTACGGAGAATTCCGGGCGCAGCGGCAATACCGAGCTGAGCGCCGCCACCTTCACGCCGGGAATGGCGCGCAGCCGGTCGAGCAGCGGCAAATAGGAATCGCGAACCACGTTGGTCCTGGTGTCCGCCTTGTCCTCGGCCTGCCGCTGGACGCGGTTGAGAATCACGCCGCCGGTGAGCACGTTCTGCCGCGAAAAGCCCAGCGGAATCGCGCGCAGCGCGTAAATGGTGCGCAGGAACAGTCCGGCGCCGGTGAGAAAGACGAGCGTGAGCGCGATCTGCGCCACGACCAGCAACTCACGCGTGCGATTCTGGCCGGCGGAAGCAGTCGAGGTCACCCCGTGCAGGCTCTCCTGGACGTTGCGGCCCGAGGCGCGCAACGCAGGGATGACGCCGACAATGGCAGCCGTTACCAGGGTCAGGCCTCCGAGACAGGCAATGACGCGCCAATCCAGGTGAACGTTGCCGGAGACCTCGCCCAATTGATGCGCGATCTGGCGCCAAAGAAGCTTCACGACGGATTGCGCCACGAGCAGTCCGGCGAGGGCCCCAATGCCGCTGAGCAGCAGACTTTCAAGAACCGACTGCTGGAGCAGACGAAGGCGGGTGGCGCCGAGAGCCGAACGCACCGCATGCTCGCGCGCGCGCGACACCGCCCGCGCCAGCATCAGGCTGGTCACATTGAGGCACGCCAGCGCCCAGATGCCGAAAACGACAAGATACATCAGCAGCAGCGGCTTGCGCGACTCGCGATTGAGCCACTCCTGGTAGCTCGTTATCTGCACGCGGGTGGGCAGTTCGTTGCCGGGATCTTCTTTCGCGATCCGCGCCTGCGCGCGGCTCATCACGTCGGCAAGCTGAGCGGCCGTCATATTCGCGGGCAGGCGGGCGTAGAGCGATCCTTCAATTTTGGCGTCGCCGCTCATCGCCGAGCGGGCGGCCGGCGTGATTGCAGCGGGCGTCCAGATCTGATTCGTGCCGCCGAAGGGGAACGAGAAGCTGCGCGGCATGACACCCAGAATCGTATAGTCCTGCCCGCGAATGACGAGCTTGTTGCCCGGGATCCGGGGATCGGAACGGAAGAGCTTGCGCCACACATCTTCGCCCAGCAGTACGACACGGTTGCGGCCCGGATCGTTTTCTTCGGGGCGAAAAACGCGACCCAGCAGGGGATTGACGCCCAACATGGGAAAAAGTCCGGAATCGACCTGGGTGCGCTCGACCTGGACACGCCCGCCGGGCCCCACGATGCTGGCGAGCGACGAATCGAAGGTGGCGCCGATCTGCACGCTCGCGCCGGATGCGTCGCGCAACTGCAGCATGTCGGCGTAGGCAATGTCGAAGTAGAACGGCATGGAGCTGGGGAGCGCGACGGTCACGATGCGACCGGGCTGCGCATACGGCAGCGGACGCAGCGCGATTCCGTCCAGCAGCGTAAAGACGGCAATGTTGGCGCCGATACCGAGCGCCAGCACCACCACCGCCGTGAGGGTAAATGCCGGCGAACTGCGCAAGAGGCGCAGCGCATAACGACTGTCCTGCCAGACCGATCGCATCATCGTTTCCTCCTCGCTTCGCACGCCTCACTCGATGCGCAGCGCGCGCATCGGGTCCACCGCCGCGGCGCGCCGCGCGGGCAAATAGCTGGCCAGCAGCGCGGCAGCCATCAGCAGCGCGCCCACGGCGCAAAAGGCGCCGAGGTCGATCGAGCCCACGTTGTACAGGGTGCTTTGCATCGCCCGGCCCACAAAATACGCCCCCACCAGTCCCAGCGCCAGGCCGATCGCCGCGAGGATCGCGCCTTCCCTGAGGATCATCCGCACCACGCGGCCGCGGCTGGCGCCCAGCGCCATGCGCACGCCGATCTCGTGCTCGCGCTGGCCCACGCCGAAGGCCATCACGCCGTAAATTCCCACGGCCGCCAAAGACAGCGCGATGACGGCGAAGCTCACATACAGGAGCAGGTTGAAGCGATCGCCGGAGAGCGCCTCGTCGCGAATCTGGTCGAGGGTCTCCACCTCCGACAGGGCCACGGCCGGATCGACGGCGTGGATCGCCGCAGTGATGGTTTTCTTCATCGCTTCCGGATCGCCGGAGGTGCGCACGCCGAAGCTTGCGTCCGTCCATGGGCTCTGCGCGAAGGGCACGTCGATCTCCGCCCGTTGGCGGCTGAAGGTCCCGCCACGCACGTCATGAAACACGCCCACAATCTCCCAGCCCTGATACGGTCCGAGCCTGGTCACGCCGGGAATGAGCTGCTCGACATTGACGCGCTGCCCGATGGGATTCTGGCCTTTCAGGTTCTCCCTGACAAACTCCTCGTTGACCATGGCCACCTTCACGCTAGCCGCGTTGTCTTCGTCGGTGAAGGCCCGACCTTTGACGACGCGGATTCCGAAGGTCCTGAAGTAGTCCGGGGAGATCATCTGAAAGCCCGCGCCGGGCCGCTTCGAGGAATCGGTATACGTCGTTGAACCCATCGTGAACGGCATGCCAAAATACGTGCCTTCGAGCGGCATCCCCACCACCACCGAGGCGTGCTCCACGCCGGTGGCCGCCTGCACGCTGCGCAGAATCTGACCGTAGAAGCCGCTGATCTGTTCCGGTTGAAAGTCCTTGCCCTTGAGCATGGGCAGATCGAAGGTCAGCACGTGATCCACCTGGACGCCGAGATCGACGTGGGCCAGATTCCAGAAGCTGTGCATGGCCATGCCGGCGGCGGCCAGCAGCGCCAGCGCCATCGTGAACTCGCCAATCACCAGCCCCTGGCGCAGGCGGTTGCGCACCTTGCCCAATCCTCCGCGGCCGCCTTCCTTCAGCGTCTCGGCCGGATCGAGCCGCGAAGCATACCATGCCGGCGCGCAGCCGAAGAGCAGCCCTGCCAGGGTGGTGGCCGCGATCGTGACGAGCAGCACCGGCAGATTCAGCGTGAGGTCGGCCTCGCTGGGCAAAGTGTCCTGGGGCATGAGCGCGATGAACCCGCGCAGCATGGCGAAGCCCATGGCGACGCCGAAAGCCCCGCCGACGAATGCCAGCAGCAGGCTCTCGGCAAGGAACTGCCCGAAGATCGCGCGGCGCGAAGCGCCCACCGCCGAGCGCACCGCGATCTCGCGCTGCCGCGCCGTCCCCTTGGCGAGCAGCAGGTTGGCGACGTTCACGCAGGCGATCAGCAGCACGCAACCCACCGCGCCCAGCAGAAGCCACAATGTGGTCTGTACGCTGTCATCGAGAAAGTCGTTCTGGAGTTTCTCGACCCTCGCGCCCCAACCGGTGTTCGACTTCGGATAGACCTGCGAAACGTGCGCCGCGACCGCGTCCATGTCGGCCTGCGCCTGCTTCATGGTGACGCCGGGCTTGAGCCGGCCCATCACCACCAGCCAGTGGAAATCGTGATTCTTCTGCTCCGGCGTAAAGACCAGCGGCACGATCAGCTCCGCGCCCAGCCGATCGGTTGCGCCCGGCGCGAGCACTCCGACCACCGTGTAAGGCTTCTGGTCGAGCGTAATCGTCGTGCCGACGATGTGCGGATCGGCGCCCATCCGCTTCCACATCCGGTTGGTCAGCACCACCACCTGTTCCCGTCCGGCCACGCCCTCTTCGGGAAGAAGATCGCGTCCCAACTGGAACGGCGTTCCCATCATCCGGTACATCCCCGGCGTGGTGTACCGCGCGCGCACCATCTCCGGGGACTCTTTGCCTGCCAGGTTGAACTGCGTCCCGCTGATTGCCTTCAGGTCGACGAAGGAGTGGCTCTGCTCGCGCCAGTCGGTGAAGTCTCCGGCAGAGACGCCGTTACGGCCGCCCTTGACCCACGACCACACCATCACAAGCTTGTCAGGATCGTGATAGGGCATGGGCGCGAGCAAGGTTGCGTACACGGCCGTGTAGATCGCGGTCGTGGCGCCGATGCCCAGCGCCAGGGTAATCACCGCGGTGGTTGTGAATCCCGGCGCCTTGATCAGTTGCCGCAGTGCGAAGCGGATGTGTTGGCCGATCATTTGCGCCCTCCTGTTTGCGGTTCATCGTTCGCAGTTCGCAGGTCGTGGTTCATGGTTCGCAGTTCAGAGTTCACAGTTCGCAGTTCACAGTGGTCAGTGACCGGTTCGCGCTGCGATTCTCTGATCTCTCATCTCTGATCCCTCAGTCCCTTAGCCCCTTAGTCCCTTAGTCCCTTAGTCCCTGGTCCCTGGTCCCTACTCCGTCCGCAGCGCCTGCATCGGTTCGACCGCCGCGGCGCGGCGCGCGGGCAATGCCGCGGCCAGCACGATCATGACCAGAGTGAGCGCGACGGCGCCGGCCAGCGAAACCGGATCGGCCGCCGTCACTCCGTAGAGCTGCGTGCGGAAGAGCTGCGCCAGACCCACCACCGAAGGCAATGCAACGACAATCGCAAGACCGGCGATCCACGCCATCTCGCGAACGATGAGCAACATCACCCCGCCGCGCGGCGCACCCAGCGCCAGCCGCACGCCGATTTCGCGTGTGCGCTGCCCAGTGGAGTAAGCCAGCACGCCGTAAAGGCCAACCGCGGCCAACAGCATGGCCAGCGCGGAGAACCCGATGGCGAGGATCGCGAGGGCTTTTTCGTCCGCTGCGGTGTGCGTCACCTGTTCGTCCATGGTGCGCAAATCGTCGACGACGAGGGTCGGGTCGAGCCGCTGGATCGCCTGCCGGATCGCGCCTTCAAACTGCCCGGGACCGGCGGCGGTGCGCGCGTAGATCTGCATGCCGACGTAGTGCGGCGCCTGCACGAAAGGCCGATAGACACCGGGCCCGATCTCGCCGCGCAGCATCCGGTGGATCACGTTGCCGACCACGCCCACGATGATCGTGTCCGGCTTCTCCTCGCCGATCTGGCGTCCCAGCGCGTTCTGCACCGATCCGAAATACTTCAGCGCCAGGGCCTGGTTGACCACCGCGACCCGGGGAGCGCCCTTGCCATCGGCGTCGGTGAACTCGCGGCCGGCAAGAACCGGCTGGCGCAGCGTGCCAAAGTAGCCCGGCGTCACCCATTCGTCCTCGAAGTCCATGTCCTCGTCTTCTTTGGGCTTGTAACCCTGGACCCTGAATCCCGAGGTGTTGGACATGAAAGTCATTTCGGGGTCGTCGGTTCCCGCCGCCTGCGTCACTCCCGGAATGCGCCGCACCGCGTCGAGCACGTTATTCTCGATGGCCAGCGTGCGGTCGCCGCCGTAGCCCGAGATCGTGGGATCGAGATGGAACGTATCGAGCCGCTCGGTATCGTAACCGATCTTCTGGCGGGTCAGGTTGTCGAGCGTGCGCACAAACAGCCCGGCGCCGCCCAGCAGCATGACGCTGAGCGCGATCTGCGCGCCCACGGCCAGCTTGCGAAAGCGTTGCGAGGTGCGCGAAGCCGTGCCCGCGTTCCGGCGCATGTTATTGGCCAGATCCGGCCGCAGGAAATGAAAGACCGGGGCGATGCTGAACAGCAGGCTGGCGACGATGGACATGGCGAGCGTGAATCCCAGGACCCGCGCATCGATCGAGGCAGCGTAGGGCTCGCTGCCGGGATCGGCGCCGGTGAGCAGGCGCACCAGCGCGTTGGCCACCACGGGCGCGAGAAACAATCCTGCAACCGCCCCGCACAGGCCGAGCAAACCGCCCTCCACCAGCAACTGCGTCACAATGCGGCTGCGCCGCGCGCCGAGGGCGTAGCGCATCGACATCTCGCGCACCCGCGCGGCCGCGCGCAGCAGCAGCAGCGTGGCCACGTTGATGGCGCAAAGCGCCACCAGCAACCCCGCCATGCTCATGAGGATGATGAGAGGAGTCTTCAGATCGGAGCGGTTGGGCGAGAAGCCCTGCGAGTCGTCCTTGACCTCGAGGCGCGATTTGTCGAGGAAGCCCTCCTTGAACCTGGGCGAAGACGTCTTGTACAACGTGAGTTCCTGCGCCCGCAGCGAGTGCCAGAGCGGCGCAAGGCCGGCCTGCGCCTGCGCAGCGGTTACGCCCGGTTTGAGCCGCGCCACCAGCGTGAGCCAGATGTTCTGGTGATTATCGAGCCGGTGCCCGGGTACGGCAAAGGGCATGACGATCTCCACCATGCTGAGGGGAACGAAGACGCCGGGCCGGTAACCGCCGATCGCCGAGTTGAAGTTTCGCGGAGCCACGCCGACGATGGCGAACGGATGACCGTTGATGAGCGCGGCTTGCCCGACCACATCGCGCTGGCCGCCGAAGCGCGTCTTCCAGTAGTCGTAGCCGAGCACCACGACCGGGTTGGCGTTCTTCGCCGTGTCGTCGGCCTGCGTGAAGAGACGCCCCAGCGCCGGCCGCAGGCCGAGCACCTCGAAATAGTTGCCGCTGACGATCTCGGCGTTCTCGCTGTCGGCCTGGTTATGCCAGGAAACGCCCACACCGGTGCGATCGGCGGCAATCATGCCGCTGAAGACCTGGTTCCGGTCACGCAGATCCTTGTACATGGGATAGGAGAAATAGTTGAAGATATCGCCGCCGAAGCTGCTCATCGAACCGGAGAAACTCCCTGTCCAGACAAAGCGCACCAGTTCTTTCGGCTTTTCGACCGGCAGCAAGCGCAGCAGCGCCTGGTCGAAGAGCGTGAAGACCGCCGCATTGGCGCCGATGCCCAGCGCCAGCGTGATTACGACCGTGATCGCGAATCCTGGCGACCGCTTGAATTGCCGCAGTGCGTAACGAATATCTTGTCCGAGCATCGTGTCTTGACTCCTGGCTTCCAGCTTTTGGCTGTCAGCCATCAGCTTTCAGTTCGTAGTTCACAGTTCGAAGTTCACAGAGATCAGAGTTCAGGGATCGGTGGTCAGGAATTCGTTCATTGTTCCCTCGTTCCTTCGTTCCCTCGTTCCCTGATCCCTTAGTCCCTCGTTCATTCCGTCCGCAGCGCCTGCATCGGCTCAATCGACGCCGCCCGCCGCGCCGGAAGGAAGCCCGCCAGCGCCGCGCAAGCGGCGAGCACGGCCGTCGCTCCGGCCAGCGCCATCGGGTCGTACGAGCCAACGCCATACAGTTGGCTCGCCATCAGGTGACCCGCAAACAGCGCCGCGGGAATGCCGATGGCGAGGCCGAAGAGGATCTGCCAGAGCGCGGTGCGCAGCACCATGACGACCACGCTCGATCGCGTGGCGCCCAGCGCCATGCGAACGCCGATTTCCCCGGTGCGCCGCGCGGCAAAATACGCCGTCACGCCGTAAAGCCCCACCGACGCCAGAATCAGCGCCAGAAGGCCGAAGAGGCTCGTCAACCGCGCGATCAGCCGGTCCTCGCTGAAGTTTCCCGCCACCTGATCGGAGAAGGTGCGCAGGTCGGTCACGGTCAGATTGGGATCGATATCTCCCATCGTGTGCCGGATCAGCGCGTCGACATCCGGCGGCGGATGCGCAAAGTCAAGGACCATCGCCTGCATGTTCATCGACTCATGCTCGATGGTGTTCATGGTCGCCACGATCGCCGGGGCATTCGAGGTGGCATCCTTGTAAGTCAACATCTGCGTGACGGGGCGAAGAAAGACGGGGCGCACATCGTCGCGAGGATTGTTCATTTTGAAATCGCGGAAGACGCCGACGATCCCGAAGCTGCCGGAAAACTGCGGATCGTCGATGCCGAAGTGCTGCCCGATCGGATTCGCCTTGGGAAAGAATTTCTTCACGAAGGTCTGGTTCACCACGGCAACCGCGGGCGATGTCGCGGTATCGGCCGGCGTGATGCCGCGGCCGAGCACGATGGGCACGCCGATGGAATCGAGGAAGCCCGGGCTCACACGGTCCCATGTCGAGCCGCTCTCGTCGTTCGGCCCGGGCGCCGGATGTCCCTGCGGGATCACTTGCTCGCCCCAGTTATCGCCTTCGAGCGGGCTGTACATCGCCAGGCCGATGCTGGCGACACCGGGCAGAGTGGAGAACCGGCCCTCGATGGCGCGGTAAAGCTCCGGCAGCCGGTCCACCGTGTATCCCGCGCCCGCAGGATCGAAATGGATCACGTAGCGATTCGCCGTGGTCAGGCCGAAATTCTGGTGCTCCAGATTGGCAAGGGACTTCGTCATCAGGATCGCGCCGGCCAGCAGCACCATCGACAGGGCAGCCTGAAAGACCACCAGCGCCTTTTGCGGCAGCGTGGAGCGGTCGCGGGTGGTGCGCGTGGAGCCGCGCAGCACCTCGGCCGGCTGCGCGTGCGACGAAAGCCATGCGGGCGCGGTGCCGAAAAGCGCTCCCGTGACCAGCGATAGGAGAAACGCAAAGCCCAGCACGGTGAGCGAAGGCGTTGCCGAGACGGGCATGTTGCGCGCGCCGGGAAAGGCGAGAGCCAGAATGGTGTGCGATCCACCGTAGGCCACGGCCAGTCCCACAAACCCGCCGATGCAGCTCAACAGCACGCTTTCGGTCAGGATCTGCCGGATGAGCCGCGCGTGGCTGGCGCCCATGGCCACGCGCACCGCCACATCGGCGCGCCGCGCGGTGCTGCGCGCCAGCAGCAGGTTGGCGATGTTGGCGCAGGCGATGAGCAGAACCACGGTGGAGAGGATCATCAGCATGTCCAGCCCCTTGCCATTCTCCTGCTGCAGGCTCTGGATGCCTCCGCCGCCAGGAACGACATCGACGTGCTGCTTGGGAATGATCGCCCTGCCGCCGTGTCCGGTATAGGCCGAGCGGCTCAACAGCCAGTTGCGGAGCGCCACCGAGAGTTTGGCCTGGAGCATGCCGATGTTGGTTCCCGGGCGTACGCGGCCGATCGGATAAAGCCAGTGCGAGTCGGGATGGCGCAGGATCGAACTGTCGCCGCGAACGTAGGGCTCGGACTGAAGCGGCATCCAGAAATCGGGCGGCGTGTCGCTGACGCGATCGCCGAAGAATCCCGGCGGGGCCACGCCGATCACCGTGAACGGCCTGGTCTGCACAAAGATCGTCGAGCCGACGATCGAGGGATTGGCGCCGAACTCCGTCTGCCAGGCGCGATAGCTCACCACCGTCACCGGCGCGGACGACGGCTGATCGTCGGCCTCGGTGAAAACGCGGCCGGTCCACGGCCCCAGACCCAACGTGCCGAAGTAGTTGCCCGAAACGAACTCGCCGCGCAGCGACCTGGGAAGATTGTTCCCCTGGCGAACGCTCCACGACCACTGCCCGGCCATGACCGCGGCAAGCTGCTCGAACTCGGGCGCGGAATCCTTCAGATGCTGGTAGAGATCGAAGGAGAAGATATCGAAATCGCCGTTGTCGCCGACGAATCCGCCGTTCACGCAGCAATCGTCGGTGTCGCCGATGCGATAGAGCTGCGCGGGATCGGCGACCGGCAGCGTGCGCAACAGGATACCCTGCACCAGCGTGAAAATCGCGGTGTTGGCGCCGATGCCCAGCGCCAGCGTGATCACCGCCGTCAAGGCAAATCCCGGCGACTTGACCAACTGCCGCAGCGCGTAATGGATGTCCTGCACCAGCATCGACGTTTGGCTCCCGGTTTTCAGCTATCAGTTATCAGGTCCCAGCTATCAGCTTTCAGTTCACAGTTCGTAGTTC
>JASHQQ010000143.1 GCA_030039035.1 Acidobacteriaceae bacterium | reverse complement strand
CCGTCGCGCAGCAGAACGGCCCACCGTCCTCGGGAAACTCGGCGGCCATCCTGTTCGTGCCGGCTACGCTCAACCCTGTCTCCGGATTCAATCCTGCCAACGGAGATCTCAACGGCCCGGGCTACGGCGGCGACGGCATGCTGGCCAACTCCAGCACCAGCCAGTTCTCGTACCCGGCAGGCATGGCGTACGATTCCAGCGGCAACCTGTTCATCGCCGACGAGAGCAACCATGTGGTGCGCAGAATCGATCACGCCACCGGCGATCTGAGCACCTTCGCGGGACAGCAAGGCAATCCGGGCTTTTCGCCGGCGACGGGCACTGCGCCGGCGGCCAGCGCGCAGTTTGGATTGCCCGCCGGGCTGGCGATTGACTCGGGCAACAATCTCTACGTTTCGGACGGCGCGAATGATGTCGTCTGGAAGATTACCTCCGGCGGGACCGTCTCGGTCTTTGCCGGCAACGGCGGCGGAACCTGCGGCGGCGCACAGACGGACACGCTCGGGGACGGATGTCCGGCCATCGATGCAACGCTCGATGATCCGTCGGCTCTGGCCATTGATGCCAACAACAACATCTATATCGCCGACAGCGAGCACGACCTGGTCCGCGTGATATCCGGCAGCACCGGTGCGATCGGCGTCTTCGCCGGCGACATCGCCGATGCCGGAACCCGCGGCAACTGCAACGCCAGTCTCTATTCCGTCACCGGTCCCGGGCCGTACCTTGCAACCCAGGCGCACCTCTGTTTTCCCGAGGGCATAGCCTTTGACGGCGCCGGAAACACCTATATCTCCAGCGCCACCCGCGACATGGTGCAAATCGTCAATTCCAGCGGATATATTTCCACCTTCGCCGGCACCGGCACCCGCTCCACCACCGGCGACGGCGGACCTGCGACCGCGGCCACGCTCAACGAACCGGCGGGACTCTACGCAGATCCTGCCGGCCGTGTCTACATCTCGGATTACTTCGGCGGAGAGATCCGCATGGTCGACTCGACCGGCAACATCAACGACGTGATGGGTTCGACCCTCGGAATCTTGAACAATTCCTCCATCGGCGAGCCCGATACAGAACCCATATTCAACTCGTCTACCGGCCAATACAGCGGGGCTGCGGATGGCATCTATGCCTTCGCAATGGACCCCTTCGGAAATATCGTGGCTACGGACACCGATGGAAACGCGGTCACCTCGGCCGGAAGCACCGGGTCCTACTATTTCGGAAGTCAGCAGATCAATAAGACCGTCTCGACGACCTCGCTCAACGCAGAGTCGTCGGCTTACCCGCCTTACATCACCATCTCCAATCCGAGCGGCGTCAAGCTGAACTTCACCGGCGCGCCTGCGGTGACCACGCTCACACCTTCGGCCACTCCGGCGGCTTTCGCGATTACCGGCGGAACGTGCACTTTTCCCGGCTCGCTCGCTCCCGGCGCTTCCTGCACCGTGATTGTGAGCTTTACGCCGACGGCTGGAGGTGGCACGCCCTATACCGGCAGCATTGTGCTCGACAGCAATGCCAACAGTTCGCCCGACACCATCAACCTTTCCGGGTCCGGAGCGGGAACTTGCACCTATTCCGCAAGCCTGACTTCCTCGCTGAACTTCAGCAGCCCGCCCAATGTAGCCACCCCAACGCAAGCCGCCACGCTCACCAACACCGGCGCCTGCTCCATCACCAGCAATGCGTCGTCGGCCACGTTTGTTGACAACTCTCCTGCCGGCTCGTCGGCTTTTTCGCTGCTATCGAACAATTGCCCCACCACGCTGGCCGGAGGGGACAGTTGCGCATTCAACATCAGCTTCACTCCCACCGCGCTCACCTCGTACAGCGCGCGGATGCAGCTCGACATCCCTGGCTACGGCGATATTTTCACGAGCCTGAGCGGCACAGGCATCACCGCACCGGCGGTGTCATTCAACCCGACGTCACTTGCATTTCCCTCCACGACCTATGGCGCCACGGCGTCGCCGATGAGCACCGTGCTGACGAACGTCGGCAATGCTTCGCTCACCGGCATGGATATCACTCTTGCCGGAACCGACCCCGGATATTTTGGCTTCAGTGGAACCAACACTTGCGGCTCGACGCTTGCAGCCGGCGCCCACTGCACGATCTCGGTCTACTTTTCGCCGCGGACAGGAATAGCCAGCTATTCCGCGGCGATCGCGGTGGCCGACAACGCAGCCGGCTCGCCGCAGACTGTTGATCTCACGGGCGCCGGGGCGACCGGGCCGGCGCCTGTCGTCGTCAACGATTCCGAGACGATCCACACCACGGACACACCGGATGTGTCTTTGCCGGTGATGATTCTCGACACCGAGATCGTCCACGTCACCGATGCTCCGGTCGTGAAGGCCTTGGCGTTGCATACCACAACCAGGCTGACATCTTCCACGGCAACGCCGGCCGCCGGCAGCTCTGTAGCCTTCACCGCCAAGGTATCGGGTACGAGCGCCACGCCGGACGGAGACGTAACCTTTTACGACGGCACAGCCGCACTGTCGACCGTTGCCCTCGGCAATGGCAAAGCCATGTACAGCACCAGCGGCCTGAGTGACGGCAGGCACTCGATCAAAGCAGTCTATCGGGGCAATGCTACCTTCCTCGCCAGTACCTCGAACATATTGGTGGAGACCGTCAACAAGACAACGCCCGCAATCACCTGGCCCGTTCCGGCGGCGATCACCTATGGCACGACCCTTGGCACGAGACAACTGGATGCCACCGCGAAGGTCGGCGCGAGAACCGTGGCCGGATCGTTTGACTACACCCCGCCGGCCGGAACGGTGCCCGGAGCCGGATCGGACACCCTGTCGGTGACTTTTACGCCAACCGAAACGGCCGACTACAACAAGGCCACGGCCAGCAGACGGCTCCTTGTAGACAAGGCGAATCCCTCCCTGGGCCTCTCCCTTTCTGCCCGGACCGTGAAACAGGGCGTCTCAGTGACCTTCACGGCGAAAGCCTCGGCAACCGGGCATGGGGCCCTTCCGACCGGAAGGGTGACATTCCTTTCGGGAGTCACCTCGCTCGGAACGGTTACGCTGAACAATATCGGTGAGGCCAGATATTCGACAACAAAACTTTCGCTGGGGAATCATTCCATCACGGCAAGCTACGCGGGCAACACGGACTACGCCTCCGCAAGATCGGCCTCGCTGACGATAGACGTCACCCCGTAGAACAGAAGTGACCGGTCGCCGGTGTGAGCTGCACGGCTGAGCGGCCGCGGCGCGCAGGCTCAATCCTCGAGGATGGGCAGGTGCGACGGCAGGGTGTGCTCCGGAACGGGAACCACGGCAGGCGTCCGCAGTCGCGGCTGCATGTGATCGGTGAAATCGAGGTACAAGCGCCGGCGCAGGAAGCTCTCGGGGAAGTGGCCGAAGCGCAGCAGCGGATATTTCATGGAAGGTCCGAAGAGACGCCGGCCGATCATGTAGTAGTAGAGCGGCACGCCCACGTTGAACTGCAGATGGACCCATGGATTGCGGCGGAAGAAGTCGAGATTGTAACGCCAGCAGGTGAAGAAAAACTCCCACTGCAGCTCCGTCAGCTCGGCGACGCGCGCGCCCTGCTTCTTTTCGAGCCTGGTTTCCTCCAGCGGCACAAAAAGCGTGGGAATGACACACCATTTGGCGTCCTTGAGGGCGTGGAGCAGATCGAGGGACTCGCGCGTGTCGGCGGGGGTTTCGCCCGGCAGGCCGATGATGAAGGTGCACATGGGAAACCAGTTGGCCTTGTTCATGATCTCCATGCCCTTGAGGACCACGTCGGGCCACTGCTCGGGCCGGAAGGGATAGGACTTGCCTTTCATGTACTGCCTGAAAAGGCGGACGGAGCCGGTTTCGAGGCCGACGAACATCATGGCGTAGCGGTGCTCGGGATGCGTGGAGGCCGGGTGCCGGTGAACGCTGCGGCCGACCGCGACCGGCGACAGCTCCTCGACCACCGAAGGCTCGACGACCACCGGCGCGATGGTGCCGTGGGTGAGGCCGACATAGCGGACGCCGTCGACGGCGGCGACGGCCTCGAACATCCGCCGGAGGGCGGGCGTGTTGGTTTGAAAGCGCGGGCCCTGCTCATAGAGAAACAGGTCCTCGGTGGTGAGCATGATGGCGTCTGCGCCCTCGGCGGCCTGGACGCGCGCGTTCTCGACAATCTGCGCGAGGGGAATACTCTTGCCGCTGCGCAGCGCGACGGAACAGAACTGGCAGCCGCGGCCGCAGCCACGGGTGATTTCGACCACGCCCAATGTGGAGCGGTGACGGATGGCGGGGATGCTTTCGAGTCTGGGGCTGTGGCCCTCCACCTTGCGGGGAATCGGCCGCCCTTCGGCGGCGTCGCGGAACAAGGGCCGGATGACCTCTTCGGCTTCGCCGTGAACGAGGCAGTCGATGCGCCACTCGTCCTGCAGGTTCTTGTGCTCGATCTGCCAGGAGCCTGGCCCACCCACGATCAGCCGGAGGTGATGCTTGTGGCGCTGCAGGGCGGGATGCAGGATGAGGCGGCGGAACTCCGCGGCGTTGACCGGTTCGCAATCGCGGCCGGAGAGCCCGGCGTACACATCGGTCGCGAAGGTGATTCCGAGAGGATTGTGGGCATGGATTCCCACCACGCGCGTGTCGTCGCCGACGAAAAGCGCCAACTGGTCGGCATAGCATACGACGATGTCGGAGGGTGGGAAATCCTCGAGCAGAAGCGCTTCGATGACGCGGAGCCCGTTGGGCACGTATTTGGCCTGGCCGTCGCCCGCGATTTCGTTGCGGCTGCTCCAGTCGGTGCCCATCACCCGCGCATAGCGGGCGGGCAGGGTTGCCAGCAGCATCTGTCGCCACGCGCTGCGCATATATTCGCTGGACTCGGAATCGCTGGCGGCAAGAACGATTCGCCTGCCTCGATCAGCCACAGAGGTTCCTCCTGGCTTAGCCGATGTTTTGCAGCAATCGCGATGTTAGTGTAGCGTGATGGTTCTCACTTCGGCGCAAGGGAATTGGCAGCATTTCTTCTTTGGAGCGTGGAACCGCCAACCGGGAAGCTTCAGGCGCTCGCTTCCTGCCCATGCGGGTTCGTGTTTCCGTCTGTTCAAACCCGCCCGGATCGTTTTTGTCGCCATCGGTCGCCGCGCGTACACTCATCGCGTGTCCATCGAGCCACGGGGAGGGTGCATGAAGCGTCTCGCGCTTGCGGGGGTCCTTTGCCTGCCCATTCCGCTATTAGCCCAGCAGCCGGCGCCACAGATCCGGTTCCGCGCCCAGACCGACTTCTTCAAGCTGCCGCCGGATCTCTATTTCGGCGAGGCCGCCGGTGTCGCCGTCAACTCCAAAGGGCACGTCTTCGTCTTTTCCCGCGGCAACACCACCGGACCGGCCTATGGCGCCGCGGCGGCGCAGTTGCTCGAGTTCGATTCCGATGGCAACTTCATCCGCGAGATCGGCCATAACCTCTATGCGTGGAGCTTCGCCCACTCCGTCAAGGTCGACCCGCAGGACAATATCTGGGTCGCCGACAAGGGCTCCGACATGGTGATCAGGTTCAGCCCGGAAGGCCGGGTTTCGATGGTCTTCGGGCGCAAGCAGGAGGCATCCGACGAGGGCACCGCCCCGCTCCGGCATCCCAAACCCCCGCTGCCGCCTGTCGACGGCCAGTTTCGCCAGGTCACCGACATGGCCTGGGACGCGGCCGGCAATACCTACATCAGCGACGGCTACATCGATTCGCGGATCGCCAAAATCGGCAAGGACGGCAACTGGATCAGGTCATGGGGCGAGCCGGGAACCGGCCCCGGCCAGTTCAACGTGCCGCACAGCATCGCCACCGACGATGCCGGCAACGTCTATGTCGCCGACCGCGGCAACGGGCGCATCCAGGTCTTCGACGGAGACGGCAAGTACTTGCGCGAGATACACATCGACGTGCCCTACGACCACGGCATTCATCCCTGGATGGGCAATATGCCGTCGGAGATTCCGCCCACTCCCGAGGCGCCCGCGCCGCTGGGCAAAACGATGAGGGCCGGCTCGCCGTGGGCGATCTGCATCACGCCCGGACCGAATCAGCTCCTGTATGTGTCCGACGCCTATCCGGGTCGCATCTACCGGCTCACGCTCGAAGGCAAGGTGCTCGGTGTGCTGGGCACGAGCGGCCACGGCCCCGGCCAGTTTGGCTGGATCCACGAACTGGCCTGCCCGTCGTCCAGCGTCCTCTTCGCCGCCGAGTTGCTGAACTGGCGGGTGCAGAAGCTGACCCTTGAGCCCGTTCC
>JASHQQ010000142.1 GCA_030039035.1 Acidobacteriaceae bacterium | reverse complement strand
ATCGACGTGGCCATGACCATCGCCGGCGGCGACCCGGAAATCAGGAGCGGCACCAAATGGATCGGCACCGACGGCTGGGTGTGGGTGGATCGCAGCGGCTTCGATGCTTCCAATCCGGATTGGGTGAAGATGGATTCCCTCCCCGACGATCAGCGCAAGATCAGGCTCTACGAGTCGAGCGAGCATCGCCGCAACTTTCTCGACTGCGTGAAGTCACGCAAGCCCACCATCACGCCGGTACAGGTGGCGCATCACTCCACCATCCCCGGCCACCTGGGCCTCATCTCGATGATGGTCGGCCGCAAGCTGCAGTGGGATGTCGGGAAGGAAGAGCTCGTCAACGACGCGGAAGCGAGCGCGCTGCTGACGCGGCCATATCGCGCGCCGTACAAGCTGGGATGAAGCGTGGCGCGGCTCGATTCCGCGGGGCTTCGAATTCTGCACGAGTTGGGCGCCCCATGCTTGCGGCGTCCTTGTTGTTACCGCAAGGGTGGGATGGACGGGTCCATCCATCGGGAACATCCCCTCATCATTCGCATGGTGCGTCACTTTCCCGCCACATTGCGCATCTGCCAGCCTTTCAGTTTCGGGCTCGGCACGAAATGAAAGGTATACGCATGGGTTTCAGATTCCAGGGATTCGATTTTCTTCATCTCGACTCCAGCTTCAGCGAGGAAGAGTTGCTGGTGCGCAAGACGGCGCGCGATTTTGTCGACGACAATCTCATTCCCATCATCGAGGAATGTTTTCGCGAAGGGCGATTTCCGCGCGAGCTGGTTCCGGCGATGGGCGAACTCGGCTTCTTCGGCGCGAATCTCCAGGGCTACGGCTGCGCAGGCATGTCGAACGTGGAGTACGGGCTGGTGATGCAGGAGCTTGAGCGCGGCGACTCCGGCTTTCGCAGCTTCGTCAGCGTGCAGTCGGCGCTGGTCATGTATCCCGTCTACGCCTTCGGTTCCGACGAACAGAAAAACACGTGGTTACCCGCGATGGCCGCCGGCGAGAAGCTCGGCTGCTTCGGGCTCACCGAGCCCGGCTTCGGCTCCAACCCCGGCGGCATGACCACGACCGCGCGCAAAGCGGGAGATGAGTACATCCTCAACGGCGAAAAGATGTGGATCACATCGGGAACCATCGCCGACGTGGCCGTGATCTGGGCCAAGGTGGAAGACGAAGAGAATCGCGTGCGCGGATTCCTCGTCGAGACCGACCGGCCGGGTTTTCGCGCCTTCGACGTGCACGGCAAGTGGTCGTTGCGCGCTTCCGTCACCAGCGGATTGTCGCTCCAGGATGTCCACGTTCCCGCATCCGGTCTGCTGGCCGGCACCGGCGGTCTGAAGAGCCCGCTGATGTGCCTCAACCAGGCGCGCTACGGAATCGGCTGGGGCGCCATCGGCGCGGCCATGGCATGCTACGACACCGCTCTGCAGTACGCGAAGTTTCGCAAGCAGTTTCACAACCTGCCCATCGCCAGCCATCAGCTCGTGCAGGAGAAGCTTGTCTGGATGGCATCCGAGATCGCGAAGGCGCAACTGCTTTCGCTGCAGGTGGGCCGGCTCAAGGATGCTGGCTCCGTCGGCCATCAGCACATCTCCATGGCCAAGCGCAACAACGTATGGATGGCTCTGGAGAGCGCGCGCATGGCGCGCGACATTCTCGGCGCCAACGGCATCACCGAAGACTATCCGATCATGCGCCACATGATGAATCTCGAATCGGTGAAGACCTATGAGGGCACGCATGACATCCACGCGCTGATCCTCGGCCAGCACCTCACGGGACTTGCCGCGTACTGAGACCCCGCCGCACCCGCGTGGAGCGCGGCCGTTGCCTTGACGAGTGCAATCGCATGGAAATACGATGGAGATACGTCGCTCCCCCCTGTCTTCCCTCTCGATTCGAACGGGGGCGAAGTGGCCGTACCTGGAAGCGCCGGGCCACACACCGAAAACCCCAGGGGACCTGAGCTCAAAGCGGCCACGTCTGTTCGCCCTGCAGCACCATCGAGCCGTCCGATGCAGAATTTCTACAAGCGCTTCAGTGTGATCGCAGGCTTTGCCGTGCTGCTGGTCTTGCTTGTGATCAATGCCTTCATCACCCGGCGCCAGCTCGCGGTTCAGAACAACGATGAGGCGCGCGTGGCGCGCGCCCGCCAGGTGCTCTACGAGCTCAGCGAGACGGAGCTGCTGCTGACCGAGGCCGAGACCGGACAACGCGGGTACCTTTATACCGACAACATCAATTACCTCGCTCCCTACACCGCCGCCGTCACCCTGGTGCGGCCCCACATCGACACGCTGGCGCAATTGACCGCCGATAATCCCCGCGAACAGGAACTGGTCTCCGAGCTCAGGATCGTAAGCACGGACAAGCTTTCCGAACTCGCCCACACCATCGCGCTCTATCAGTCGGGCGGCGCCGACGCCGCAAGGACGGTGGTGCTCTCCCATGCGGGCTTCGTGCACATGAACGAGATCCGTCACGTGGTGGACCAGTTGATGCAGGAAGAGACGAAGGTGGAGGCGCAGCGCATCAGCCTCTACGAACAGAGTGTCCGCGGCACCATCCGGAGCATTTATCTGGCCAGCCTGCTGGCCACCATCGGCCTGGTCGTGCTGGCCTACTACATCCTGCGCGAGATGGAGCTGCGCGAGAAACACGCCCAGGAGATACGGTCGCGCGAAGAGTGGTTCCGGGTCACGCTCACCAGCATCGGCGACGCGGTGATTGCCACCGACCAGCACGGCAAGGTGACCTTCCTCAATCCGGTTGCCGAGAAGCTCACCGGCACGCGCCTTGCCCAGGCCATGGGGAGGCACATCGGCGAGGTTTTCCCCATCTTCAATGAGGACACGAGGAAGCCGGTCGAGGACCCGGTCAGGAAGGTGCTGGAGCTCGGTCATGTGGTCGGGCTGGCCAACCACACTGTGCTGCAAAGCTCCGACGGCCGGCTGGTCCCGATCGAGGACAGCGCCGCGCCGATCCGCGACGACCGCAGCCGGCTGCTCGGCGTAGTCCTGGTCTTCCGCGACGTGACCAACGAACGCAAGGCCCAGGAGCTGATGCGCAAGACGGAGAAGCTGGCCGCGACGGCGCGTCTTTCGGCCACGGTGGCGCATGAGATCAACAATCCGCTGGAAGCGGTGGTGAACCTCATCTACATCGCCAAGAAGTCGGCGGGAGACGCGCCCGCGGTCATCGAGTCCCTCAGCCTGGCCGAACAGGAGCTCGATCGCGTCGCGCACCTCACGCGGCAGACGCTTGGCTTTTATCGTGAATCCAACGTGCCAGAGCGCATCGAGGTTTCGGAGCTCATCGAGATCGTGCTGCGGCTCTACTCCAACCGGCTGAAGAACAAGAACATCACCGTGGTGCGCGACTTTGGCGAGTGCCCGCCGGTCTTCGGCGTCTCGGGGGAACTCAAGCAGGTGATGTCGAACCTGATCGCCAACGCAGCCGACGCGGTCAGCGCGAATGGCACGATTACCGTGCGGTTGCATTGCGCCCACAGCGATGGAGAATCGGCGGTACAGGTCATGGTGGAGGACGACGGGCCGGGCGTCGATCACGAAAACGTGGATCGCATCTTCGAGCCCTTCTTCACCACCAAGGAGGATGTGGGCACGGGCCTGGGGCTCTGGATCTCAAAGGAGATCGTCACCCGGCACGGGGGCAGCATCGCGGTGCGCTCCCGGCAAGAGAACGGCAGCGCGCGCGGCGCGGCCTTCACCGTCACCTTGCCGTTGCAGGCCGGATACCCGTTGAATCCCGGATACCCGTCGACTGCCGGGTATCAACTCACCCCGCCTGTAGCCGATCGAAGCGAAGCGGCCGGCGTGGCCTAAGCGTGCGCAGCGGGCGCTCGAACCTCCCATGCAAACCCATCGACAAGCGTTATCCGATACGGCATAGTCGTATTCATGCCCAAATCTCGCGAGCTGTTCCATTGCTTTCTGTGCGTCTCGTTGGCTGGCTCATCTGCTGGCCTTATCGCCGGTCACGCCCAGCCGGCGCCGGTTTCGCAAGCCGCGCCCATCGTTCTTCACGCCGCGCGACTGCTTGAGGTCGACACCGGAAAGATCCTTGCGCCGGGCGAGATTCTCGTCGAAGGCGAGCGCATTCGCGCGGTGGGAACTTCGGTCGACCATCCTCAGGGCGCGAAGGTGATCGACCTGGGCCAAACGACGCTGCTGCCCGGCCTCATCGACGCGCACGTTCACCTGTTTCTCCATCCCGGCGCCGAGGACCTGCAGACGGTCGTGGAGTCAGTGCCGTGGCGGACGATCCTCGCCGAGCAGGCGGCCAAAGCCGACCTGATGGCCGGCTTCACCGCCGAGCGCGACATGGGCACCGAAGGCGCCGGCTCGGCCG
>JASHQQ010000141.1 GCA_030039035.1 Acidobacteriaceae bacterium | reverse complement strand
CAGTGTCCGTGTTTGGTCGCTCAGGATGACAGTTCTTGCGATGCAGCTGGGAGTTGCGGGGCCTGTGACGGCGACTCATCCGCCTCAACTTCCATCGACTTGCGCACGCGCTCCATGATGCCGAGATAGTACGCGAGGTTGTGGATCGAGTTCAGCGTGCCGGACAATGGCTCGACGGCCTGCATCAGATGGCGCAGATACGCGCGGGAGTAGCGGCGGCAAACCATGCAGTTGCAACCCGGATCGGGCGGGCCCTGGTCCTCGGCGTAACGCTTGTTCTTGATGTTGACGCGGCCTTCGCTGGTGAAGAGCAGGCCGTGGCGCGCGGCGCGCGTGGGCAGCACGCAGTCCATCATGTCGACGCCCATGCGGCTGTACAACTCGATCTCGTCCGGATATCCGACGCCCATCACGTAGCGTGGCTTGTCCTTGGGCAGCAGCGGCAGCACGGCGGCGATCATCTCCAGCGTAAGCTCGCGCGGCTCACCCACGCTCAGCCCGCCGATGGCATAGCCATCGAACTCCATCTCGACGAGCCGCTCGGCGCACTCGCGGCGCAGATCGGCATACATGCCGCCCTGGACGATGCCGAAGAGGCTTTGCGTGCGGCCCTCCGATTCAGCAAACCACGGAACTTGCTCCCGATGGTCGCGAAAATGATCGAGGGAGCGGCGCGCCCAGGCCATGGTGAAGCGCAGGCTTTCTTCGGCGCGAGCGCGGTCGGCCGGATATTCGGTGCACTCGTCGAAGGCCATGGCGATATCGGCTCCAAGCGCGATCTGCACGCCCATGGAATGCTCGGGCGAAAAGCAATGGCTGCTACCGTCCAGATGCGACCGGAACTCGACGCCGACTTCGCTCACTTTGCGCAAATCGCTGAGGCTGAAGACCTGGAAACCGCCCGAATCGGTGAGCAGCGCGCGTGGCCAGCTCATGAAGCGATGCAGCCCGCCCATTCGGCGGATGGATTCGTGGCCTGGGCGCAGATAGAGATGATACGTGTTGCCGAGGATGAGCTCGGCGCCGAGCGACTCGAGAACCTCGTGCGGCACGGCCTTGACCGCGCCCGCCGTTCCCACCGGCATGAAGACCGGCGTCTGGACGGTGTGGTGCGGAAGATGGAGTTGCCCGCGGCGCCCGCCGGAAGTCAGGGTGTGCAGCCGGTGAAAATGGAGACTCACGAATCGATTCTATCGACCTACTGGAACAGGCGGCCGGTAGAATGCGTCATGGTGCGCGTCGGCAGCCCTCATCTGCCCACAATGTTCAGCCCAGCGGAATTGGCCAGGAAAGAACCCTGTCAGACAGATGACTTCGGCTCAAGACGAAATCCCGGAGATGTCTGCAATTTATGTGAATCAGGGTAGTAAGCGGGCGCATCGTAAGACATCATGAGATTCAAGCTGAAATGCGGTTCCGTCGCTGCGCTGATTCTGGCGGCGTCAATGGCGTCGGCCGACACATTGGAGTTGAAGAACGGCAGCCAGATCAAGGGCAAGTTCCTGGGCGGCACGGAGACTGAAATCAGCTTCCAGGTCGGCTCGACGGTTCAGAAATACAACGTCGCAGATATCGTTTCGCTCAAATTCGATCCGGAAGGCGTAGCAGATGCCCCGGCGCCGCAGGCGCAGAGTTCGCTTCCCGACGCTCCGCCGATGGGAGCGCCTGTCGAAGTGAAGCCGGCCTTTGTAACGATCCCTGCCGGAACACGGATTACGGTGCGCACCATCGACGCCATCGATTCCACCGATAACCAGGTGGGAGACCGCTTCCAGGCTTCGCTGGAAGAACCCTTGACGTTGGAGGGCAGCGTGGTAGTCGACAGAGATGCCCTTGTCTATGGCCGACTGACAGAATCGAAGGAATCAGGGACGTTCACCGGCAGATCCCAGCTACGTCTGGAGCTGACCGGGATTGCAGTGAATGGGAAGATGGTGCCTATATTGACGGGCGACTATGAAGTGACCGGCAAGTCGCGCGGCGCGAGCACCGCGAAGAGAACCGTTGGCGGAGCGGCTCTTGGAGCGATCATCGGCGCCGCTGCCGACGGTGGCCAGGGAGCAGCGATCGGCGCGGGCGTCGGCGCAGGTGCGGGCGCAGGCTCTGAGATCATCACCAGGGGCGACCGGGTAAAGGTGCCGAGCGAGACCGTGATCGATTTCACGCTGCAGCAAGATGTGTCGATACCGATGCCCAGGAGCTGATTTCCCGCAAAGTCGACTACTTCCCGCCTTCCCCGAATCGCACCAGCAGCCCGAATCGCGCCACGCGCGGCGTGGCCAGCGTCGTGGTCGGCGTCTTGGCGACCTCGATGTCGCGGTCGAACAGGTTCTCACCCGCGGCAAAGACCTGCAGCCATTTGCCGAAATCGTGCGAGCCGTAGGCATCGAGCCGGAAAAAGCCGTGCAGGAGGTACTGGTTCGCGGCGTCGTCATATTGGCGTCCGCTCAACCGGCTTTGCAGGCTCAGCGTGCCCACTTCGCTGCGAAAGACGCGCAGATTGCCGGTGGCCATGTTGCGCGCCACTTCGGGAATCCAGTTGCCGAGGTACGGCGTGGTTCCGGCGTTGGTCACCGTGGCGTGAGCATATTGATATCCGCCGTCGAATGACATCCAGCGCCGCGGAGCCAGCTCGTAATCGATCGCCACGCCGCGGCTCTCTATCTGGCCGAGGTTCTCGCGCTTGAGCAGGATGGGCGACGAAGCGGGATTGATGGTGACCGCGGTGATGGGCCGGTTGACCTGGGTGAGGAAATAGCTCGTGCGCACCGTGCCCCACTTCCACTCGCTGGCGACGCCGGTCTCCCAGCCCGTGGCGCGCTCGCTGAGCAGGTTGCTGCTGGGCACCGTGAGCTGATTGCCGACCTGTGTGGAGCGATAGAGCTCATTGGGTGTGGGCGCGCGAAAGGCGCGGAATCCGGTTGCGTTCAGCGCCCAGTGGCCGCCGAGGCGGCGCGTCAGGCCCATGCGCGGATCGAAGACGCGCTGGTCCCACTGCGCGGGCTGGGTCGACGACAGAACCCAGCCTGTGCCAATGAAGCTCAGTTCTTGCCCATCGTAGTTCTGGAACCAGTCTTCGCGGGCCGAGCCGATCAGAGTCCATCCCCCGCGCACCCACATGGCTTCGGCGTAGGGCGCGGAGTCGCGCTGGTGGTCGTGCAGATTGGTGATTGCGTTCGTGCTGAATGTCTGCTCGCGGTCCCACACGCGCACATCGTGCGTATCCGCGCCGAAAAGAAGCAACAATCCTGCGCCCAGCGGCTGGCTCCAATGAGCGACGGCGCCGAGCTCGTTGTCGGGAATGAGCGAGAATTTGGTGGGAATCTCGCCACAGCGATACGAGCATGAGGAGTCGCCGAAGTCCGGCAGGTTCGAGATGCTGGAGAAGGTCTGCCGGTAATGTTCTGCCGCGCCGTAGAACCGCACCGCGAGCGCAGCGGCGCGCGGGGCTTGCCAGTCGCCGCCCAGCGCGTAGCGCCACAGGCGAGTGCCGTTGGTCTGGTAGGACGTGCCGTTGCCGCGAGCTTCGTTGAATCCGCTGCCGCGCACGAAGAGCCGCAGCGGGCCGCGGTCGTGCTCGGCCAGCAGCAGGCCGTTCTGGCTATGCACATTCGAAGCGATATCGACCGGTCCGCGCTGCGAAGGCGCTTCCTGGATATAGCCGTCGGTGCCCAGGGTTCCGCCCGCGGCCAGCACGCCCCACGGGCCTTGCTTCGTCTGCAGCAGCAGGCTGTCATCGTAGGTGGCCTCGCCGCCATAGCTCGTCATGAGCTCGCCGAGGCTGGATGTTGGCCGATCGAGGGCAACGTTGACCACGCCGCCGATGGCGCTGGAGCCGTAGAGATCGCTCGCTCCGCCACGTACCAGTTCGATCGAATGAATGGCCAGCCCGGGCTGTTCCTCCCAGTGAATCCATCCGCCGACGGGATCGTTGAGCGGCATATCGTCCTCGGTGACCAGCGTGCGGCTGGCCGACGTGGAACCCAGGGCGCGCAGGCTGATGCCCTGCGAAGTTGGATTCGCAACCAGCGAGCTCGACCGGCGGAAGAGTTCCACGCCGGGAAGCTGGCGCAACTGGCCATCGAGCGTGACCGATGCCGTGGTGCTCAGCGTCTCGGGCGTCAGCAGGCGCGTAGTGACCGGGCTGTCGAGTTCGCTCAGGGGCGCGCGATACGCCGTGACCGTCACTTCTTCGGTGGCGTTGGCCGGCTCCAGACGAACGGTTGCCGCGGCACTCACCTCCACGGTCTTTTCCGCGAATCCTTCGGCATCGATGCGCAGGCGGCACGGAGCCGGGCAGGCCACGGTCAGTTGTCCCTCGGCATTGGTTTCGCCCAGCACGCGCTCGCCGGCATCGGTGACGGTAGCGCCCTGCACGGCGGCGCCGGAGTTATCCTCGACGGTCAGCGTCAGGCTCGGCTGCTCCTGCGCCGCAAGGCGCGTCACTCCGCGCGCCAGCAGCGCGAGGACCAGCATGCCAATCAGGCCATTGAATTCGAATCGCCGCATCGTTTTTGGGTTTCGGTTGGCTCGCGCCGGGGGCGTTCAGGCTTTGCAGCCATTGTGACACGGTTTGACTTTGCCCCGCCGGAACCAGTGACGGAGCGATCTCGCAAAGGGGCAACAGGACAAAGATCCGCGCGCCCACGCGCGGATGGGGGATCACGAGCCCAGGCTCATTTACCTGGACGCTGCCCAGAAGCAAAACGTCCAGATCGAGCGTGCGCGGACCGTTGGGAACCGATGCCGATCGGTCGCGGCCGAATTCCCGCTCGATCCCGAGCAGGGCGTCAAGCAGCGGCCGGGGTTCCAGACTCGTCTCCAGAGCCACGACGGCGTTCACAAAGCGGGGCTGCGCCGCAAAACCCGCCGGCTCGGTGCTGTAGAGGGACGATCGATGCGTGACGCGCCCCAGGGACTCGAGCCGTTCGGCGGCGGCCGTGAGGGTAGCCTCGGGCGGACCGGCCCGACCAGGCAGGTTGGCGCCCATTCCGATGTAGGCCGCGCGCATCCAAACCAGAGTATCGCGACGAGCGCCGGATTTGACGGAGGAACGGATGCGGCTTGTCATCGGAATGTCGGTCGTCACACAAAGAGCCGGTTCGGCTACATTTTGAGTTCATATCGTTCCCAAAATGAACGATACTTTCCAACGCTCCCGGAATTATCAGGAGGCTGGATCATGAAGAAAGCGATTCTCTGTCCGTTGGCGCTGCTGATCTGCCAAGCGCTTGCGGCGCAACAGGCCGCAACCGTCAACTGGGAGTCACTGAAGTTTCTCGTGGGCAAATGGGTGGGTGAAGGCTCGGCCGAGACAGGGCAGCCCGGCGCGGGTACCTGTTCCTTCGAGCCGGGGCTGCAAGGCAAGGTGCTGATCCGCAAGAATCACGCCGAATATCCGGCGACCAACGAGCATCCGGCCATCGTGCACGACGACCTGATGATCATCTACGCGGACGAATCGCGGCACAAGCTTCGGGCCTTTTATACGGACGACGAAGGCCATGTGATCCAGTACACGGCGACAGCCGACAGTGATGGGAAAAGTGCAGTTTTTCTGGCTGACGCCGAGGCGGGGTCGCCGCGTTACCGGCTTACCTATACGGTCACGCAACCTGATCGCATGACCGTCGAATTCGAGATGGCGCCGCCCGGCAAACCCGATCAGTTCCAGAAGTTCATTTCCGGCAAGCTGCGCAAGAGCCCGGACGTAAACTGAAACACGCTCTTCAGCGCCCATCGCGATGCGTGCTGACAAGAGACAGCCCCGGGGCAGCAATCCGGCTGATCCCGCCCCCGGAATCGGGAGCCGGGAGTGGGCGCAGGTCCCGGTTTTCCGGAGTGCTCCTCTGCTACGATGAAGGCTTGAAGATCGATCGGCCATTCAAAACCGGCGGCAGCGGGAACTGATCCCGTGAGCGATTCGACAGGCCACTCCGAATGCGGCACATCGGCTGCACCTATCCCCTTTCCTGAAAAGCTGCGCGAGCTCTGGTCCATCTTCCGCATGCGGCTTGCCGATCTCTCCCGGCCGGCTTCGGCGGAAGGGATTCTCGCCGACGTCGCGGAATACGACGCCGTTTTGCGCCAATACGCGGGCCGTGGCCTCGCCGGAGCGAAAGCCTTCGAAGTCGGCTTCGGCGCGCGGCCGTTGCGCTTGTTCGCGCTGGCGGCATGGGGCGCAGACGTCACCGGATCGGACCTCGACGTGCCGCTGATCCACGGCTCGCCGCGGGAGTTCGCGGCGATGATGCGCCGCAACGGCGTGGAACGCGCTGTCAAATCGGCGCTGCGTTTCGCTTTTTTCGATCTGAAGGAGCGGCACGACCTGAAGAAACTGCTGCGCGCGCGAGGGCTGGAGATGAAGGTCGAGCCGCAGCGGCTTATCGTGGCCGATGCGGCCGCGTTGCCGATCCCCGAAGGGTCGCTCGACCTGATTTACTCCGAAGATGTCTTCGAGCACATTCCGGCCGATGCGATTGGTGTGCTTACGGCGAAGATGGCCCGCTGGCTCAAGCCATCGGGGCTGGCGTTGATCCGGCCCAATGTGTTTCCCGGAATCGTCGGGGGACATTTGGCCGAATGGTTCCCGCAGGTGGTCAACGATCGCAACCGACGGCGCCGCAGCGAGCCCTGGGAGCACCTGCGCCGGCGCCGCTTCCGTCCCAATACCTATCTGAACGAACTCAGCCGGGCGAGTTACCGCGAGTTATTTGCCCCGAACTTTGAAATCCTGGAGGAACGGGTGAAAGATCCCGGGTTGGGGCGTGCGTATCTGACCGCGGAAGTCGCCGGGGAATTGAACGAATGGCCGGAGGAGGAGTTATTCAGCAACCAGACGCTGTTTGTTCTGCGGCCGCGGCGCGCGTGAGGATTCGACCGCGAGGTGGACGCTCGCGAGGGTTCTCCGTTCGCGCTATAGGATGATCCCATGCGTCTCCTGCACATGGTGCACACCCTGAATCCGGAGGGGGGCGGTCCGCCGGAGGCGGTGCGCATGTTTGTGCTGGCCCATCAGCGCGCGGGGAACGAAGTCGAAGTGGCCACGCTGGACGCGCCGGAGAGCGGATTGGGGAAGCGCGCCAATTGCCCGGTACACGCATGCGGGCCGGGCGCGGGCATTTATGGTTACGCGCCGAAGCTGGAGGACTGGCTGCGCGCCAACTTTGCGCGATTCGACGGCGTGATCGTCAACGGCGTGTGGCAGTTTCATGGCGTCGTGGCGCGGCGCGTGCTCGCCGGCCGCAAGCCTTACGTGATCTTCGCCCACGGCATGCTCGACCCGTACTTCATGCGCCGATATCCGCTCAAGCACCTCAAGAAGCTCGTCTACTGGTTCCTGAGCGAGCGGCGCAATCTGGCGCGCGCGCAGGCGGTCTGCTTCACCAGCGAGGAGGAGAAACGCAATGCCGCGCGGGGTTTTCCCGGGCGCAGCTTTCGCGGCGTGGTGGTTCCCTACGGAACGCTGGGTCCGGAAGGCGATCCGGACGCGCTGAAGGCGGCGTTTTTCGCGCAGTTTCCGGCGCTTGCCGGCAGGCCGTATCTCCTCTTTCTCGGCCGTATTCATCCCAAGAAAGGCTGCGACCTGCTGATCGAGGCCTTCGCGCAGGCGGCTCGGGGCGACCGCCTGCTGGCGATGGCCGGACCGGACCAGACGGGGATGCGTCCGGAGCTCGAAGCGCTGGCTTCCCGGCTCGGCATTGCCGGCCGCGTCCACTGGACGGGCATGTTGCGAGGCGATGCGAAGTGGGGCGCGTTCTACGGGGCGGAGGCCTTCGTCCTGCCGTCGCACCAGGAGAACTTCGGCATCGCCGTTGCCGACGCGCTGGCCTGCGGCACGATCCCATTGATCAGCGACCAGGTCAACATCGCACCGGACGTTGTGGCGGACGGCGCCGGCCTGGTGGAAGCCGACACGCTGGAGGGGACAAGGCGGCTGATTGAGCGTTTCCTGGCCATGAGTTGCACCGAGCGGGCGGAGATGCGGCAACGCGGTCTCGATGCCTACCGGCGGCGCTACGATCTGGCCAACGCCGCGGCGGCGGTGTACCGGGCTTTGGGTCTCGGATAAGCTGTACACGGATTTCCCGTTTTTTCATCCAACCAGGACACAAGCCGGTGGATCGGCGTTGCTCCGAGGCGCGAACGACGCAAACGATATACTGGTTCTTTCGCGGGAAGTTGCCGGGAGGTCGACCGCAGCCGTGCAAAAAAGGGCCGCGCCTCATTGTCGCGGACTCGTTCGTTCACGGGCCCAGGAACCCGATCGCCGCACGGGGTTCGGAGAGATTTTTGCGACGCATGGCGGGACGCGGCTCGACGGCGCTGCGCAACCGCGGTCGCACTCGCCATTTCGCCGGTGTTGGAACATATTTGTGGCGCCGGCGCCGTCCGAGTTACAGCAAGCGAGCTTTGCCCGTGAGCGGTCAGTATTGGGTCAGCGTCCACTCAGCGAGAGCAGTCCCGGTGATATGATGAGGTTACCCCCGTGGATCCTGAGGTGGTTTCGCAGTCCCTGCCGGCGTCCAGACAGAGGTTAAGTTGACAGTGCCAAAACTCCTTGCCGTACTCGCATTTCCAATATTGATTCCTTGCACGGTTCGCGGACAGCAGGCTACGGCCGTCACCCCGCCGCCGGCGGCGGAGCAGCCCGCCTCGGGGTCGCCCCTGGGATTGATGCCCGGTGACACGCTGACGGCCTATTTTCTCGATTTTCCCGAGTTTCAAGGCAAGGTCGATCTGTCGGTCTCTCCCGGGGGCAACATCTATGTTCCCTATGCCGGCTTTGTGAAGGTCGAAGGGCTCACGCCCGACGAGGCCCAGCAGGCAGTCATCGACGCGCTTGCGGCCAAACAGGTCGTCCGATCGGCGCAGGTCGAGCTGACGGTCACGAGCGCGCGCAACCTGTCGGTGATGCTGATCGGCTCGGTGCTGGTGCCGCACACGATCCCGCTGTTTTCGCCGGCTCCGCTCTCGTATGTTCTGGCGCAAGCGGGCGCGCTGAACCCCACGGTCAACTACCACGTACTGGTGGCGCATCATGACGGCTCGCCGCCGGTCGATGTCGAGCTGGACCGCACGGGGCTGGACATGCGGGGAATGAATACGACGGTGAACCCGGGAGACATCGTCAGCGTGGTCCAGGCGGGAAATTTCTTTGCGCTGGGCGAGTTCAACCATCCGGGCATTTATCCCATTACCGGGACCCAGCACATGACGCTGCTGCAGGCCATCACGGTAGCGGGCGGACCCGACCTTGAGGCCGAGCTTTCCAAGGCGCGAATTCTCCGCAATGTGAGCGGGCGCCGGGAGGAGATCATGGTCGATCTGGCCAAGCTGCACGATGGCAAGGTCGCCGATCCCCTCATTCAGACCGACGACATCGTATTCCTCCCCAGGAGCAACCTCAAGGTTGTCGCAAACACCTGGCTGAATTCGTCGCTGTACGCGCTGAGTCTGGTGAACGTCGTCAAGAGTTACTAAATCGTGCCTTTGCGGAAGGATGAGTCAAGCAGTTGGCAACATTGACCCAAGCAGCGCCGCGCGCGGCCAAGCCGCGCACCCGGCGGACCAGCCGGGATGTTCTGGCGAACCTTTTCATGGCCACCTGGATTTGCGTCCTCCTGCAGGGCGCCTTGCGCAAATGGGTCTTTCCCGGCGTCGCCGCGCTTTACCTCATCCAGGACGTGCCACTGACCCTCGCCTACATCTATGCGCTCTGGAAGGGTCTGGTTTGGGGGGGCAGGCTGGCGTGGATGTGTCTGCTGGTGAGCGCCGTCCTTGCCATCCAGACGACGCTGCAGGTCATCTTCGGCGATCTGCAGTTGCGGACCGCCGTCATGGGCCTGCACCAGTACGTCTATTACCTGCCCATCCTGTTTCTCGCGCCGGTGTGCTTCAACTTCAAGCACCGGCGGCGGTTCATCCGCTGGAACATGCTGATCACCGTGCCCATGGCGCTGATGGCGGCGCTGCAATCCCGCGCGCCGAAGGGCGCATGGATCAACCGCACATCGGCGGGAGAAGACACAGGATTGGGCGGCCTGAGCGGCGATCACGTGCGCGCGACGGGAACCTTCAACTTCACGGTCTCCTACGCGATCTGGTGCGGGTTCGTGGTGGGGCTGGTGATGGGCGAATGGCTGCTGGCGCCACAGCGCCGCAGTTTTCAGTCCAAGGCCATGCTGATCATCTGCACCATGAGCGCCATCGTAGCCACGCTGGTCAGCGGCTCGCGTGTGGCCGTGATGCTGGCGGCGCTGGCCTTCCTGGGCGGTTTCGCGGCGGTGATCGTGACCCGCAACGTGAGACTGATCGTGCGCTTTTCCGCGGTGATTCTTCTGCTGCCGGTGCTGGTCGTGGTCAGCTATTTTGCCGCGCCGGCGAGCTTCCAGTCGGTGGTCGACCGCTTCAGCGGCGAGGGACAACAGCAGGGTATCGAGGACAGAATCGACAAGATGTTCACGGCCTTTACCTGGGCCGCCGGTTACAGCGGGCTGGGAGTCGGCATCGGCGTGGGTATTCCCGCGGCAAACCCGGGCCATGTGGCGTTCGTTCTGTCGGAAAACGAGTCGATCCGGATCGTTCAGGAGATGGGAACGTATACGGGGACGGTTCTGGTGCTGTTGCGCGACTGGGCAGGGCTTTGGCTGGTGCTGGCGGGGTTTCGCGCCTTGCGGCTTCCTTTGGGGCATAATTTGCCCCATGCCGTTCCGCTGGCGTTCGCCGCGGCACCCATTATCATGGCGGGCGACCTGACCCATTCGGCTCCCGTGACGGCCACGCAGGAGTTTTTCTGGAGTGCTTTGATTCTGGGTGCGCTGCTGTTCCGGCACGAGCCGGTTGCGCCAGCCCCCCTTCCGTTGTCGAAGAAGAGGTAATTGTGACAGTCAACCAACCCGAATTCGCCCCCGAGGCGGCCGAGAACAAGACCCTTGTGCTCGCGGATTTTATCCGCGTGGCGAGGAAGTTTCTATGGCTGATCCTGGGGCTCAGTTTCGGCTGCGCCGTTGCGGTCTACATATGGTCGAAGCAACAGCCCAAACTATATGACGCCACCGCCATGATCCAGGTGGACCAGCATGGGACCCTGAGCCTGGGCGCCTCGATCGGAGCCAGCGACGAATACGAGTTGAAGATCGCGACACAGATTATCGCGCTGCAATCGCGCGACGTGGCCCTGAAGGTGATCAAGGATCCCAAGCTCGATCTGCTGCACAACAAGCTCTTCAACCCCTCCGGGAAGACGGATATCGACAGCAATCCATTCACGCGCAACATGCTCGTGGGCGCATTCCTCGGCAGCCTGAGCGTGGACCGCATCCCCAAGTCGGAACTGATTTCGGTCACGTTTCGCAGCCGGTCTCCCGCGCTTTCCATGGCCGTCGCCAATACCATTGTCGACTCCTACATGGAGGTGAACTTCCGTTACCGGTACCAGAGCTCGCAGGAGATTTCGAAGTGGCTGGGCACGGAGCTGGACACGCTGAAAGACAAGGTACAGAGCGAGCAGAGGGAAGTCCTCGACCAGGAACTGAAGCTCGGTGTCTTCAGCCAGGGCGCGACGGGCGAGACCAGCCTTTTGCAATCGCAGCTCGAAGGGTTGATGAGCGCGGAGATCACGGCGGAAGCCCAGAAGTTCCTCAACGAAGCCGAATATCACGAGTTTGAGACGGGCGATGTGGATACGTTTGCGCCCTCGACCGCACCGGGTGCAACGGTGCTGTCGACCCTGAGCGTGCAGTTGTCGGAGCTGCAGGCCCAAAGGACGGGGCTCAGCGAACGATTCGGCCCCGGCTATCCTCAGTTGCGCGAGCTCGACAAGCAGATTGTGGGCTTGCAGAAAGGCCTGATGGATGCGCGCGCCAAGGTACTGAAATCGGCGCTCAACAACGTGAACGCCGCCAATGAAGCCGACGAGCAGATCGAAAAGAGCATCGATGCCGTGAAGGCGAAGGCCGAGGGGCTCAGCCCCGAGGTGGTCCGCTTCGAGGAGGCCAAGGCGCAATACGTCACCGATCAGGCGCTCTATGACTCGCTGCTCACCCTGCTCGGCGCCGGCGGCATCGAATCCGGGCTGAAGACGCAGGAAACCAATCGCATGTCGGTGGCCGATATTCCCACGCTGCCCTCGCGCCCGCGGGTGTTGCTCAACACCATAGCCGGCTTCGGCGTGGGATTCCTGTTTTCGCTGCTGATCGTGGGAGTCGTTTCCGCGCTGAGCGACACCGTGGAGACGGTGGAGCAGATCGAGGAGGCGCTGGCGCTGCCGGTTCTGGCCGCAGTTCCGGTCTACAAGCTGGAGCCGCCCGATTCCTCCGCCACGGTGCTGCAGCCTCTGGCGACCATCAACGCGCCGCGCTCGGCGGGAGCCGAGGCGTACAGGATTCTGCGCACGTCGGTGAACCTGATGCCGGTGAGCCGGGAATCCAAGGTCATAGGCTTTACCAGTTGCGGCCCGGGCGAGGGAAAATCGACCACCGCGCTGAACCTTGCCGTCACCTTCGCCCAGCAGGGCAAGCGCGTCCTGGTGATCGATGCGGACCTGCGCAAGCCGGTGCTGGCGCAACGCTTCCGGCTGCCGATGCCGTCCGCACCGGGGTTGAGCCGCTACCTGAGCGATCCGACGATGATCGCCGAGGAGTGCATCCAGCCGATCGAAGCCGTTTCGGGGCTGTACGTCATGCCGGTGCAGGAGATCCCGCCGTTTCCTTCGGAGTTGCTCGCCCAGGGACGCCTCGACGATCTGATCGGGTGGGCGCGGCGCCATTACGACATCGTCCTGATCGATACGCCGCCGGCGCTGCTGGTAACGGACGCGTTGATCGTGGCGCAGTTGCTCGACATCATCCTGCTGGTGGCCCGCGTGGGCACGGCGCAGCGGCGGGCTCTGCGGCGCCTGCGCGAAGAGCTGAAGAAGTTTCCCGACAAGCAGGTCGCCGTCGTCGTCAATGCCGTGCCGCAATCGCAGTCGTACTATGGCGGTTACGGAGACAAGCACGGCTACTACGGCTCGAACGGCGGAAGCAGCAAGAGCAGCAGCAGTACGGTTGTGGAGAGGTCCCAGCCTGTCGGCTCCGGGCGCGGCTAGGCGGTTTTCCCCTCGCCGCGGGGCGATTTGCCGATTGTGCATCGCGATCCGGCGAGGCGGGCCTCCGCGGCGGATCCGAATCGCCCGAAACCCGTTGGAGAACCGCCGGACGACGATGCGCACGCACGCGGGCTCGAGCTCCGGGAGTGAATGGTGAACGAGCCAATGCCCGGACAACCTGCGCGGCTCATCCAACTGGTGGCGCGGTTTCGTCCCGATGTGGATGGCGTGGGCGAGGCCGCGTTGAATCTCGGCAACGCACTTTGCCGGGAGTACGGGATTCGCGGCGGCTTCCTTGTTTACAACCCGCCCAGGCCTGAATTTGTGATCGCGATCGACGAAGACTTTCCATATATGCTGGAGCGGGTCTCCGGTACGGGCGCGGGTCCCGTGAATTCATCGCTCGACCGCATGGCGGCTTCGGCAAGCACAGCTCCCGTGCTGCTGCTTCATTACGTGCCGTACGGCTTTTCGACGCAGGGAACACCGGTCTGGCTTCCCGGATGTCTGGAGCGTTTTACCCGCCGCGGCGGACGGCTGATCACGCTGTTTCACGAGCTTTACGCGCTGCCCGGAATCTTCTCGCGAACCCTGTTCACTTCGTGGGTGCAGCGCAGGATCTTCCAGAGGGTGCTGGCGGCCAGCGAATTTGCATTCACCTCCAGCGAGGATTTCCTTTCGTTGATCGGGAAGCAGTATCGCGGAGGCCATCCCGCCCGCCTGATCGGGATCTGTTCGAACGCCGGAGAGCCGGAACATCCGCGCCATCTCGATGAGAGAACGCGCAGGCTCGCCGTCTTCGGCCGTTTCGTCACCCGCCGGAAGCTGTATGCGAATCATCTGGATTCGCTGGAGCGCGTCGTCAGGCATCTCGGCATCGAGGAAGTTGCGGACATCGGACCGATAGAGGATGCCGCATGGCTCGAGGCACATGTCGCCCGGCGGCTGGGTCGGCGGCTGAAGAGGTACGGCACGCTCAACGTCGCCGCCGCCAGCCAACTGCTTGAGGACAGCGTCGTCGGGGCCCTGGCCTATCCATACTTGCTTCGCGGCAAATCCGGGATTTTTGCGGCATATCAGGCCCATGCCATGGCCATCCTGCTATTTCCGGCCGACGAGTCGCGCGAGCCAGGGAGCTGGCCGCTCAGCGCCGGGGAGGTGCTCGCACTTCCACCGCAGTCTTCAGCGTTGCGTGATCGCCTGCAGGCGGCGGCGTGCGCGGGACACGAGCACTACGTCCGGAATCGATCGGCGCATGCGATGGCCGAGACTCTTCTTCCGGCATTGAGGGCCGTCGGAGTCGCGGCCGGAACCGGGGTCGGATCGCGGCCGTGAAGCTTCTCCTGATGAGCTACACGTATCCGCCGGCCACGGGCGGGATCGAAACCTTCACATCGCTGATGCGCGAATCGCTTGCGGCGCGCGGGCATGAAGTGCGCGTGGTCACGGAGATCGAGGCCGTGATGCCCGAAGACGTGGACCATGGCGTATTGCGCCGGCCGGGCCGCGCGAAGCTGAACGAGGCCATCGACTGGGCCGATCTGTGCGCCGTCTGCGGCCTTTCGCTGCACTATCAGATTCCGGTCCTGCTCCGCGGCAAGCCGCACACGATCACCCATCAGCTCTGGCAGGAATCGCAGGATGGCGTTGCAAGCGCCCGCAACCGGGTGCGGCTTCTCTTCTGCCGGTTCGGGCTCAACATCGCCGTGAACCGGGCGCTGGCGCGCGACCTGAAGATGCCGGCTCTGACGATTCCCAATCCGCTGCCCGGCGAGATCGACCTCGGGCCGGAGATTGCGGACCGTCCACGCGACGTTGTTTTTCTGGGACGGCTGGTGAGGGAAAAGGGCGTCCCGGTTCTCCTCGATGCGATCGGCCGTTTGCGGCAACGAGGCCGGGCGATCCAGGCGACGATCATCGGCGACGGACCGCTGCGCGGCGAACTCGAGCGGTATGCCGCAAGGCTGAATCTGGACGTGCCCGTGGAATTCCGGGGCCGGATGTCGCCAGCCGAGTCGCACCCTGTCCTGCGGCAGCACAAGATCATGGTGGTGCCTTCGGTGTATCGCGAGGCTTTCGGCATTGTCACGCTGGAGGGGCTGGCGGCAGGGTGCATGGTGCTGGCATCCCGTGCCGGCGGACTACCCGACGTGGTTGGCCCGTGCGGGCTGACCTTCCCCATGCGCGACAGCGAGGCGCTGGCCGAGCTGATCGGGAAAGTCCTCGCCGATCCTGCGTCGACGATCGCTTATCGCAACGCGGCGCCTGCGCATCTGGAATCGATGCGCCCGGCTCGCCTGGCGGAACGATACCTGCAAGTCTTCGAGCGGCTGTGTTTCTATCAAACCGCGAAAGGAATGAGCCGCGGCAAGGCCATCCGGCAAACCGTGGAAGAGATCTCGGCCCAGACGCAAAAGTGATTTGTCGTGAAGCAGGATCGTGATACCGCGGAGCCGTGAGTAACCGCGACCGCTTATGTATTCGCCGCCCTCGCTTCACCGAGAATGAGCCGGAAGGTCATGCGGCGCCGGCCGCGATAGACGGTCACACCGATGGTGTCGCCGGCCTGGTGCTTGTCCATGATCACGTTGATGTCCTGAGGGCCGGTGACCTGCTGGCCGTCGATGGCCACGATCAGATCGCCGCCGAGCATCACCGGAGTGTTGCCCACGTAGGCCTGCTCGTTGCCGCCGTGCAGGCCCGCGCGTTCCGCCGCGCCGCCGGGAATGACGCGCTGGATGAGCACGCCGGAATCGGCCGCCAGCCCCATCTGTCCTGCGAGGTCGGGACCGATGGGATAGGAGACGATGCCCAGCGACGGCCGCCGCACCTCGCCATAGCGGGTCAGGTCGGACAACACGGCCTTGGCGGTGTTGATGGGAATGGCGAAGCCGATGCCCGAACTCTGCTCGGCGCCGTTCGACGCGATCATGGTATTGATGCCGATGACGTCGCCCTGCGAGTTGAGCAACGGCCCGCCGGAGTTGCCCGGATTGATGGCCGCGTCGGTCTGGATCGCGTCCTCGATCGGCGCGCCTTCCTCGCCGCGAATCGAACGGATGGAGCTGATGATGCCGCGAGTCATGGTGCCACTCAAGCCGAAGGGATTGCCGATCGCGTAGACTTTTTGTCCGACGGCAAGCTGGCTCGAATCGGCCAGCGTGACCGGTTGCAGATTGGGCGCATCGATCTGCAGCAACGCCAGATCATGAAGCTTGTCGGTGCCGACCACTTTCGCTGCCAAAGGGCTGCGTCTGCCGCTGAGTGTCACCTGGATGCCGCGGTTGGCGCCCTCGATCACGTGATAGTTGGTGAGGATGTGGCCTTCATGATCGAGGATGAATCCGGAACCCTGGCCCTCCTGCGGAACAGAACCGTAAAAGAAGTTGAATACCAGCGCGCGCGCGGTGATGTTGACGACCGATGGCAGGACGCGCTTGTACACGGCAATATTGTTCTGCTCTTCGGAATCGTATTCCGGGGCCGCATTGGCCTCGGTCAGATGCAGACCGGAACTGCGCCCGGCCACATTCGACAGCGACAGGCGGCGGAAATCCGGCGGGTGTGTGGTAAGCAGCCAGAAGCCGCCAACCAGAAGAATCACCAGAAGTAACTGACGCAATCTCATTGCTTTTTGAACCTTGGCGGCAGCCATCCGCCGGGTTTGGCGCCAAGGCGCGCGCGGCCCGGCATCGAGCTGTGACACGTAAATGGATACGGCGACGCGGCAACCCGCGTTCCCCGGGAGTTCCCCGCGACCATTCCTCTCTCATTCTAATGAACCGGGAGCCGACGATTTGTTGCTCCCGTTCCCGGGCACCATCGCCAACCGCCAACCGGAGCGCGGGGCTGCATTGCGCCGGCCTCGCCGCCGTTCACGGCGCGATTCCCTATTGGATCGTGAACCGGGTCGCCGCGGAAGCGCCTCCTTCCGGAGCGGGGTTGACCACCGTGACTTCCGCAGTTCCCGGTTTCTCGAGATCGGTTGCCGGCACTACAGCCGTAAGCTTCGCCGGGCTCACCCAGGTTGTGGCGAGCGCCCCGCCATTCCAGAGCGCTTTCGACGTCCTCACGAAATTCTGACCAGCAATGGTCAGCGTCAGCCTGGCGGCGCCGTGAATGGCCGTAGAGGGCGAGATGGACGTGAGCTTTGGTTTGGGGTTGTCGACCGTAATCGCGAAGAGGTTCGACAGCTTTCCTCCCGCGCCGTTCATAACGCCGACCGAGACCGTGCCGCCTTTGGTCAGATCGGCCGCGGGGATGGTCGCCTTGACCTCGGTGCCGGAAACGTAGGTGGTCGGGATGGCGCTGTCGTTCCAGACCACGATTGACTTCGAATTGAACTGGTATCCGGTCACCGTCAACAGGGTCGATTTGTCGTCCGCATCGATGGTCGCCGGAGTGACGGACGAGATCGTGGGCACGGGAAGCAAGGTGGCCACGTTCAGATCCCAGGCGCTTCGCCCATGCGTGGTGGCGCGAAGGGTACGCGAGCTCTCGTGCAGGCCGAGGCCGGTGACCACAACGTTGGGGAGTCCCTGCCCAAGAGCCGACCAGCTTGCGCCTCCGGTGGTGGTGTAGAAGGCGCCGATATCGGTTCCGATGAAGAGGACTTCCGGGTCGTCGGGGTCGACGAGGATCGCATCGACGGGCGTGTTGGGAAGATCGCTGCTAATGTCTGTCCACGACGAGCCGGCATTCGTGGTCCTGAAGATGTGACCCAGATTGTCGCCGAATCCGGTGAAGCCGCTGAATGCCGCGTAAGCCGTGGCCGCGGACGCCGGATCGACGGCGATCCATGTAACGGCGCGGTCGGGCAGTCCGCTGGTCACGCCTTTCCACGTGGCGCCGGAAGTTGAGCGTGCATTGCGCGTGACCTCGATCTCGCCGTCATCGGACCCTGAATAGAGGGTGTTGTCGTCGGATCGCGCCACGGCAAGGGTGCTCAGGGTTCCATTGTGGCTGGTGTTCTTGGGGTTGGTCAGGTCGCCGGAGATCGCGTTCCAGCTCGCACCGCCGTTCAGCGTCTGGTACACGCGATACGTGCCGAAGTAGAGCGTTTCGTGGTATTCCGGATCGATGGACAGGGGAGGAACCCACGCCGTGCGGTCGTTGGGCTCGAAACCCGACGTGATCTGGCTCCAGTCGGCGCCGTCGTTGGCGGATTTGTACAGCGAGAGCTGGATGCAGTTGACATAGATTGTGGTCGTGACCGCATAGTCGATGACCGTGGGGCCGCCGTCTCCGCACGCCACCGTGGGCCACCCGAGCGAACCCGAATAGCGTTCCGATCCGTTATCCTGCGTCCCGGCGTAGCTGTGGTCCAGATTGCCCTGATCCATCGAAAGACCGGGATAGAATTCCGTGATGGCGAGAGTCTCGTTCAGATCCGTCCACGAAATCGCGTTCGCGGCCGGACTCGTGGTGCTCCACACGCCGCCGTCGCTGCCGACGTAGAGCTTCGAGCCGTCAGGAGTAAAGGCCAGCGCGTGAGTGTCGGGATGCAGGCCGGGCGACTGGTCTACCCAGGTGTTTCCGCCGTTCGAGGAGGTCATGATGGCGCTCCCGCCCGGATGGTAGGTATAGACGCCGCCGGCAACGACGAAGTTGGGATTGGTAGGGCTGACGGCGAGCACGATATCGTACCAGCACTGCGTGGAGCAAAAGTCCGGGGTGTTGGTGAGCTGCGTCCAGTTCGCGCCGGCGTCGGTGGTCTTGTACAGGCCGAGCAGGTCGCTGTTGGCAGTGTCGGCCAGCGCGGCGTAGAGGACGGAGGAATTCGAGGGAGCGATCGCCAGCGCGATGCGACCCACGTTCTGGTTGGGAAGCGCATTCGTTCCGCTGCCGGCGGAAACGCTCCAGGTCAGTCCGCTATCGGTGGACTTGATGACCGTTCCGTAGTCCAGGCCGGCGTAGGCGGTATGGCCGTTGGCGGGATCGAAGAGAACCGAAGTACCGGGAGTCCAGGCATTGGTGGGCACATAGACCGCGCTCCAGGTCAGTCCGGCATCCACCGAGCGATAAATGCCGGCCTGGCCGTAGTAGCAGCTTTCCACCGCGGCCAGCAACACGCTGCTGTTGCCGGGTTGCACGGCAATTCCGCCGATCCAGTCGCCGCCGCAGGGGTTATCTGTGAAGCTGCCAGGAAGCTGCGTCCAGGTGGCGCCGCCGTCGGTCGACTTGAGGATGCCGGCTCCGTAATAGCTGTCAAGCGAGAAATTCTCTTCGCCCGTGGCCGCGTATACGGTGTTCGGGTTGTTGGGATCGATCGCGATCGCGCCAATGGCCAGCGTAACCTGCCTGTCTCCGAGCGGCGCCCATGTTTCGCCGCTGTTCGTGCTCTTCCAGATGCCGCCCTCGGCGCCGCCCATGTAGATGATGTTCGGATTGGCAGGATCAATCGCCAGCGCGGTCACGCGGCCCGAGTCGAGGCCGTAAAACGAAACCGGCTGCGGTCCGATCAGTTTCCACGAGGGCTCCGGGGGCGCGGCCTGGGAATGCGCCAGGCTTGCGCGCACCGATGACTCGAGCGCGGTCTTGCGGTCGCGATCCTTGATCGCCTGCTGGCGAATGCCCATGGGGATCGTCTTGTGCGGGTAGGCGCGCTGATCGTGAAACCACTTCTCGCGCTTGCGCACAAAATCGCTCTCGTCGCCTTCACCGCGCTCGAAACCTTCCTCCAGCGCCTTCTGGACCTGGGGAGGGTTCTGCCGCAGATCGGGATCCTGGGCATGCAGGCGCCGTGTGGCGCCGGAAGCCAAGAGAGCCAGGATCGGCAAAGCGAGGGACAGGCGGACCGCAGGGCAACGGAAGAGCTGTTTCATCTGAAATGCCTCACTGGGAGAGATGGGGTCCCCCCAATCTTACGGGACATTTCGAAGTTCGTCGCTAACACGAAACAGTCACTCAAAAGGTTCGGGCCCGAACCGGCTCAGGCGCGAATTGGGGCCAAAATCAGCCCGAATCGGATCGAAAGTTCATGGAGCCGGCGGATTACCGCCCCAGGAGCTGCTGCCAGATCGCTCCGGCTTGGCGCCGCAGCCAGGCCATGTCACCGGAATTGTCGAGGACGAAATCGGCGCGCGCGGCCTTGACGTCATCGGGGATCTGGCGCGCAAGACGCGCACGAGCATCGGCTTCGATCGCGGCGCGGCCCTCGCCGGACGGGTTTACTTTCGCCAAATAGCGCGCGATCTTCAGTTCATCCGGTGCGGTGACCACGATGACGCGGTCGAAGCGGTTGCGCCAATCCGCCAGCACGCCTTCGGTTTCGCCGCGCGCGCGGGCGTCGCGCTCCACTTCAAAGACCAGCGCCGACTCGACCACCGCGACCGCATCCGGATCGTGCGCGAAGACGCCATCCATCCACTCATGCTGCGCCGCAATCACCGCCGGGTGCACGATGGCGTTCAGCTCGTCGAGCCGTCCACCGGCGAAAGCGATCTCCGCGAGCTTGCGCCGGTTCAGCCGTCCATCGGCGCCGACAACTTGCGGCCCGAACTTGCGCACGATCTCGTCGTACACATTATGGCCGGGTTCCATCAGCTTGCGGCCCAGTTCGTCGGCTTCGATGACCTGCGCGCCCAGCTCGCGCAGCCGCGCGGCGACGGTGCTCTTGCCGCTGCCCAGACCGCCGGTCAGGCCGACGCGAAGCATGGTCTTACAATCCTCGCCGCATTTTGGCCGCGCGCACGGTGTTGGACATCAGCATGGCAATGGTGAGCGGCCCCACGCCGCCGGGCACCGGCGTGTAGGCTCCGGCCCGCTCATAAGCCTGCGGATGCACGTCGCCGACGATCGTCGAACCGCGCTTGGCGAAGCTCTCGGCGCGCCTGGCGTTGCCGGCGAAGAAGCGGTCGAAATCGGCCTGCTCTGTAATTCGATTGATTCCCACGTCGATGACGGTTGCGCCGGGGGAGACCATCTCCGGCGTGATGAAGCCTGCGCGGCCGATGGCGGCGACGAGAATGTCGGCTTCGCTCGTCACCGCGCCGAGGTCACGCGTCTTCGAATGGCAGATGGTCACTGTCGCGTGGCGGTTGAGGAGCAGCATGGCCACCGGCTTGCCGACGATGTCGCTGCGGCCGACGACAACCGCGCGCCGGCCTTCGATGAGAATGCCGCTGCGGTCGAGGATCTCGATGATTCCCGCCGGCGTGCAGGGCGCCAGCGCCGGCCGGCCAGCCTGCAGCTTGCCCGCATTCACGGGATGAAAGCCGTCGACGTCTTTCGCCGGCGAAACCGCATCGAGCAGCGCCTTGGTGTCGACCTGTTTGGGCAGAGGCAGTTGAATCAGGATACCGTCGACCTCATCGCGATCGTTCAGGCTGGCGATAACGTCCATCATCTCTTCGGTGGTCACGGTCTCCGGCGGCGCGATGAGGTCGCTGTAGAGGCCCAGTTCGCCGCAGGTTTGCACCTTGCTGCGGACGTAGATCTCCGAAGCCGGTATATGCCCGACGAGCACCGCGGCCAGACCCGGCCGAATGTCGTGGGCGGCGAGCCGCTTCACCTCTTCGGCCACTTCGGCCTTGATCGCAGCGGCGATCGCCGCGCCATCCAATGCTCGCGCCATCGGTTGCTCCAAAGACTCATCCTATCGCGTGGGCGCGCAGTGGCGATTCTTCGCGGGCTGAAGCCCGCGAAGAGTTTGAAGAATAGAGGGCCTATTCGGCACGACTGAAGTCGTGCCCTTTCACAACCCCGCCAGAATTCGAGTTTCCCCGGCCTATGAAACCGCGCCCATTGACGACGTCGCAAGCTCCTGCGCCACGTGCTGAACTGCTGACTTGCCGGCTCGCTCCTTCCGTAGTTCAATCGAAGTACGCCGATGCTCGTAACTCTCCCAATGAGGAGCCTTCGGATGTCCAACCCTCTGCGCGAACTTCGCTTCACGCTCCGGCTGCTTGGCAAGTCGCCGGGTTTCAGCCTCACCATCGTCCTGATGCTGGCGCTTGGCATCGGCGCGACCACTGCGATCTTCTCGCTCGTCGAGGGAGTTCTTTTTCGCCCGCTGCCGTTCCGCGATCCCGGCCGGCTGGTCCAGTTCGGAGATCATCTCGGCGACAATCCCGGCATCGGTGTAACCGCGCGCGAGATCGCCACCTACACGAAATCTGCCACGGCGTTCTCGTCGCTGGCCGGCTACATCAATGCGCGCTACGAGCTCTCCGGCGGTGACGTGCCGGCGATGGTCCAGGCCACGCGCTTGAATGCCGCCATGTTTCCCACGCTCGGTGTCGAGCCAATCCTCGGCCGCGTCTTCACGCGCGAAGAAGAGGACGCGCACGCGCCGCTCGCCGTGATCGGCTACGGCCTGTGGACGACGCGCTTTCATCGCGACCCTCACGTCCTGGGCAGCGCCATCGTGCTCAATCGCCGGACCTATACGATCATCGGCGTGATGCCGCGCAGCTTTGAGTTCAACGAAGCGCGGCTCTGGACGCCTTTGAGCCTGACGCCCGAAGAGCTTTCCGATGCCGAGGAAGGCTTTTGGGGATATCGTCTCGTTGGCCGGATGAAACCGGGAGTGAGCATCACGCAGGCCGCGCAGGACACCGATCGCGTAGCCCGCCAGATCATGCGCGACTTTCCTCCGGCGATGTCCGCGTTGCGCCTTCGCGGCGACGCGCAGACGCTGCGCGACCTGGCCGTTGCCGAAGCGCGGCCGCTGCTGCGCGCGCTCTTTCTCGCCGTGCTCGTCGTGCTGCTCATCGCCTGCGGCAACGTCGCCACGCTTTTGCTGGTGCGCGCCATCCGCCGCCGGCGCGAAGCCGCTATCCGCCTGGCGCTGGGAGCGCGAGCGCGAGTCATGGTTCGCGAATCGCTCGCCGAAGGCCTTGCGCTCAGTGTCGCCGGGGGCCTGCTGGGCCTTGCCGCCGCCGCTGCGGCGATTCGCCTCGCGGTTCACTGGCTGCCGGAGTCCATGCCCCGCATCGATTCCATCCGCATGGATCCAGCCGTCGCCGGCTTCGCGATACTGCTCGCGGTTGCCACCGGCGTTCTGTGCAGTCTTGCGCCGGCTTTCGCCGCCATACGCACGAGCGTGCTCGAGAACCTGAACGACGGCGCCCGCACCAGCAGCGGTTCCTCCAGCCACGCGTGGCTGCGTTCTTCGCTCGTCGCGGCCGAGATTGCCGTCGCGCTGGTGCTCCTTACCAGCGCGCTGGCGCTGCTGCGCAGCTATCAGAAGATGCTCGCCGTCGGTCCCGGCTTCCGGCCGGATCACGTTCTGATGGCCGACTACGAGCTTCCCAAGGAGAAATACACCACCAAAATATCGATCGACACGTTCAATCGCGAGGTGATCGATCGCCTCACCGCCAAACCGGGAGTGACTTCGGCCGCGCTTTCTTCTCTCGTTCCCGGTTCCGACGCCGTGGCCATGGCCGCGTATACGATCGAAGGTCAGCGCGCCGAAGGCTGGAAGCTGAAGTTCGCGCAGTTCGGCCTTGTCTACGGAGATTACTTCCACTCGCTCGGCATTCCGCTGCTTGAGGGCCGCGATTTCACGCCCAATGACCGCACCGGCGCGCCGCCGGTAATTATTGTGAGCCAATCGATGGCGCAACACTCCTGGCCCGGGCAGGATGCGCTCGGCAAGCGGATGCACGTGGGCAATCCCAAGAAGCCAATGCCCTGGGCCACGGTGATCGGCGTGGTGGCCGACATCAAAATCGGCTCGCGCGACGAGCCCAGCGCGGATCAATGGTACTGCTCGATGCTGCAGCCGGAGATCCTCTTAGGCGACACTCCGCCCGGCCATCTCACGACGCAGAGTGCCGGCTCCATCGTTCTCCGCTCCACGCTACCGCCCGAACAGATGGTCGAGACTTTGCGCTCGACCGTCGCTTCCGTCGATCCCAGGCTGGCGCTGAATCGCGTACGCCCGCTCACTGAGGCTGTAGCGTTCGCAGAGGCGCCGCGCCGCTTCAACACCGGGCTGATCGGCGTCTTCGCGCTGGCCGCGCTGCTGCTCGCCGTCACCGGCATCTATGCGGTCGTGGCATTCTCGGTCTCGCTGCGCACGCAGGAGATCGCCATTCGCATGGCGCTAGGCGCGCAGCGCGCGGGCATTGCGCGTCTTGTCCTCGTCTCCGGAGCAAAGCTCGCGCTCTTCGGCTGCGGCTTCGGGGTAGTGGGATCGATCGCGGTGTCGCGGCTGGTTCGCTCGTTTCTCTTCGGCGTCAGCCCCATCGATCCCCTGATTTACGCCGCGAGCGTCATTCTCATGATGTCGATGGCGCTGCTCGCTTCGGTCTTGCCCGCCGCGCGCGCCTCCTCCGCCGACCCGGTCGAGGCGCTGCGATCGGTGTAGAAGCGCTTGCATAAATCCGGGTTTGAAAGGTAGCTGGTTAGGGTACGGGAGTTCCTGGGATGCGTGCAAAATACCTGCCCTTCGCGCTCTTGCTTCTCCTCTTCGCCCGTTTCGCGGAAAGTCAGGAGCCGGCGAGTCACCCTATCCACAACTTCTTCTTCTTTGACGGCCCTGGCGACTTCAACCGCAACGTCTTTTACAGGAATAAGCTCGAGTTCTCGCTCGAGAGCGGCTGGGAACCCATCAACATTCCCTTCCCGTACGACTTCGTGACCGCCGCCGCGTATACCATGTGGCCGCTCCACTACACGCTCGAACCCAACATGGCTTCCGTCCGCTGGACGGTCGATAACATCGATTGGCCCAAAATCCTCCGCGGCTCGACAGACTACACGTTCAGCGGGTCCTATGTGGACATCCCTCGCGGTCCGGAGACGCGCTACTTTGCGTTTCTCTTTGGAATACGCCGTAACTTCGTTCGCCCGAACTGGAGGATGGTTCCTTACTTCGATGCCCACGGCGGAGTGGGTAATATCAACGCCAAGGGGCCGGACGGGGTGCGCTACGCCCAGGGGCAGGATCTGACCTTCACGTTGATGAATGGCGGCGGAATACGCTATGACTTCAATCCCCGATTCAGCGTGGAGGCCGGCGGAACCTTCCAGCACGTCTCCAACGCCTACCTGTCAACGCCCAAATACTACGATTACGGCATCAACGTGTGGGGCTCGATGGTGGGTTTCAACATTCGCATGGGAAAAGCCAGGCCCCTGAGGCAGTAGGTGAGAGCGGATCATCACCGAATGAACATCGACCGAGGAGACGAAATCCGTACAAAATCGAAGAGCGGGTTCCTGGGAGATTGCTCACGCGCCAAATTGGCACACATTATGGTCCTTGCAGCCGTCTTACGACCGTTGCTTACTGCCCGCTCACCTTGCCGGTGGCGACGACGATCGAGGCTTTGGGCAGCGAAATCTTCTGCCCGTCGTGCCACTCGACTGTCGTGTGCTTCGCCGGGCCGTCGGGATCGGCAAAGCTCTTCGCGCCGTTTGAGTGCCACGCATATTCCGCCGCGCCGAAGGTCGCGATCTTCACCGTTCCCATGAACTGCGCGGGAGTTCGCTTGCCCCCATCTTCAAAGGCAACGTCGACTTCATGCGCGTTGCTCGGGTCCTTGTTGACGATCAGCAACGACCACTGGCCATCCGGCCGCTTGACCGCGTAGGCCGTGATCAGCTTGTGGTTCGCGTCGTCTTCGAAATCGGCGGCAGCCGGATAGAGTTCATGCATGCCCGCGCCGTGCTCGACCCAATCGAGATTGATCAACTGGCTGGCGAAATACTGCGCGGTGTGCTGCCGGATATCGAGCTTGTCGTCGGCGACGAAGTTTCCGTAGGTGCTCCACGCATGGCAGCCGGGCCGCAGCGGCTCAGGCTGAATGGGCGAGTGAATGTACATCGCGCCGGGTCCGGCATCGGTCAGGAATGAGCCCACGCTGTCGGCCAGCCACAGTCCGGCAAACAACCCCTGCATGGGATCGGTAAGCGACCAGGAGACGTTGCTCTCCGTAATCATCAGCGGAACGTTCGCCGGCACGCCGTCTTCGCGCCACGCGTCGAGGATCTCCCTGGTCAGCCGCGGCTCGCGATACAGGTCGGACCAGTTGATGTCGCAGGGGTCGAACGGGTAGTGCTCGAACGAGACGAAGGCGAGATCGGAGAGCCTTCCGTGGGCCTGCAGATAATCGATGAACCGCCCCAGCCACGAGTCGAGCCCTTCGGCGTCCGGCCAGCTCTTGATGTCCTCGTTCTCGCCGGTGAAGATCGGGCCGCCCAGCTTCAGCTTCGGGTCCACTTTGTGCAGAGCGGCCGCCCACTGGATGAAAAACTCCGCGTAATCCTCCGGCACCATGAAGGCGCCGTCGGGTTCCTCGCTCATTTCGACATAAGCAACCTTGTAGCCGCGTTTTTCAATGTAGGCAAGCTCGTTGGCGCTGTCTTCGGGCGTGGCATAGATCATGGCGATGGGGATCATTGCCGGCAGATTGTTTGTATATCCGCTGGTGAAGAAGAGATCGAAGCCGGTCTGCACGCGCGAGTCCACGATGTCCTTGTCCGTGTGCCACGGATCGACCGAAGATGCCTGCGTCGCGGTCTGCGCCTGGTCGGGCGAGTGCTCGATCAGGTCGACAAACTCGCCGGCCGAATTGAAGTTGCCGGTGGAGATTTCGGCGATCGCAAATCCAACGCAGTTGCGCGGATCGGCGCTTCCGTGCGTATCGCAGGTATTCGACGAGTCGGTCATCACGATGCGCAGAAAGCGCGTGACCACGGGGCGATCGGCAAGGCGCTGCACATGACTGCCTCCCTTACCGTCGGTCACGCGTCCCTCAGGGAACTCGACCCACTCGCCTTGCGTCGGCTTGTTGAGCGCATCGGGAACGCCGACCCAATACTGCACGGTGTAGCGCATGGCAAACGGATTCGCCCAATCGATTCGGATCGCGTCGATGTCCTCGGCGCGCGCCAGATCGATGACCACCCACTGCGGATGC
>JASHQQ010000140.1 GCA_030039035.1 Acidobacteriaceae bacterium | reverse complement strand
GACACTATCTCGCCGTGGGGCGATGGGCGACAATCGGCGGAATCCTGTTTTCGATCGCCACGGCTTACGCGGCGATCAATTTCAACAACATCATGGATACACTGCAGCTCGTCTTTTCGTTTGTGAACGCGCCGCTGTTTGCAACCTTCCTGCTGGGCATGTTCTGGAAGCGCGCCACCGGCCACGGAGCGTTTTCGGGCCTGATCGCAGGCACGGCTGCCGCCATGGTGCATCACGGGCTTACGCTGCCCATCGAAGCGCTACCCGGCATTCATGGCGGATGGATCCATGTGATCCATCGCTACCCCAGCGATATGGCGCAGAACTTCTGGGGAGCCATCTTTGCGTTCAGCGCGAATTTCGTCGTGGCCGTGATCGTAAGTCTGCTGACCAGGCCGCGGCCGGATGAAGAGCTGGTTGGGCTGGTGCGGTCGCTCACGCCGATGCCTTCGCACGCACACCTGCCATGGTGGAAGCGGCCGGGAACGCTGGCCATCGCGGTGCTGCTGGGAGCCATCGCGATCAACATTTTCTTTGCCTGAGGAGTCCTCGACGATGAGCCTTGATCTACGCATTCCTCTTGGCCTGATGTTTACGCTGACCGGCGTCATTCTGACTTCATTCGGGTATGCCACGCGCGGGCGCATCGATCTCTATGCCAGGAGCCTCGGCATCGACGCCAACCTTTGGTGGGGGCTGGTGCTGTTCGTCTTCGGATTGATCATGCTCTTCCTCGGCCGTCGCGGCCAAGTGCGGATGGAAAAGGAGCCGCCCCCGCCGCCGGACGAAAATGAGGCGCGAGGAGGACATTGATGAACCGCCCAGCGTCCAGCGACCAAGGGATGAGGGAACAGGGAACTGTGAACTGAGAACTGTGAACTTACAACATGCGGGGGCACTTTCCCATCTAAGAAGGGAGGTTTGGAGAAGCAAAGGAGATCGAAAAGAGATGCACAAATTGAAATCGATGGGTTTGCTGGTCGCCCTCGGCGGCATCATCGCAGCCTGCAGCATGCTTGGGTGCCACCCCTACGAATCCAGCGTTCAGGCCGGGGTTGCAGTTGGGCCTGAGCCGGTCTGCCCCTATGGCTACTATGAGGTCCCCCCTTATGATTGCGCGCCCGACGGCTACTACGGACCGGAGTGGTTCGTTGGCGGCGTCTTTGTCGGCGCCGGGCCATGGTTTCACGGGCCCGAACATTTCTATGGCCACGTCGATCACCACTACGATCCGCGCCATGGATACCACGGCCCGCACCCCGAGCGCGGCGAAAAACCGGCCGGGCATCGCAAGGAATTTCACGGCCAGGCCATGCACGACCCGCATGGACACGAAGCGCCGCACAACCAGAAATAGTTGACGAACGGCGGATCCTGGCGACAGGCTCTCGACAGGGGAGCCTGTTTTGCGTCGTTCGAATCCGATTCGGCCATATACTAATGCTCAATCATGGCCACGACTCTGCACATTTCGCTGAAAGAGTATCTCGATACCGGCTATCGGCCCGACCGCGAGTACGTGGACGGCGAAGTCAGGGAGCGGAATGTGGGCAAATGGGAGCATGCGAGAGTTCAGTGGCTTTTGGCTCACTGGTTTGCCAGTCACGAAAAGGCATGGGGCATAATTGGCAGCACCGGGCAGCGCATTCAGGTGTCGCCGTCGAGCATACGCATCCCCGACCTCGTCGTGCTTGCGGCGGGTCCGCAGCCCGAGATCCTGACCGATCCTCCGCTTCTTGTCATTGAAATCCTCTCGCCCGACGACACCTATTCCGACACCCAGGAGCGAGTGCAGGATTACCGCGCCATGGGAGTGGAAATGGTCTGGATCGTCGATCCGAAGACGCGCACGGGGCGCATGTGCCGCGGAGCCGATCGGGTCGAAGCTTCCCGGCTCGAAGTCAAAGGCACGCCGTTGTTCGTTGAACTGCCCGGAATCTTCAGTCAGCTCAGATCGGCCTGACGCTCAATCCGGAATGCATCGCTTCGCATCCTCCGCATTGACGCCGTCTTTATTCGCCGCCCGGTAAACTTGCGGTAGAGCGGTTCCACAGTTGCCGTACCTCGGAGCTGCAGGAGCCGAGTGGCTCTTTCCTCAAGAAAGACCCACCTCGGACAACGCCCGAAACCGGGTACATGAATTGTGGAACCGCTCCGGCGATGAAGCGCAAAACCATCGAAAACTACGAAATTGTGCGCAAGCTCGGCGCAGGCGGCAGCGGCGTGGCGTATCTGGCCAACGACACGCTGCTGCAGCGGCCGGTCGTGCTCAAGATTCTGCGCGCCGGTCCGATGAGCGCGCAGCAAGTGCGCACCACCATGCTGCGCGAGGCGCGCCTGGCTTCGGCCATCGAGCATCCCAACGTCTGCGCGATCTACGAAGTGGGCGAGACCGGGGGCGAGGGGTTTATTGCCATGCAATACGTGCCGGGCCAGTCGCTCGACCGGCTGATCGCGCAGGGTCCCGCCACCTTGCAGCTCGTGCTGTCGGTCGGTATTCAGATTGCCGACGGGTTGCAGGCCGCGCACGCGCTGGGCATCTTTCACCGCGACCTGAAGCCGCAGAACGTGATGCTGACCGACGGAGGCCTGGTGAAGATTCTCGACTTCGGGCTGGCGCGCCGCTTGCAGCCCGAAGAGGCGGGATTCGATCCGGCCAGAAAGGGCCTGCCGAAAGACGCTTCGCTGGCGGCGACCTACACGGCGCGAGGAGGAACGATTCGCTACATGGCGCCCGAGCAGTTTGTCACCGGCCACTCCAGCGTGCAGTCGGACGTCTGGGCTCTGGGCGTGATTTTGTATGAGCTGGTGAGCGGGCGGTATCCGTTCGCGCGGCCCGACGCGGAGGATTTCCAGGCCATCCGCGCGATCCAATACTCCGATCCCGCCGATTTGAGCGGGATCGTGCCGGAGGTCCCCGCCGAGCTGAAAAGCGTGATTGCGACCTGCCTTGAAAAGAACCCCGCTGCGCGCTACGCCAGCGCCGCCGAGGTGCGCGAGGCGCTGAAGACGATCATGAAGGCCCTCCGGATGGAGACGGGCATCATTCCCGGCGATGCGGCAGCGAATCTTCCCACGTCGGGCCCCGAGGCCGAAAAGCGGGCCACCGGTTTTTTGTCGATGCTCGCGGAGCGGTTTCGCGAGCCGGCGGGCGAGCGCGCGCGGCAAAACACGCTGATCGTTCTCCCCTTTGCCAACCTGGGCGCCACGGAGGCGCCGCCCCTGTACGGATTTGCGCTGGCCGATTCGATCGCCGCCCGGCTGGCGCGGATTCCGGGGCTGGTGGTGCGGCCCTCGAGCACGCTGATGGGCCGGCCGCTCGCGGCCATGGATCCGCTCGCCGTGGGGCAGAGAATGCTGGTTTCGTATGTGTTGGCCGGCAACTTCCTGCGCTCCGAGCAGGAATTCGATCTGAACTGGCAACTGCTCGACGTGACTTCGCAAAGCATCCGCTCGGGGGGCGCCATTCGCGTGCCCTCGCTGGACCTCGTCGCAGTGCAGACCGAGATTTCGAACGAAGTGTTTGCCGCGCTGCACGGACTGGGCACGGCGGAGAGAATCGAGACCGGCCAGGCAGGGGAGGCGCAGAGAGCCGCGTCCCGCGATGGCTCGCTGCCGGGACCGGTGAGCGAACAGTATTTGCAGGGGCGCGCGCTGCTCAGCTCCTTCGCGGTGCGAACCGGCTCGCGCGGCGATCTCGACCGGGCCCACGCGCTGTTCTCCAGCGTCACCGCGAGCCATCCGGCGTTTGCGGCAGGGTGGACAGGACTCGGCATCGCGGAACTCGAGTATGTGCGCCACGGATTCGGCGGGCAGATCCACGTGATGCGCGCGCGCCGCGCCTTCGACGAAGCGCTCAAACTCGATCCCGCGTCGACCGAAGCCAATCTCTATCGCATCTACATGCTGCTGTCGCGCGGCGAAAAAGAATCGGCGCGGCATGGGATTGCCGACCTGCTGGCAACAGCGGCCAACGACTGGAACGTGCGCATGGTGGCCGGGATCGCGCTGCGCAGCGATGGCATGTACGACGAGGCCCTGGGCGAGTTCAACGCGGCTCTCAAGCTGAATCCGGCCAACGCCGCGATTCTCTACAACCACCGCGCGCGCGTATACCACTACCAGAACCAGCTCGAGCTTGCCGGCGACGAATTGGAGAAAGGACTCGCGCTCGAGCCGCGGCATCCGCTGCTGCGCACCTCGGCTGGCTACCAGCAGATGCGCCTGGGAAACCTGAGCGCGGCTATCGGGATCCTGGAAGGCGTGGTGCACGACGACGATTCGCTGCGCATCGCCGTGCCCACCCTGGCGTTGTGTTACGTGCAGGCCGGCGACCGGGCTCGGGCCGCGGCGCTGCTGAAGGACGAGACGTTGGCCGCCGCCGAGGCCGACAGCGAGATGGCCTATCGCCTGGCAACCTGCTTTGCCGTCGAGGGAGATTCCACCGAGGCGCTGCACTGGCTGCGACGCGCTATCTATCTGGGGAATGAGAACTATCCCTGGTTCCGGAAGAATCCGGCATGGAACAACCTGCGCACGAACGCGGATTTTGGAAAGATTCTCGAAGATCTGAAACGAAGCTTTCGCAAAAACCAGAAGACCTGGAAGCGGCTGCTGGAGCAGGTGCCGGGGGAAGCGGCGGGAAACGGCTGAGGCGGTCCCCTGTCAGGGTGGCCCGCAACATGGGGAAATCGTTCCTCAGCGGCGCGGCTGTTTCAGGAAATGGCGAGTTCTGTCGCGCGCCGAAAGCGCCGGCGGGATCACGAGTGCTGGTTGTAAGCGGCCGGTCCGCCGATCACCAGCCCGCTTCGTTGACGGCCGTGGATATACCAGGCGCACCAGTCGGTCTGGTGGGTCTGCTGGCCGGGCGGCGCAGCCAGATCCTTGTAAATCACCCTTCCATAAAGAAAGATCTTCTCTTCCCAATTCTCGATGCGGGCAAACTGTTCGTCCGAGTCGCAGAGCCCGCGGGCATCGGCGCGACTGAACGATTTGAGTCCGGTCGACTCGCCGTGAAGCAGGATGATGGGAACCATGGGCGGCGCCGGCTCGCGATTTCCGTATTCGGGCTTCTCCGGCAGCCGCGACTCATCGGCCGCGATTCTCATTTGTTCGGCCGTGCCTACGACCTGCGCCGGCGAGCGACCGCGATTGGTGGCGCTGATGGTGAATCCGTTCTCGACGTTGGGCGAGGGTTCAACCGTGACAACCAGCCAGGGACGATCGGAGACGACCATGGCCTGCGCGTTCATCAGCGCCGCCTGCGCGCTGGTCTGGGCGGCATTGGCCGCGACCTCCGCGGCAGCGGTCTGGCGCTCGATCTTCTTCAGCAGCGACAGGGCCAGCATGATTCCGGCGTAACCCAGAAATGCCAGGACCACATAGGCCGCCCAAGCGATCTTCTCGTGCAGCGTCCACGGAGCCTGGGCCGGAGGCGGAGGGTTGGCAACGACGATGCGCTGGGGCTGGGCGTCGCAGGGAAACCCGCCGCAGTCTTCGGGATTGGCCGCGCCGGTCGCGGCGGAGGTTTGCTGCGTGGCGCGCGGAGCCGTCTGGCGGGCAGGAGACTGAAGCTGACCCGCTGTGCGCTCTGCCGCACCGGCATTCGCGGGATTCTGCCGGACGGCTGGCGGAGAGACGGCGGGAGAAGCATTCGCCGGCCGGGATGTGTTTTGCCCGGTTGCCGTTGTTGACGGGTTGGTCGAAACAGGCGAGGGGGCCGTCTGCTGCAGGGCCGCGACCAAAACGCACATTGCCAAGCCCTTTGCCAGCATGGCGCAACTGTAGCACAGTGAACCTCTGCATCCACGCAGCCCGGGAAGCGAGAGTAACCTGGCAGATAACCGCGTACGGCCTCACGGAGAATTGCTGACCGGCTGGCGGGAAAAGCGGCGCGGAGCCGGCGGAGAATGGCAGACTGGAGTTCATGAAGAACATTTGGCTGAGTATTGTCGTCGGATTGCTGCCCGCACATTGCAACGGTGCGGCAATCGGCCAGTCGCCATCCTTTTCGCAGCAATCGGCAAATGCGGCCATGGCGCGCTGGCCGGCGGCAGGATTCGCGGGTGCGAGCGACGCACAACGAATCGGCCTGGAGCAGTTACATGAAGCACTGGACGAGGAGTGGCTCGGCACGGCCCACGCAGGGTATTTTCGCTACGTCGAGTCGGCGGTCGACCCTCTGATCGCCGTGGATGGGACGATCAGCGGATATGACAAGAATACGGGTAACCTCGATAACATCGCACTCGGGCGTGAGTTATTGCTTCTCTACCGGGTTACGCAGCAAAGGAAATACTTCGACGCCGCGGCGAATCTGCGGATGCAACTGATTTCGCAGCCGCGCCGGCGCGACGGCGGATTTTGGCACGCAAACGATTCTCCCGGTCAGATGCGGGTCGAGGATCTCGAAGACGCCGAGCCATTCAATGCCGGGTTTGCCACGGTGATTCAGCAGCCGCAGAACTTCGCCGATATCACCCGCCAATTCGTCATTTTCGAGACCGGCGCCCGCGACGCCCGAAACGGCCTGCTTCGACCGCGGATCGATGAACAGAAGATCCAGCCGAACAGCGGTCAAGCGACAGAGCCGGAGCCCGGTGAACTCCGCAGCACGGTGATTTACCTCACGGCGCTGATCGATACTTTGCCCTCGTATCCGAGAACGGATGGCGGGCGCGCTGCTTTACTCGCGGTCCTGAGGCGCGAGGCCGATGCCGTCGTGCATTTCGAGAACGAGCGACATCAGGAGCTTCCCGGGAATCACCAATCGCCGAACGGCCTGCAATCTTCAAAGCAGGATCCGACGTGCGATCTGGCTATCTATGCCTTGGCCAAGTCGGTGCGGCTGGGGTATCTTTCATCCGGTTATCTCACGATAGCCGGGAGTTTGAACCGGCCCGCGACGGAACCCGCCGGCCAGGCGGCGGGGCCGGAAGATCCGGCTGGCGCTGCGGCGCAGATCCTTGCCAGCCGCGAGATGGAAGTCGCGCCATTGGCAAAACGCGCGCATGGAGCCAGGGTCCTGCTCGACGCATGGTTCAACAGCCAGCACCGGTTCAATGCGCTCGACCAGCAAGAGTCTTTCCACTACAAGTGGGACGACTTTTCCGACAGCGGGTTCTCGCTGCCGGGTCATCTATTCAACGATTACGGCATCGAGACGGACGCTCTTTACGATGCTCCCAACACTTATAACCTGAAAGGAGCACAGTTCTACGTCATTGTTTCTCCCGACAATTCATCCAAAAACCTCAAGCCGCACTATATGACAGAGCCAGATGCCGGGCAGGTCGCCGAATGGGTGCGGCGCGGCGGCGTGCTGGTCATGATGGAGAACGATCCGGCCAATGCGGATATCGGGCATTTCGACCTTCTGGCGGACAGGTTCGGGATTCATTTCAACAATGTGCTCAGCCATCACGTCATAGGGGATACATTCCCGATGGGACGGATCGAAGCGCCGGGAGGCGGAGAGCTCTTTCAGCGCCCGCGCATTCTGTATATGAAGGACACTTGCACGATCGCCCTCAGCGGATCGGCCAGGCCGCTGCTCATCGACAAGGGGGACGTGATGATGGCAGCCGCGAAGTATGGCAGAGGGACGGTCTTCGCGGTCGTCGATCCGTGGCTCTATAACGAATACACCGATGGCCGAAAGCTTCCTCCCGAATACGACAACTTCGGCGGAGCACAGGACCTGCTGAACTGGCTGGTGCGGCAGCTTCCGGATTGAAGCCTGTTCCAGGATTTCAACTGCGGTGAAGGTCGATTCGAACTGCTCCTGCAGATCCTTGTCGCTGGCCGCCGGACAGGGAGCGACCCGCCCGAAAATGCTCTAATCTACCATCTGGGCGGCGGTGGCGGACTGCGCATTTTTGATGGACAGCTTTTTGCAACACCTCGAGCATCCGGATCAGGCTTCCGGGCCATTCCGGGGACGTGTGCGCTGGCTCTTTGACGCGCAAGCAGGCTCGCGAAGCCGTTTCGTACCGCGCTGGATCTTTCTGCGGGCGCTCGGTCTCATCTATTTCAGTGCGTTCTTTCCGCTCCTGTTTCAGATTGAAGGCCTCAACGGACCGCAGGGTCTTCTGCCCGCGCAGCGCTATCTTTTGGCCGTGCGCGGCCAGTTCGGAATCCTTCGCTACTGGTTTGCGCCCACGCTGTACTGGCTGTCGTCCGGCTCGCACGCCGTGCTCGCCGTCATATGGATCGGCCTGCTCGCGTCGATTGCGGTGGTTCTCAATCTTTGGCCACGCCTCAGTCTCTTCATTTGCCTCGTCTGCTTCATGTCGTTTGTCTCTGCGGCGCAGGATTTCTCGAGTTATCAGTCCGACGGCATGCTGCTGGAAGCCGGCTTCATCGCGCTTTTCTTCGCTCCGCGCGGGTTCCGGCCGGGCTGGGGAATCGACCGGCCCACCTCGCGGCTCAGCCTTTTCCTTCTTCAATGGGAATGGTTCCGCATCTACTTCGAATCCGGGCTGGTGAAGCTGCTGAGCGGCGATCCGGAGTGGCGCCACTTCACGGCGATGGACGAGTACTACCAGAACGGCCCGCTGCCCACCTGGGTCGGCTGGTATGTGCAGCATCTTCCCCACTGGTTTCAGGCCGCCACGGTTGCGGCCACGCTGGCCATGGAACTGGCGATCGTGTGGATGCTGTTTTTGCCCCGGCGGCTGCGTTTCGTCTGTTTTTGCATGGTTACGCCATGGGAGATCGGCGTCATCCTCACCGCCAACTACACCTTTCTCAACTATCTTGTCCTCTGCCTCGGATTTCTCCTGCTCGACGATCGCAGCGTTCGCTGGCTGGTGCCGCCACGCTTCCGCGGCTGGCTTCCTGAGCCGGCTCCGCCTCCAGCAGAAGAGCTCTCGCCGCCGCCCGCTGGAGTGCACTCAGGGAAGACGGAGGGAGTTGGGCCAATCCCACGCGGCTTCGCGCAGGTGTGGCGCGTGGCCGGCGTCTGCGCTTCCGCTTTTCTGCTCTCCTGGATCGGCTACACAACTTCCGCGGAGATGGTGAGACTGGTGTGGTCCGAGGCGCCGCTGCCCACTTCTCCCATTGCCGCCCTGGAGCCGCTGCGCATTGCCAATCAGTACGGGCTCTTCGCTGTGATGACCCGCGGCCGCTACGAGATCGAGTTCCAGGGTTCGAACGATGGCGAAACCTGGACTCCGTATCCGTTTCGCTTCAAGCCCCAGGCGCTCAACCAGCCGCCGGGAATTTACGCTCCCTATCAGCCACGCTTCGAGTGGAACCTCTGGTTCGCGTCGCTCGGCGAATGGCGGGAGTACAACTTTGTGCCCCTCGCCGAAGAACGGTTGCTCGAAAACGATCCGGCTGTGATCTCCTTGTTTCGGAGCAATCCATTCGCCCAGGCGCCGCCCCGGTATGTTCGCGCCATGCTTTGGCAATACTGGTTCACTTCGATGGACGAGAAACGCCGCACCGGCAACTGGTGGAGAAGGGAACTCGTCGGATTGTATGCCCCGGTGCTGACCAGGGCCGCAGACGGCAGGTTCGGCGTCGTCGAATGGCCCGAGGAGTTGCCGCCCCATGACTGACTCCGCTGAATTCGCTCACGTGATTGGCTCGGGCGCCAATGGTCTGGCCGCGGCCATCGTTCTTGCCCGGAAGGGCAGAAAGGTCCATGTGTACGAGGCGCAATCGCAGCCCGGCGGGGGCGCCCGAACCATGGAACTGACGCTTCCCGGTTTCCGCCACGACTTCGGGTCCGCGATCCATGCCATGGCTGCGTCGTCGCCCTTCTTCAACTTGCTGCCGCTGGAGCGTCACGGAGTGCATTGGGTTCACGGCCAGGTTCCATTGGCGCATCCGCTCGACGATGGCACCGCCGTTGTGCTGGAACGCGACCTGTCGGACGCGGAGCGCGCTCTGGAGCAGGATGGCCGCGCCTGGCGGCGACTGTTGGAACCTCTCGTGGAACAGTGGCCCGCGTTCGCGCGCGACGCGATGGGGCCGGTGATGCGCGTTCCGCTGCGTCCTCTGCTGATGGCGCGGTTTGGCTGTGTCGCCTTCCAGCCCGCGCTGCGTCTGGCGAAGAGCCTTTTTTCCAGCGCCCGGACACGGGCTCTGTGGGGCGGCCTTGCGGCTCATTCCTTTCTCAGCCTCGATGCGCCGTTGAGTTCCGCGATTGGCCTCGTGATGGCGGCTGTGTCTCACGTCGCCGGCTGGCCCGTCGCGCGCGGCGGCTCCCAGGCGATCACCGACGCGCTTATCGCCTGTCTTGCCGAACTCGGCGGGGAGGTCCATCTGGGACGGCGGATCGACTCGCTCGATGAATTGGATCCGCAGAATTCGCTGGTTCTCTGCGATGTGACTCCGCGGCAGTTGCTGGCCATCGCCGGCAACCGCCTCAGCCGCGGCTACCGCGAGTCTTTGCAGCGGTTTCGCTATGGGCCCGGCGCTTTCAAGATCGACTTCGCGCTCTCCGAGCCGATTCCATGGCGCGCAGCAGAGTGCCGCAGGGTGATGGGACTCCATATCGGCGGCTCCATCGAAGAAATTGCACGATCGGAGTACGCAGTCGCGCACGGCAGCATTGCGGAACGGCCTTTCATGATCGTTGCCCAGCCGACACTCTTCGATCCCTCGCGCGCGCCGGAAGGCAAGCACGTGGCCTGGGTTTATTGCCACGTCCCCAACGGCTGCGCGGTGGACATGACGAGCCGCATTGAGGATCAAATCGAGCGATTCGCGCCCGGCTTCCGCGACTGCGTGATGGAACGGCATGTTTCTTCGCCGGCGACGCTGGAGTCGATGAATGCGAACCTGGTGGGCGGCGACGTCAGCGGCGGCGAAATGTCGCTGACGCAGTTTTTCCTTCGCCCGGCGCTCGGAATCTACTACACGGGAACGCCGAACCTGTATATCTGCTCGTCGTCGACTCCACCGGGCGGCGGAGTTCATGGCATGTGCGGCTATCACGCGGCGCGCATGGCCTTGCGCCGCGCCGCGGTGTGATTCCCGCGTCGGGTTGTTCATCAAATCAATCGGGAGAAGAGACAGGAGAAACGCCCCGGCCGTCAGAACAGATCGACCTGGGCAAGACAGGCCCTGGTTACCACTCCGCGGCAGTTCCGTGTCGTGGATACACTGACTCCGGAATGCGATGAGTTGTCACTTACCGGGTCTCGCCAGCCTTCGCTTCGACTTCGCAGGCTTGCCGGCCGATCCATTACCGAAGTATCTCTTTCGCGTCTCGTTGGCCACGGTCAAAGCGTCCTTGAATTTTCGACGGCCGATCTCTTCGATTTTCTTCAAAGCGGTTTTGTCTTCTTCCGGATCGAGCACGCTCCTGGCAATCCTCGCCAGTTCTTGCCAGTCATGCCAATCACCCACCGTGTCCTTCACTTGCCCCAATGCATCTACCACACCCCCGTTCGCCTCTCTTGCCAGTTGCAGCATATATCGCAGTTGCTTCACCTTGATCCGGAAAGGGTGGATGTTCCCTTCATTCAGTTCCGGCCAGGTTTCGAGCTCCGCCACCAGCCCGGCTGCAACAGGTTCCACGTTCGCAAGGTTGCGATTCTTTCCCCGGAATTCCTTCCCCACCAGTCTGGCGTACTGCTTCAGGCTGCGGCGGGCGGTCTTTTTCCTGGAGGCCACCGTCTGGCTCAGGTCGCGGGCGCTTTCGACGCGTCTTTCTCCCAGGTGCTCCACCAGCCGGACCAGCGAATCGCCCCCGCCGTCTCGTGGAAGCGCGAGCACGTTGGCTACGAGCACATCCATGTCGCGAACTTCCCCCGCAGCTCTCCTTACCGGCGTCACGGACCTGAGCAATTGGCGCGTTTTCTTCTTGCTGTCGAGCATGAGCGCATCGACAATCGCCTCAAGTTGGCGCGCATTCGTGCGCAAGGAGTGCACCTGCTGGCTTGAGGGATCGTCGGGGAAGCGCTTCAGGGCCTTGCGCAGTTTCCGAAGCGGCTTCTCCACATTCTCACGTTCGATTTCCATCGTCCATAAGCTTAAACGATCTCTTGCAGCGTTGGCGATCAAGTCCTTTTCGTTGCAGCGCCTTTGCCGGCCGATACCGGTCGATGGAACCGCATGGCATTTGTGGGCGCACATTTCCCAGGGCCGATGTGATCTGCCTCACTTTCGTCGCGACGCATCCGAAGCGCCTTCTCGTCTTTCCGGGAGAACGGACCCCGGCCGCCGGCGATCGGACTGCCCGTCTTCGGCTGTTTCCCGATGCGCGATGCGGAAGCACGGCATCTGTGTCCGCGTCATTCGGCCGGTGCCGGCCAAACCGGCGCCACGAGCCGCCTGTGGTATGCTTGAGCGGAACTGCGCCCCCGTACTTCCGCGCTGCAAGAATCCGACTTCGAGATGGCCCAGTCAAATCGTCGATCGATCCCGGCAAGCGACGCCAGTGTCCGACGCTATTCAAGGTATCTGCTCTTTATCTCCGGGCTTGGCGGGCTCTTATACGGCATCGACGTTGGCATAATTGCCGCTGCATTGCTCTATTTGAGCAAAACCATCAACCTTACGGTCGAAGAGACGTCATTTATCGTTGCCGCAGTCCTCGGCGGCAGCATGTTCGGCTCGCTCGTCGCCGGCGTGCTGGCGGACTTTTTCGGTCGCAAGAAGCTGATGATTGCAAGCGGCCTGATGTTCGTGGTCAGCGTTTGCGTCATTGTCCTTGCCCAGGGATTCGTTGTGCTCTTCGCCGGGCGGCTTCTGCAGGGCATCAGCGGCGGAGTGATTGCCGTGGTGGTTCCGCTCTATCTGGCCGAGTGTCTCGGCGCCCATACTCGCGGACGGGGAACAGCGATCTTCCAGTTCATGCTGACTTTCGGAATCGTCTGCGCGGCGATTGTCGGTTGGCTGTACACGCGCCAGGCGGAAACCGCGATTGCCCTGGCCGGGAACAATGCAACCCTGATTCGCGCCGCGCAGAATCACGCCTGGCGCGGCATGTTTCTTGCCGTCATTTATCCGGGCATTATTTTCTTTCTTGGCGCATTCGGTCTAAGCGAGTCGCCGCGCTGGCTGCTGCTCCGCGGGCGCGCGGACGAGGCGCTGGCTGCGCTGCGCCGCTCCACTCCGGAAGAGGAGGCCCAAACCGGGTTTGGAGAGATGCAGGCCATCGCGGCAGAGAGGCGCGAAGCCAAAGCGACGGGCGGCGCAGGCACTCTTCTGCGGCGGAAATACGTGGTTCCATTCGTCATTGCCTGCGTCATCATGACCTGCAATCAGACCACGGGAATCAATTCCATTCTCGGATTTCTCGTCATCATTCTCAAGCAGGCCGGAATGACGGCATACCGCGCCACGCAGGGGGACGTCGTCGTGATCGTTCTCAACTGCCTGATGACGCTGGTTGGCGTGTCGCTCGTCGACCGGAAGGGCCGCACGTTCCTTCTGCGCATCGGCACCGCCGGCATTGTTATTGCGCTGGCCGCCGGCGGCTCGATCTTTCTCGCTTCCGAATCCGGCCGCGTGGATGTCAGGAACAAGCTGGAGGCGGCGGAAAACGGCAACACCCTTACCTTTCCGGTAAGCGCTTCGACGCTCGGAGCCGCATCGGATACGAACGCTCCCATGGCCCTGACCGTCCTCTACTCCTACGGCCACGGGGAACGTATGGCCTCGGTCGTCAGCAACGAACCCAACCCGGTTTTGACTCTGGCGCCAGAGACATCTGGCGATCGCTCCGGACTTCAGATCCATCGCGCTTTCTATGGGCCGGTTCCCTCGCAAAGAACCGGCTGGCTGATTACCGCATGTCTGGCGTTGTTTATTTCGTCCTATGGAATGGGTCCGGGGGTGGTCGTCTGGCTGGCGCTTTCCGAACTTATGCCGACGCGTATTCGCTCGGTCGGCATGGGCATTTCCCTCGTGCTGAACCAGGGAGCCTCGACCCTGATTGCAGCGGTGTTTCTTCCCGTGGTTGGAAATTACGGATATGCGACGATGTTTTACTTCTGGTCCGCCTGTACAGTTATTTACTTCATAACTGCCGCCTTCTTTCTTCCCGAGACCAAGGGTAAGTCGCTGGAGGAGATTGAATTGTATTTCGAAGGGGGCAGGCCCTGAAGGTCCCCGGCGAAACTGCCGGATGAGGAGCGCGATTCATGCGCTCCGGGACTCCGGGGTCGATTTTCCAGGTACGATGAGGTGGTCTCGCGATGGCTGGCATCTTGCTTCTCGGATCCGCCGGCCAGTTGGGAGTCGAACTCCGGAAAGCGCTGGACAAGGAAGCGGAGTTGCTTGCGCTTTCACGCCCGGATGTGGATCTGGCGGACGAAGATGCTCTGCGGTCGGTCATCAGGAAAACCCGACCGCGCTTCATCGTCAACGCTGCCGCGTATACGGCCGTCGATCGCGCCGAGAGCGAGCCGGAATTGGCTCACGCTGTGAATGGAGTTGCGCCATCGATCATCGCCGAAGAGGCGCTCGAGCTGAATGCGTGGCTGCTCCATTTTTCGACCGACTATGTCTTCGACGGCTCAGGGAGCATGCCGTGGAAGGAATCGGATGCACCTGGCCCGCTGAATGTCTATGGCCGCACCAAACTGGAGGGAGAGCAGGGGATTGCGTCCGCGGGCTGCTCTCATCTCATCCTTCGCACAGGCTGGGTCTACGCTTCGCACGGCAGCAATTTTCTGCGCACCATGTTGCGACTGGGGCGCGAACGCGAGAGGCTCTCCATCGTCGACGATCAGATAGGAGCCCCGACGAGCGCAAAAGCGCTCGCTCGCGCGACCCGCGCGATTCTGGGCAGGCTGCAAGACGCGCAGGAAACGCCGATGGAGGCGGGCATATATCACATGGCGTGCGCCGGATCTGCGACCTGGTTCGGATTCGCCAGGGAAATCTTCGCAAGTTTCCCTGCGAAGATCCCGATTCCGGAGCTTGTTCCCATTGCAACGGAAGAGTACCCGACTCCGGCGAGGCGTCCACGCAATTCAGTTCTCAATTGCGACAAACTGGAACTCGCAACGGGCATTCGCCTGGCGCCATGGCAGGATGCCTTGGCGGAAATTGTCGACGAGATACAAGGCGGGGCTGGCTGACACGGAAAGCCGGATCATGGAAACACTTCGGCGGAGTGCAGTGGAACGCCGCGCCGGTCTTTCTCAGAGACAATGGCATCTGCCGGCTCAATCGGCCAGTGAATGCGCAGTTCGGGGTCATTCCAGAGGATGGTTCGCTCGCCCTGGGGGAAATGGGATTCACTGACTTTGTAGAAGAAAGTCGTCATGGGTTCCAGCGCGGCGAAGCCATGGGCGATTCCTTCCGGCATGAACAGGGCTGTCCCGTTGCCGGCGGTCAATTCGATTTCGAAGTGCCGGCCGAACGTTGGCGAGGACTTGCGGATATCGAGGGCCACGTCGACTACGGCGCCATGAAGAACCTGCACCAGCTTCGCCTGGGGCCGCGCGATCTGGTAGTGCAGCCCCCGGATGACGTTATTGGCCGACACCGACACATTGTCCTGTGGCCAATCGAAATCGATGCCGGCCTCGAGCAGGGCATCGCGCCTGTAGGCTTCCTGAAAGAATCCCCGCTCGTCGCGATAAACAGGGAATTGAAGGATCAGCACGCCGGGGATGGAAGTCTCCTTGACCTGCAATGTTTCTCTCCTTGGCGTTCACAGGGCGCCGTCTTCGCGCAGGATCGACAGAATATATTCGCCATAGCCGCTCTTTCGCAGCGGTTCGGCCAGGCTCGCCGCTTCTTTCGCGGAGATGAAGCGCATGCGCCAGGCGATCTCTTCAGGGCAGGCAATCTTCATTCCCTGCCGCCGTTCGATGGTCTGGATAAACGCGGCAGCCTCCAGCAGCGAATCCGGAGTCCCGGTGTCGAGCCAGGCAATGCCCCGTCCGAGAAGCCTGACATTGAGTTTGCCGCCCTGAAGATAATGCCGGTTCACGTCGGTGATTTCGAGTTCGCCCCGCGCCGACGGCCGGATCGACTTCGCGATTTCCACGACGTCGCTGTCATAGAAATACAGTCCGGTGACGGCAAATTGCGACCGTGGCTTCTGCGGCTTCTCCTCAATGCTGACGGCGCGTCCCGCCGCGTCGAATTCGACGACTCCATAGCGCTCCGGGTCGCTGACGCGACAGGCAAAAACGGTGGCCCCGGGAGTCTCGCTGGAAGCGGCTCGCAACTGCTCCGACAACGAATATCCGAAGAAGATATTGTCTCCCAGCACCAGGGCGCTAGAGCTCCCGCCAAGGAATTCCTCGCCGATCAGAAACGCCTGCGCCAGACCTTCAGGACGGTGCTGCACCGCATAGCCGATGCGCAGCCCCCACTGGCTTCCGTCCCTGAGCAGCGCCTGGAACCGCGGCGTATCTTCCGGGGTGGAGATGACAAGAATCTCGCGAATCCCGGCCAGCATGAGTATGCTCAGCGGGTAATAGATCATCGGCTTGTCATAAATGGGCAGTAACTGCTTCGAAATTGAAGCAGTAAGCGGATAGAGCCGCGTACCCGATCCTCCGGCGAGAATGATTCCTTTTCGCGGCATTCATCGACCCCGGTAATTGAGTTGCAGCCATTCGTGATACGCACCGGAACGGACGTCGGAAACCCAATCCAGATGACCAAGGTACCAGAGGATCGTCTGCCGGATGCCCCGCTCGAACGGTGTTTGCGGCGCCCACCCGGTTTCCTGCCGGATTTTCCGCGCGTCGATCGCGTACCGGCGGTCGTGTCCGGGGCGGTCCTTCACGAACTGGATCAGGTTTCTTCGCGATCCCAGGCTCGGGTCGGGGCGAACCTCGTCGAGGATGTCGCAAATCGCGGTTACCACCTCCAGATTTGCAAGTTCGCTATTTCCGCCAATGTTATAAGTTTCGCCGGGATTTCCTTTCTTCAGCACGCAGCGGATTGCCGCGCAGTGATCCTGCACATACAGCCAGTCGCGAATATTCAACCCGTCACCATAAACAGGGAGGGGTTTGCCTTCGAGCGCGTTGAGCAGCACAAGGGGAATCAGCTTTTCGGGGAACTGGTAAGGGCCGTAGTTATTGGAACAGTTGGTTGTGAGCGCCGGAAGCCTGTAAGTATGGTGATAGGCGCGGACCAGATGATCCGCGGCGGCCTTTGAAGCCGCGTACGGACTGTTCGGAGCAAATGGCGTGGTTTCGCTGAATGCAGGTTCCTCCGGGCGGAGGGAGCCGTAGACCTCGTCGGTCGAAACATGCAGAAAACGGAACTGCCCGCGATGCGCCGCCTCGAGCCCGTCCCAATGGCGCCGCGCCCTCTCGAGAAGGTTGAAGGTGCCCTGCACATTGGTGCGAATGAACTCTCCGGGGTCGTTGATGGAACGATCCACATGGCTCTCCGCGGCAAAGTGAACAATGGCCTGCGGCCGATGCTCCACGAGCAGGTCGCGCACCAGATCCGCATCGCAAATGTCGCCGGACACAAACGTGTGCCGTTCGTCTCCGGCCAGCGATTCGAGATTCGCGAGGTTGCCCGCATAGGTGAGCTTGTCGAGAGTAACGACCTTCGCGTCCTCGTTGGGAAACCAGTCCAGGACGAAGTTCGACCCGATGAATCCCGCTCCGCCGGTGACCAGAATCGTGTCCGTCAGTTCCAAGGTTTCGCCTCTTCGATCTCCTCGCGGTCCGCTGCGGTTGCGTTGGCCCCATCCATTCGGCGACGAATCTTCCAGTCCCGCTACCCACTGAAAAACGCCTCTCGAAACGAGTGTAGTACATCGCGACAATCCGATGCGCGATATGCCCTACACTCGCGAATGCTTCCATTTCAATGGCTTGCCGGGTTACCCGCGATTCCACAGAAGATGTAGCCCGAGCCCGTCCGCCTCGTCGTACCATCAGGAATTGCGGATGTAACCGGGCACGGAGACAGGTTAATTGCCGGCAGAGTTCCGTGCATGTTGATCGCAATTCGTGACATGCCCCCGATGCCGGGCTGAAAACCGCCGCGCTATACTGGTCGCCAACCAACCCTCCCCCTCGGCTCCCAGCCGGCAGTACAATAGGAGCGGGTTATGTCGCGCGCACGAAGGTTATCGGAAATCGCCAAGGCCAATCAGCCCGTTTTCAGCTCCACGAACGGGAGCCACTGGTGGCTGGCCGATCCGTCTCCGAAAGGCGATCCCGAGTCTGCGCCTCCCTCCAAGGACCCCGAGCCCCAACCGGCCCCGGTCGGTCAAATTGCCGTCGCATTGCAGGATTCGAAGTCGGAAAACCCGGCTGTGCCGTTGCCGGCTCAAGCCACGATTCTCCTCCAGCAACCGGAGCCTGTCCCGCACCAGGCAGAGCCGCAAGCTCCGTCCAATGGCGCCGTTTCCGCGCAACCCGAGCCAGCCTCGCGCGACCTCGCCTCAAGATTAAGCAGCCTGAAGGACAGATTCCTTTGGCTGGGCCGCAGGAACCGCACCGCGGAACCTGAGTAGACCGGCTCGCGCCTCCCCGAGGTCCAGAGCGAACCCGCCGCGGCTGATTCATCCTTGCGCGTCCCGGCGCAGCCAGGAACGCATGCCGGACTGAATGGCCGAGTATCGCCGGTTGCGGCGGACCATCCGCATCACGTGGTTCACCAGTTGCGGATCCTGCGCCGGCAGGTCGTACGCGCCCGTTCCCAGCACCGGATCGGACGGATCGGCAATCCAGGATTGCGGAAAATAGGCAACCAGACGGCCCGGATGCACCGGAGTCTGGGACGCCGGCGGCCTGCCCAGCCAGCGGCGGCAAAAGGCGTCGACGGGATCGTGGCCGAGGCCGGCGTTCAAATACACCGGAGCCACGCAGTAGGGGTTGATTTCGACCAGAATTGCCTGTCCTGAATCCGCATCGAGAATGAATTCGAAGTCCTGGAATCCTGACAGGCCGAGTTTTTCCGCCATTTTGCGCGCCGTTCGCACCATCTGCTCGTTGTCGATGATTTCCACCTTCGCCGGTGAATCGGTTGGGCGGCCTGTTGCGGATACAGTCCGCACCGAAATCGAGGACAGAACCTCGCCGGCCCAGCAGGAGGCCACGGTACTGGCCGGGACGCCGGAAACCGGGCGTTGCGCCGAAAGACCCGGCCGCATGGCGCGCAGCCATTCGCCCATTGCGGCGCGGTCGCCTTCCACAAGCAGTTGGCCCATGACTGTGGCCAGGTTGGGCGGCGAGCCGGCGCGCCGAATCGTCTTTCTTGCCACAGGCAAACTGGACACAACTCGCGTGCCTGCGCCACCTGCGATATAGTCCGTCTTCAACACCCACGGAAACGGAAGCGTCTGCGCAATCATTGCCGGATCGGTCGCCCTGCCCAGCGCGAACGACTCGGCTGCCTTCAATCCTTCGGCACGAGCGGCGGTCTGCACTTCATGACGGGAGTCGATCAGCAGATAGGCGGCCGGATCGCCCAGCGATTTCTGCAGGATTTCCGCGGTTCCGGCTCCGTCCTCGGCGGCAGGCAGCACCGCATACAGCGCGTGAAGATGCCGCACCGTCAGCCCGTCGCAGGGAAGCACCAGCCCGGCGCGGCTCTCGCGCATGGCGGCGAGCACCGATTGCAGCGGATCGACCATGCTGTAGTGGAAATGGGTTTCGACCGCCCGCGTGCTGGCCAGCGGATGCGTTCGCGACGGATAAATCGCAGCCACCCCGCACCCTGCATCGGCGAAGCGAATCGCCATGCGAGAAGCAACGGTGGAGGTTCGCGTGCCGGCCAGCAGCACCGTTCCCGCATACAGGCTCGGGTCGTTTTCCGTCATCGCATCCTTCGCGGTGTCGAGATCCTGCCGCTCGCCGGAATCGTCGCGGTACCGCAGGGATCTCAATGACAACTATGACAACACAGCTTCCGGCGCACATGGTTGAAATGCGCCGCACTCGTTACTCTTTTGACACTGAGGTCGGGACAGGTCGAAAAGTAAAGCCGATTCCGGGCGTGAACCACGCAATGGTAATGGGACTGTCCGAACGAAACATCATCCATGGGGAATTTCGAGCGCACCGGTCAGACTGGCGACTCGTTCGACCTGGCGGCTCCGGCACCACGATTCGAGGCCGCGCGCGAGTTTCTCGGCGGCGCGCGGATCGGCGTAGCTGGCCGTGCCCACCTGGATGGCGGCCGCTCCGGCGAGCAGGAATTCGACGGCATCCTCCGGGGTGACGATTCCGCCCATTCCCACGATGGGGATCTCCACGGCACGGGCTGCCTCATACACCATGCGCAAAGCGATGGGCTTGATCGCCGGCCCGGAAAGACCGCCGGTAATGTTGCTGAGGCGCGGCTGGCGGGTCTCGGTGTCGATCGACATGGCCAAAAAGGTATTCACCAGGCTGACAATGTCGGCCCCGCCGGCCTCGGCGACCTTGGCCATGTGCGCGATGGACGTCACATTGGGCGAGAGCTTGACCATCAGCGGCCGCGCACTGGCCGCTTTGGCCCGCCGGACCAGGTATTCGAGCGACCCCGGGTCGGCGCCAAACGCCATGCCTCCCGCGTGCACATTCGGACAGGAGACATTGAGCTCGTACGCCGAAATCCCTTCGGCGCCGTTGAGCCGCTCGATGACGGCCACATAATCGGCCACCGTATGGCCGAAAACATTGACGATGACCTTGCACCTGGGGTATTTCGCCAGGGCCGGCAGTTTTCGGTTGAGGAATTCCTCGATGCCGAGATTCTGCAACCCGATGGCGTTGAGCATTCCCGAGGCCGTCTGCACAATGCGCTGCGGCTTGTGGCCGGTCATCGGTTCGTACGAGATGCCCTTGGTGACGAACGCGCCGATCCGCTCCAGCGAGACGATCTCTTCAAACTCGATTCCGTAGCCGAAGGTGCCGCTGGCGGCAATGACGGGGTTGGCCAGCTCCAGCCCGGCCAGCCGCACTGTCATGTCAGGTTTCACGCGCTTGTTGTCGAACCCTCGCTGCGTCGATATTTCTGCGCCTTCGGTGGAAAGTTCCTTACGCTGTCACCGGCTCCTGCGCATTCACCTTGACCGGCGTCAGCCAGCCAAAGCGGTCCGGCTTCAGGCCGTTGGCAATTCCGAAGAACTCGTCGGCGATCTGTCTGGTGATTTCGCCCGGGTTGCCGTCGCCAACGACCACCCGGTCGATCGAGCGGATGGGCGATACTTCGGCCGCCGTACCGGTGAAGAAGACCTCGTCGGCGATGTACAGCATCTCGCGCGGGATCGGCTGTTCGATGACGGTCAGGCCAAGGTGCCGGGCCAGTGTGAGCACGCTGTCGCGCGTGATGCCGGAAAGCGCCGAGTTGGCCAGCGGCGGCGTGTACAGCACGCCATTGCGCACGATGAAGATGTTCTCGCCCGATCCCTCGCTCACCAGCCCGTTCACGTCCAGGGCGATGCCTTCGGCATAGCCGTTCGTGTCCGCCTCCATGCGGATGAGCTGCGAATTCATGTAGTTCGCCCCGGATTTGGCCAATGCCGGCATCGTGTTCGGCGCCAGCCGGTTCCAGCTCGAGACGCAAACGTCGGCGCCGCCGTGCCCGGCAACGTACTTGCCCCACGGGAAATTGGCAATATAGACCTCGATGGGGCAGCCCTTGGGGTTCACCCCCATCTCCCCGTAGCCGCGCAGCACGATCGGCCGGATGTAGCACGGCGCAACCCCGTTGGCCTCGATCGTATCCACCACGCCGGCGCACAACTCGTCGAGCGTGAAGGGAAGCTCCATGCGGTAGATCTTGGCCGAATCCAGCAGGCGCTGCATGTGCTCGGGCAGGCGGAAAACCGCCGATCCGTGCGGCTGCCCGTAGCAGCGGATCCCTTCAAAGACGCTGGAGCCGTAGTGGATCACATGGCTCATGACGTGGATCGTTCCCTGCTCCCAGGGAATGAGGTTGCCGTTGTGCCAGATCTTCGCGGTCGCTTGAATGGGCATAGGAATTTCGATACTTCCCGGTCGCGTCCTTACGCGCGCCAGCAACAGGGTAACGCGAGACAACCCCGCCTGTCACGGCGCACCCCAATCGGCCGGTTACCACTTTGGCAACAGGAGCATGACCGCCCGAATCAGCCATTGCGCGTCCCTTCACAGCGCAAAATCAGGGGATTGAATTTCGGGAAACTGCGGTAATCTGGGGGACACGCTGCCGCTCACTGCCGGAATCGAGGCCGCGAACTTCAGGAGATGCGTTATGGTCGACCCTCCCCCTGCGACAGGCCCTCGGGCCGAGGCCATCTGGGACAGGTCCCGCCCTTTGCTGGTGAAATGGCTTGAACGTGCCCGCACGAACCAACTCCAGCACTACAAGGCCGCCGATTATTACAGCAGGGCCAATAACCTGCTGGGGATTCCCGCGGCCATTCTTTCCGCTGTCGTTGGAACCGCCGTCTTCTCCACCCTGGAAAAAAAGGTGGGCCTCCGGATCGAGCTGATCGTCGGCTCGCTGAGCGTGCTCACTGCGATCCTGGCCGCGCTGCAGACATTCCTGCGCTACGCCGAGCGGGCAGAGAAGCATCGCTCCGTTGCTGCCTCCTACGGTGCCATGCGCAAGCAGATCGAAGAAATCGGATACCTGCCGGTGAATCAAAGAGGAGGGCTTAAGGAGTTCCTCGACGGACTTCGCGCGCAAGCCGATTCACTGGCCCAGGGCGCTCCCAGTCCTCCGCCGAGCATCTGGGCTGCGTTGCGAAAGGCAAAAGGGGAGAATTTCTTCGTCCCCGAATGGCCCAGCCACGACCCCATTGTCGACGCTGTATTTATCGAGCAGGATATTGGCCCGGCCTCAATGCTCGGCTCCATCTTCGTCGGCCACGACACAGGCTCCGCTGGCGGGGCTGCGCCTGCGGCGCAAGGCACTGCGCCGAGTCACGCGCGCGAACCCTATCCCGAACCCTGAGCTGGATTGGATCTGCGTCTCCGTCGCATCGCAGCGTCATCGGTTCGGGAGGGAGATGAGACTGTGCTGGAACCAGGCGAAATCAAGGGCATCGAAAAGGCCTACAATGCGAAGAAGGATGACTACCTTGCATTCTCCGATTATGTGCTCGCACGCTGCATGGGGTACAAGCAGAACAACCCCAAGTCCCTGCGCATCCTTTTTTCCCGGGAGCCGCGCGTTAAAACTCTCGACAGCGTCACCCAGAAGATTTCGATCCTTCGCGAATCCAGACCCGCTGCTCAATTCAGCGATCTTGTCGATGTGGTCGCTCTCACTGCTTTGTTTTCTTACACCTCGGATATTCGCCCTTTCACGGACTGGCTGCGCAGGACCTTTAGCGTAACTCCGGCCAGCGACGAGCTGGCGAAGCGCGAATACGAGAGCGGCCATTGCGCGTACCACTTCGCTCTCCGGCTCACCGATACCGAGGGCGAAAGCTTCTCCCGCTTCCTCGACCTCCAATGCGAGTTGCAGGTCAAAACTGTCGTGCAGGAAGCCTTCGACGCCAAATCCCACGACCTTGCATACAAACCGGGCAAGCTCGAGGTTGGCAGGAAGCTGAAGGAACAGTTCGCCGTCCTCAGCAGCGCGCTCGGCTCGATCGATCTCCAAAGCGAATTCCTCAAGGATCTGATCCTCAGCGACCAGCGCGATCTCGATCTGCGCCGGGCTGCAATCCTCAAGCTCTATTTCGACGGGAAGAAAAACCTTCCCGCGCAGGCGGGTCTCGACCCGGAGAATCTCCCTCCACCCATCCAGGTGTTGAGCGCCTTGAAAAGCAAGGCGCCCGATCCGATGACAACAGAGTTCTGCAAGTTCGCTGTCTTCTGCGCCCTGAAGCTCGACAGCAACCTGCTCAAGAACCGCGCTCTCGAATGGGTCAACAAGCTGGTCGAACAGGGTTCCGGTGAACCCTGGCGTTTCGGCGTGCGCGGCACCATCAGCTGGGCCTTCTGCAACTATGAAGACGCGATCAACGATATGGAACGGATCATTTCCTGGAAAACCGGTGAACACGCTCCGGGAGCCGATCGGATCGCGCGCGCCAAAAACAACTTCGTCTATTACGTCTGCGATTGCGAGCTATTCAAGCACGATGTTCGCGACGAGTGGCGCAAAATGGCGAAAGCGTACGTGCGGGAGCTTCGCAAACAGCGGGCCACGGAAGAGGACACGCTCGGCTTCTACGAGATCCTTCATGGCAAGACATTCGATGAGATCGAACGCGGGCGGGCAAAATTAAAGCGCGCCAACAAGGCGCGCTCCGATTCTCCAGACAGTCGAATTTATAATGCGTTTTACGAGCTCCACGATCATGCCGCGCTGCTGCGTCTCCTGGAAATGTCCAAGTCGCACAACCGCGGCAACGATCAGGGCGAGACCTAGTCGGTGTAAGGCAGCCTCACTTTTGCCCTCCATTCCCTAACTTAATCAGTCTATCGGCATGCACCCCTATTGTCAAGAGGTCCCATCCCGGGCTCGCTGCGCAACTGATTGAATTCACAGATACTTCCATGGGACCATTCCGTCGACGGCGTCCTGGTTTCCAGCTTTCCAGACGGAGTTGCCGTCCCAGGCGCCGGAAATCGCGAACTCTGGACGAGAGGCACAAGTCCGACGACCGCCGCACCCCATCCTAAACCCAACTCATCCCTCTCCGGTCTCTTCTGTGACGAAGTTTGCCTGCGGAATGATGCCCAGCCGCTCGTAGATCGGACGCATCTGGCCGCGGATGGACCTGAGTTGCGACCAGAACGCCAGCGAACCTGCGATGCAGGCAACGCCGCTGAGGATCACCGTGCGCGGCGCGCCGATGGCGTGTGCCAGCGCCCCGGCCAACAGGCTGCCGAAGGGCGCCATGCCCACAAACGCCATGGTGTAGTAGCTCATCACGCGCCCGCGCATGTGGTCGTCGACAAGCGTCTGCAGGATCGTGTTGCTGGCTGTCAGCCCCTGCATCATGCCGAAACCCGTGAGCAGCATGAGGAGCATGGAAAGCCGGAGAGTTTGCGAAAGCCCGAACGCGATGAGCCCTGCGCCGAACGCCGCTGCGGCAATCGGGATCATTTTCGTGAGCCCGCGAACCGAGCGGCGCATGACGAGCGTAAGAGCCGAAACCAGCGACCCTGCTCCGACCGCACCCATCAGGAATCCGAGCGTGTTCGGTCCCCCATGCAGAACCTGCGCGGCGAAGATGGGCATCAGCACCATGAATGGCCAGCCCATCAGGCTCAGAAGGGCGAAAAGCATCAGGATGTCGCGAATCGGCGCGAAGTGCGTAACATATGCCCATCCTTCGCGAAGCTGCGCAACCATGCTTGCCGAACCCGCGCCTCTCGCATCGTGTTGCGCGCGCATCATCAGCAGGGACGCGATGACGGCGATGTAGCTGATGCCATCCACGGTGAAGCACCAGCCCTCGTTGCTGACGGCGATGACCACTCCCGCGAGCGACGGGCCAATGAGCCGCGCCACGTTCACCATTGACGAGTTGATGGCGATGGCGTTCGACAGATCGGCCTTGTTCTCGACCATCCTGATCATGAACGACTGCCGGCCCGGCATGTCGAAGGCATTGATCAACCCTTGCAGCGCGCTGAGCGCGAGCACTTCGGCAATGCTGATGCGATGAGAGAGCGTAAGCGCCGCCAGCGCGAACGACTGCAGCATGGCCAGCGTCTGCGTCCAGACCAGCAGCGTTCGCCGGTCGATGCGATCGACCACCACGCCGGCGAAAGGCGCCAGCAGAAACGTGGGAATCTGCCCGGCGAAGCTCACGGTTCCCAACAGCACCGGAGATTTTGTAAGACGGTATACGAGCCACGACGTAGCCACGCGCGTCATCCATGTGCCGATGACGGAAATCCCCTGGCCGCCGAAATAGAGCCGGAAGTTGCGGTGACGCAGCGCGCGCCAGGCGTGGGAGAAGTCAGGCCAGGAGAACTGTGAGCGGTCTGCCAATAGAGATCTGCCTCGGCCGTTTGGGTCTTCCGATTGCGAAAGCATCGGCGACCCGAAAGAAGATCGGATGGCTTTATCTGGCCACCGTCAGTTTCACCCGGTTGCTCCGGTCCACGCGTCCGCCCGCAACGGGTTCCTGCGCGATCACCGAACCCGGAACCACGGGAGGCCGCGGCGGAGTTGTTCCGCTGCCCACCGGCGCCACCGGCACATCGACGAAGATGGGCGGGGTTGTCCCGATTCCCATTCTGGCCAGCTCGGCTTGCGCGGTAACAACGGGCAGACCGGCCAGATCGGGCATCACATAGCCGTCGGGAGTCTCATCGTCCGGCGCCGAAACGAGCAGATTCACGCTGGGCCGCTCGATGCCCTGCGCATGAGCCGGCGGGTCCTGCGCCAGCACCGTGCCTTCGCTTGCATTCGCCCACGGCAACTGCGCAACCACGCCGACACCGAGTCCCGCGCGCCGCAGCCGCAGGGCCGCTATGCGCTCCGTGCTGCCCACGGTGTCCGGGACATCGACTCTCTGCGGCCCGAGGCTTTCCGATACGCGCACCCTCCACTCGCGCCGTACAACCGCTCCCGCCGGAGGCGACTGTGTAAGGATGTGCCCTGCGGCCACAGCCGCCGAATAGTAACGATTATCCACGTCGAGATTCAATCCCAGTCCCGAAGTCTGGCTGCGTGCCTCCGCGACGGTCATTCCCTTGAGCGCAGGCACCTGCACTTCGGCGCCGTGGGTGGCAAAGTGCATGGTCGTGATCGCTGCGAGCAATCCCGCGGCGACGAGCAACAGCAGCAGCGAAGCCACCTGAAAGAAGTTGACGAAGACGCGAATCATGGCTCGGGCTCGCCGCCGGGGTAGACAATCCGGTAGTCGATCTCCGCCGCTTTCTCCAGCATTTTGGAAACGGAGCAGTACTTGTTTTTCGACAGCGCCACGGCATCTTCCACGGCCTTGCGGCTCAGCTTGCCCCGGACCGCGTAAGTCAGGTGAATCCGCGTGAAGACGCGGGGCGGCTCCGCGGCCTGCTCCGCCTCAGCCGTCACGCGCAGACCCGTGAGCCCCTGCCGCTTTTTCTGCAGGATCGAAACCACATCCACGCTGGTGCAGCCGCACAGCGCCATCAGTACGGCCTGCATTGGGCTCGGCCCGTGTTTGTGTTCCCCGTCCGCGTCGAATAAAACCGTGTTGCCCTCTTCCGAGATGCCTTGAAACGTGTTGCCGTCTTTCCATTCGCTGTGGGCAATCATTCCTGTCAATTCCCTCTGTGTATTATCGCCGGTTGTCCGTCGCCGGTTCAGGGTGGATCGTCACCCGATACACTTCCGGGCATTCCAGCTTGAAGCGGTCTTCGAGCGACGTGATCGCCTCATGCACCCGCAGCATCGGCAAATCGTCGGGCAGCGTGCAGTGGCAGGCCAGATAAATATGATCGCCGGAGCGGCTGACCGTGATCTCGTGCACGTCCTTGATCTGGGCGAATTCCGAGGCCACTCTTCGCAGCGTTTGCCCGATTCGGCGTTCTGCTTCGGCCATCGCCTCGGGCTTCTCGATGGTCGCCGGCTCGCTTTCGATGTGCGTCAGCACCGAGCCGATCTCCGGCGCCTCGCGCAGGATCTCCGCTTCCATGCCGGTCACGAAGCTGTGCGCCTGCCTCAGTGGCAAGGTTTCGTCCAGCTCCACGTGCAGCTCGACCCGAAGTTGGCCATTGCGCGACTGCACGCTCAAATCGTGCACGCTGATATTGTTGCGCGCGGCCACGGCGCGCACCCGGTCGAAGATGCTTTCCCGGAAGTCCTGCCGCGGTACGGTATGGACCACCACATCGGCATCGGGCAGCACGCGATGCACGGCGTCGGTGATGTCGCGTACATGCTCGCCCGTGTGCTCGAAGGTATCGCTTCTCGGCAGCGCGACCGTCAAATCGGCAAAGTATGCGGCTCCGGCGCGGCGGACTCGCACCTGCTCTACGGCCAGCACGCCTTCCAACCGCTGCACCTCGAGCAACACGCGGCGCCGAACATCGGCCGGAACCTGATCGACGAGCACTGCGACCGTCTCCCGGCCAAGGCGGAAAGTGAGGCGCAGGATCATGAGCGAAACCACGATCGCCGCCCAGGGATCGGCGAAGCGCAGCCAGTTCACGCCGAAACGCTGGCCTGTCCAGGCCGCTACCAGGCCGGCGAACACTGCCAGCGTCGACCAGATGTCTGAAGCGAAGTGAAATGCGTCGGTGGCCAGCGCGGGCGAGCCGGTGCGATCGGCCACGGTGCGCAATTGCCGGCTGCGCCAGTAGTCTACGGCGATCGACGCGAGCAGCACCAGCACCGGCCACAGGGAGTGATGCAGCTCCATCGTTCCGCGAATCATCCGCTGCATGGCTTCCCGGACGATCCACGCGCAGGAGACGACCATGAGGCCGGCTTCGCCGAAGGCGGAGAGATTCTCGAACTTCGCGTGGCCGTAGGGGTGGTCCTCGTCGGCTGGTTTGTCCGAGACCGTGACGGAAAAAAACGTAAGCGCCGAGCCGGCCAGGTCGAGCGCCGAGTGCGCCGCGTCGGACAGCACGCCGAGAGAGCCCGAAAAGAGTCCGGCGGCCAGCTTGAGCAGCGTCATTGCGCCCGCGGCCAGCATGGACCGCAGCGACACGCGCCGCTTGTCGGCGGAGATTCGGGACGCGGTTATGGATGCGGCGCCGGTCATGGAGCTTTCAGGCTACAGCCCCGCGTATCGCCGTGTACAACCCGGCGATGCCGAAGGTATACGGCTGCCACGAACATTCTTCGTAGCCGGTGGCGCGCATCAATTCCAGCATTTCCGACGGCGGAGGAAAGCTGCCAACGGAGTTGGGCAGGTAGGTATACGGCCCGTCCTTTCCGCAAATCATGCGTCCCACGGCTGGCAGCACGCGGCGAAAGTAAAACGCATAGACCTTGCCGGCGAATCCTGCGGGCGTGCCGAACTCCAGAATCCCCAGCCGGCCGCCGGGTTTGAGCACGCGACGAAACTCGCGCAGGCCCGCTTCGTAATTGGCAAGATTCCTGAAGCCGAAAGCGGTGACAATCAGATCGAGCGATGCCGGCCGAACCGGCAGGTGGAGTGCATCGGCCTCTACGGCCTGCGCGCCGCGCGCGCCGAATTTCTTCGCTCCGCGGTCCAGCATCTTTCGCGCAAAGTCGATCGCCACGATGGGCCGGGCTCCCTTCGGACGCCGCTTCAAAAGCGCCATCGTCATGTCGCCCGTGCCGCAGCAGACGTCCAGGATCGCCGCATCCGGATCGGCAAGCACATCCCTGAACCGCCACGCGGCCCTCCACCACCACAGGCGGTCGACGCTGGAAGAGAGAAGATGATTGAGCAGGTCGTACCGCGGCGCGATGGAATCGAACATCTCGCGAACAGCGAGCGCGGCGCTGCCTTCATCGTCAATGCCTGCCGGTCTGGCTCCGGGAAGTGTCACTCCGCGCGAATCTCTCTCGAATGAGCTGGTCCAGTGCCTCTTGATCCAATGTCGGAAATGCAAAACCCCGTTGTCATCCCGAGCGACGTCCAGGCTGCTTCCAGGCCAAACGGAGTCGAAGGATCTGCGGTTGAGTGCATCAATCGATGCAACGAACCTGCGCCACGCTGTTCGGTTTCAGCTCTCGCGCGCCTGCGCCAGCATATACCGCGCCGCGTCCTCCAGCTCCGCTTGCGTCACATCCTCGATCACTCCGGCATTGCCGATTCCCAAAGGGACGACGAAGCGCCGCACGCCGCCAATGTTCTTCTTGTCGCCGCCCGCGGCGGATGCCAGCTTCGCGGCGCGCACCTTCAGTGGAGGCAGCGGCCCATAGCGATGAATCAGCTCCTCCAGTCGCTCGGCTTGTGCTCGTGTAATCGATCCACGCTTCAGCGCAATTCGAAGCGCGGCGATCATTCCCCATCCGACGGCTTCGCCGTGCAACAGGGCCCCATAATGCGTCGCCTGTTCGATGGCGTGGCCCAGCGTGTGCCCGAAATTCAGTATCATGCGCAGACCGCTCTCGCGCTCATCCCGGCTCACCACCGCGGCCTTCATGCGGATCGACGCAGCAATCACCTTTTCCAGCGCCCTGGCGTCGCGAGCCAGAATCTCGCGCGCATGCTCTTCCATGTACCGCACCAGACTGCGATCGCGGATGATGCCGGCCTTGATGCTTTCCATCAATCCGGCGCGCAGTTCGCGATCCGGGAGCGTGCCCAGCACCTGCGTGTCCGCAAACACCGCAAGCGGATGGTGAAAGCTGCCCACGAGATTCTTGCCTTCGGGCAGATTCACTCCCGTTTTGCCCCCCACCGACGAATCCACCTGCGCGAGGAGCGTCGTCGGCGCCTGGACATACGGAATGCCGCGCATGAACACGGCGGCGAGAAAGCCGCCCACGTCGCCCACGATGCCACCGCCAAAGGCGATCAGCAGCGATCCGCGGTCGGCTCCGGCGCGAGCCATCTGCCGCGCCAGCGTCTCCACGCTGGCCATGGTCTTGTGCTTCTCGCCGGGATCGAGAAACAGCGCAACCGGCTGCTCTGCAAACGACGCGCAGAACCGTTCTGCCCACAGGGCCCAGATCGGCGAAGAGGTGACGACAAACACCTTTCGCGGCAAGCGACCTGCGAGCCGCTCGATGCGCGGGTGCAAGGAGTCGATCAGGCCGGCGGCGGCATAGACGTCGTACCTTGCCGAGGGCGTTTGAACGCGGATAATCGGCACGCTGAATTCAGTTTACCAAGTTGCATCGGCAACCTATAACCGCTTGATGAACGCCAGCGCTTCCCCGAGCTGCGGAAACCGGGCCTCCTCGGCCTTGAACTCCTGAGAATGCACGCAACGCCTCAGTCCCTTGCGCCGTACCGGGTGCTTCAGATGCAGCATCTCGTGGTAGAGCAGATATTCGATGGCGTAGCGCGGGCTCGACGGCCGATCGAAGACCCGGCTCACCACGATGGTGTTGTGCGCCGCGTCGTAATGCCCGAGCGCGCGCCTGGCCGTGTGTTCGCTCCAGGTCAGCTCCGGCCGTCCCAGCAATCCGCCAAAAAAGCGCGCATTCAGCTCGTCGAAGACTTCTTCCAGGTGATAGAAGCGACCCTCGGGTCCAGGGAAGCGCTTGCTGCCGCGCGCATTGCGGATAAGCTCGGTTTGCCGCGCGACCGCCGCACTCGCCGCAAAGCGCCTGAAGCGCAGGTTTTGCGCCCCGTCGATGGGCTTGCGATAGAGCTTGGCCAGCAGGATGTGGGCGATGGCGCGCAGCACCGGCTCCGGAGCTCCCTCCAGCAGATCGGAGAGGCTGACGCGAATTTCGCCTTGCCGCAGCCGGATGGTGGTGTTCAGCGAAGTGAAGCGCCGAAAACGCACCACAAAGGGAGGTATGGGCGCACGCGGGCGAAGGACACGATACTCTTCCTGGAAAATGGAGACAAGTTGCGGAGGCACCAAGTGGAAGCGTAGCACACGGCCGGAAGCGCGAGTCCTCAGTGCAGGAATCCCGGCGCCAACGGCAGAGGCCCGGCTTTCAGGATCCAGGAATCTGTTCGGGCCTTGAATCCCGGGCCCCGGAAGTCAGGCGCCGGACTCTCGTCTCATTGCGGCTCATACCGGTCCTGGCCGCGCTGATCCTTGTGCTCTTCGAAGTATTTGGTCTGGTCCGCGAGCATTTGTCTGGCTTGATCGGTAAGATCGCCGCCGCTTTCGATCGCTTCCTTGAGCGAAAGATCGTACCCCTGATCGTCGGGCATGGAGTGCAGCATCGCCATCCAGCGCTGCGTCGCCTCGGTGAGCGGCTTCAGGGACTTCCGGATATCCGCCTTGCGTTCGGAATAGGTGTCGAGGTTCGATGCCAGTTCATCCATCAGCGAGGTGAAGTCCTGCAATTCGGAGTCGAGACGATGGTCGCGCGCGGCAGACTGGGTCCTGGTGGCAAAGCCCTTGATCCTGTCCGCACGCTCGTCGATGAAACTGGTGTAGAGCTTGACGCGTTGGTCGGGAAAGATCCCCGCTTCGCGAATCTGCTCGATCTGCGGCCCGGTCAGCGCATCGTGCTTTTCCGGTGGCTGCGCAAGCAGCAGCGACGGCAAAAGGACGCAAGAGACAGCAACGAAAGAAGAGCGGAGCGCGCGCATAAAGCGAAGTCCCTCCGGCGTATCCATTGAACCACAGGGGCTGAATGCGAGGGAAATCGGAGAAGCGAAAGGCGACGGCAGCAAGGTCCCGAAGAAATGCGGACGGCAGGTGGGCAGCCGCAGGCCCTTTATTTGCGGAAGACTTCCATCATGGCCTCGTTTTCGGCCTGATTCACCTGGGCCAGCGTCTGCTCCACCAGCGGGCGGTCTTCATAGCTGCTTGAATGCAGCATCTCATTCAGCCGGAAGGCCGTATGGCGCAACAGGATCTCGGCATTCTTGAGCCGCTTGTCGTTTCCGGCGACCGAGAGGTGAATCTTGTGCACAAGTTGCTGGACCTGCTTGAGCATGCCGGTAGCCTTTTCCACGTTGCCGGCGGCATACTGCTTCAGGCTCACTTCGGTCATCTGGTGGACCAGTTCGGCGTAGAGGAAGCACTGATCGCGCGGCGATGCCTGACTGACTTTCGCTTCCAGCGCGTCGATGGTCTGCTCGTCGACGGTTTTATCGTCAGGAGACGACGCACAAATCGGGATGGCGCTCGTGCCTAATATAACGAGGGCTGATAGCACTATTGAACACCGCATGAGACACCTCCGCTCTCGCGGCGTCTCCCGTAACCGTGACTCAAGGAGATCTTGCGGGGAAGAACGCCCTTTGAAGACGCTCTCAACTTCCTCGGATGCCCCGGCGCCCCGGAGAGTTGCAGCCGCCCAATGTACAGGCATCTTCGGCAGTTTCACGGTTTTTTTTCAAGAATTATGAGTCTTTGCCGGGCCTGCCACTCCTCATTCGGGAATTTCCCACCGGCCGCATCCAGAAAATGATGGTAATAAGTGGACGCAGCAGCTTTGTTGTGAAGCGTATCGTATGCCGTCGCCCAAAGGAAGTAGGTAGATGGATTCTCGGGAAGATATTTTGACCGCATCGTAAGAGCATGAAGCGTTATCGAAGGCTGGTTTGTCCTGGATGCGGCAAAAGCCAGCCCGCTCCACCCGTCCGCATTCGCGGGGTCAAGCCGGGTCGCCTTGTCGAAAACTCCAAACGCTTCAACAAATTTCAGCTCGCGCACCAGATTCTGGCCGTGCGCGATCAGGAAGGGGACATCGTCGGGATTCGTCGCAAGAAGGACCGCATATAAACGGTCTGAATCCACAATGTCGCCGGATTCGGCGAGCACCTGGGCCAGCATTGCTGTGATGGCTGCATCGTCCGGATGTGCGTCGTGCAGCTTTTCCAGCAGCGGCACCGCCTCGGCATTGTTCTCCGCCGCCAGAACCGCCGCCAGTTGCGCCATAAGCGCCGGGTCATCGGGTGACTGTTCCAGCGCCGTACGCAGCATCGTCTCAGCCTCTGGATATTGTTTTCGTGCGATCAAAAGATGGGCCAGGCCGGCATTCGCCGGGGCCGACTTCGGGTCCTTCGCCAGCACGCGCCTGTAGGCCGTCTCGGCGGACTCATATTCGCCGGCCTGGTCGGCGATCTCGGCGGCAAGCAGCGTGTCGTCCACCGTCTCCGGTGTGACTTTCAGGGCCTCGAGCAGGTCGGTCGAAGCCTGAGCGGGATTGGCGCCTTTGTCGATCTGCGCCAGCGCGCGCCATGCCCGCGCCTTTGCGGCCGGACCGGCATCGCCGGCGTCGAGCGTGGTGGCAGCGGCCAGCTCCGGCCGGGCGTCGGCCAGCTTGCCCTGCCGGGCCAACAGAAGTCCCAGCATAAGCTGCGCTTCAAAGGAGGCGGGATTGGCCTGCACTGCACGGCGATAGAGCGCGGCGGCGTCGTCGAGCCGGTTCTGCTCGTCTGCCACATAGCCGGCGTCGAACAGCGCGCGCGCGTCCTGGGGGTGAGTCGCAACGAAAGGCGTCAACTTCGCTTCTGCCGTCTTCCAATCGGATTTGACGATCGCCGCTTCCGCGTCGGCAACTTCCGGCGCCCAAGGTTCCTCTTGCGCTGCCGGAGGTGCGGCGGGAACCTGCTGCGTCCGGGGTCTGGCGGTGCCTTGCGCCAGCAGGAGGGTCGCATGGAAGAAGAGTAGAGAGACGGCAGAACAGCGCACGAAGAACCTCTGCTCCCAGTGTAATCAGCTCCTGGTCGCGCCGCGGACTGGCCATTGGACGCGCACAAGCTACTCACGTATCAGCCCGATCGACTGCATCAGCCTGAGTGCATTGCTGGTCTGCACCACTCCCGATTTCAGCTTGTAATCGAAGACCAGCCGGCCGTCTTCGAGACGATCTTCAAAATGGAGGTTTCGAGCCTTTCCATCCATGCTCTCGGGAATCCGCGTCAGCGCAAGATCGTGAGTCGTGACCATGCCGATCGCGCCAACCTTCACCAATTCGTTGACCAAGTATTGGGTCCCCGCCAGGCGGTCATTCGAGTTGGTCCCCAGGAGGAGCTCGTCCAGCAGAAACAGCACCGGAGCCGCACGCCGCGCCATTTCGGAGATCACTTTCAGTCGCTTGATCTCCGCATAAAATCGCGATACGCCTCCTTGCAACGAATCGAGGACACAGATCGACGCACCGACGGCCAGGGGCGACATGCGCAGACGCTTTGCCCGCACCGGGGCTCCGCATTGCGCGAGGACGGCATTGACGCCGATTCCGCGAACGAATGTGCTCTTGCCCGACATGTTGGGCCCGCTGAGGATGATCAGTCGCAGCCCGGCTCCCAATTGCAGATCGTTTGGAATCGCCTTGTCGGCCGGCAACAGCGGATGCGATAACGACTCCGCTTCGAACCAGGGCGAGGTGTCCGCAAACTCCGGCCAGCAATGGTCGGGATGTTCAAATGTATAGCCTGCCAGAGCAACGAGCGTTTCCATTTCTCCCACAACCGCCAGCCATCCGCGAATCGAAGGGCCGAATTTCCTTCTCCACCTCCCGGCCATGATCGTCAGTTGCGCGCTATAGAAGATGAAGCCATCGAATACCCGAACCAGCAGGTTTCTCCTCGACTCGATACCTTGCACGATCCGTTTGAGCTTTTTCACGGCGCGTGATGGAGACACTCCATTGATTTTCAGAGCAGCCTGCAGATTGCGAAGCTTTTGCGATCGCAATTCTTCCTGCTCAAGAGCGATCAGCACTTCGGCAAGCAACCCGAGATCCTTTGTCGCCGCCTCAATCGCGCCGATCAGGGCATCCTCTGTTTTCAGCAGGTAGCGGTTCACACCGATGTTCACGATGCAGAGCGCGAAGAAGAAGTCATACGATCCCGACGCGATCCCGCAGATGCCGGACGCAGCCCACAAAATGGCGAGAAACAGGAGAATGAAAGTCAGGGAGCGCGGCCCGATCGTTGGGACGCCTTCGCCCCATGCGATCAAGGCATCCGGGTCCACACCCGCTCGTACGCGACCGCCCGCCAGGAACAATCTTTCGCGAAATCCGAGTCGATCTCTTAACTCTTCTACAGCAGCCTGGCGCGCAACCACTTCTTCAGGTGCCGCGGATTCCAAAAGCCAGCGCGCCAGCGTCTCCTCTCCGGCGCGCGTGCGGCACGTGCACAGCAGCTCAAAGAGCGATCCCTTGCCGAAGATGTCGAGGTCGCGCGCATACGGGTGCGCCGGATCGAGAAACCGGTCGCCACCTTCTCCCGTTCCCGCCCACCGGTCTTCCAGCCGTGCGGTTCCGCGCCGGTAGAACGCGATGAGCATCCTGGTGATGCGAATCGATTTCAATACCCGCTCATGGGCCACGGCGAGCGCAGCGAAAAGCACAGCCGCGACGCAAAGCATCCAGATCCCGTGACCGGCGTGAAGAAACCAGAGCAGCACTCCAATAGCGGCAAGGCAGACGGCGATTTTTGTGAAGATAAAATACCGGTCGCGCCGCTCTTGCGAAGACAATTCCGCTATGTTTTTGTCGAGTAAGCGGCGATATGTAGCCTGTGGAGGCTCGGCTTCGGGATTCTTATCAGGTTCGCTCATCGACTCGGTCCGGCGCGTCCGGAAACGTCCATGATACGCTCGCTCGCCGACATGATTGCTTCCCTCAACCGTCCCGCCGTTGCGCCAGAGACCCCACGGACAAAGACCTGTGCGTGGGACCCCGGCGCGCCGCAAGGATGGGGCACCCGGGTGGTACAGTTTCAAAAGCTCATTGGCCTTCGGGCGAGTGAATCGGTTGACTTCATTGAAGACGCGATGGAATTCTTGCTCGTTGCGAGGAGGTGCGCAAAAAGATGGATCGCCGAAATTTCCTGAGTCGCACGATCGCTGTAGCCGGCAGCACCATTCTCGCGGGCAGCAAGATTGCCGCATCCGGATCGCTCGCACAGCAAGTCGTTCCGGGGGCAATCGCCGAATCCGAGATTGCATCGGCGCGCTTTCCCGAAGGTTTTCTGTGGGGCATGGCGACCGCCAGCTATCAGGTCGAAGGCGCGTGGAACGAAGACGGCAAGGGCGAGTCGATCTGGGACCGATGGACGCACGCCGTCGGCAAGATTCGCGGAGCCGGCACGGGCGATGTTGCCTGCGATCACTATCACCTCTATCCGCAAGACATCGCCATCCTCAAGCGCCTGAACCAGAAAAGCTACCGCTTCTCCATCTCCTGGGCGCGCATTCAGCCCACCGGCCGCGGCGCTTTCAACCAGAAGGGAATCGATCACTACAAGCGCGTGATGGATGCCGTGCTCGCAGCGGGGATTCGCCCCTTCTGCACGCTGTATCACTGGGACCTGCCGCAGGGTCTGGAAGATCTCGGCGGCTGGCCCAATCGCGATCTCGCCGGGTACTTCGCCGACTATGCCGGAATTCTCGCCAGGCATCTCGGCGATCGGATCCAGGTGTGGGCTCCCTTCAACATGCCGTGGACGTTCACCAATCTCGGCTACGGCACCGGCGTTTTCCCTCCCGGCCGCACCCGCTACACCGACTTTCTCAAGGCAGCGCACACGGTGAACCTCGCGCAAGGCGAGGCGTTTCGCTCCATCAAGGCTGCATCGTCGAAAGCGACCGTGGGCAGCGCCTACGGCATGAGCCCCGCTTATCCCGCGACGGACAGCGAGGCCGACAAGGCCGCAACCGCGCGCTACAACGCGATGAACAATCTCTACTTTCTCGAAACGGCGATGCACGGCAAATATCCGGATGCATTCGTCGGAGAGATTCCCTACGAGGCGATGGGCTTTCGCGCGGGCGACGAGAAGGTCATGCAGGCGCCGCTCGACTGGATCGGCTTTCACTACTACTCGCGCCGATTTGTCTCGGCATCCGGCGCCTCCGCGCGCAACGGCGCCAGCCTGGCAACGGAAACGCAGGACACCGGCGCTGCCGGCAACGATCTGACGCAGTTCGCCTCCGCCATGCCAACGGAAGGACCGATCACCGACGGCGGTCTCGAGATCTGGCCGCATGGAATCTACGATCTCGTCCTGCAAATCTCGCGCGCCTATAACAATCCCATCATCGAGATCACCGAGAGCGGCTGCGGTTATCTCGACACGCCCTACGATCGCGACAGCGGCCGCGTTCCGGATACGCGGCGCATCGAGTTTTTCCGCGCAGAACTGGCGGAGCTCGCGCGCGCGATTCAGGATGGCGCCAAAGTGCGTGCGTTTCATGCCTGGAGCGCGCTGGACAACTTTGAATGGAACGATGGCTACACGCAGCGCTACGGACTGACTTATGTCGACTACCGCGATCAGAAGCGAACCGTGAAGGATTCCGGGCTGTGGTATGGAAGGGTCGCGGCGACAAATCGGCTCGACAGCTAACCAATCCAAGGTCATCAAGTCCCTGCACAAAGGTCATGGACACATCTTCTTTCTGCGCGTGCCGCATCGAAGTCGCAGGAGCCGACCGATGCCTGATAGGTTCAATTCGAATCCCGGCCACGATCGGGAAAAGCCAACGTATGATACCCCGAGTCCGTCGCATTCAACCCACGTGCCAGTAAAGGGTTATCCCGGCGAACCTGCAGAAGGAACCACGGTGAAGAATCCGAAAGCTCCCGAGACATCAAAGGGCGCAAAGGTAGAAGACGTGGCGAACAAGGCCGCGCACAAAGCCGCGAAGCAGGAGCAGGAATCGAAAAAGAGAAACGGGATCTTTTCGAAATAAAAGCTTGACTCGCGATGTTTCCGGATAGGACAATCGCAGAGTTAGCACAACTGAATAGCATCTTTATCGAAGAAGTCTGATAATCGGGCGCCGGCGCTTCCCCGGCGTTTGCGGTGCCTGATGGCAGTTCCTGACTGCGTGAGATAAAACAACTTCGCGGCAGGTAATTGCATCCAATGGATCGCGGGAAATCCCCATTCCCCGTAAGGAACACCAGGGTGAAAACAATGACTGCACCGATGCTTCAACATATTCCGTTGAGGTCTGCCTATCTTTGCCAGGATTGCGATTCGATCGGAAATTGCGCCACTCGTTGCCCGGCCTGCGCCTCAGAGGTTCTCTTGGGACTTTCAGCAGTGCTGGACCGCGAAGTGATTGCGGAAAGAAAACCGGTAGCGCAGATGCCGCCCATCGCCTACCCGCGCTATACCGCCATGGTGGCGTAGATTGTACATTCGGAAAGACCGATGCCTCATGTGACTTTTGCCTGTACAGCTCGCATTCGGGCATCGCAAATTTGAATCTTTCCATCTCCGGGGTCCCAGGATATTCAAGGTCATGGCAACCGCGAGCTCCGCGGCGAATGCCGAAGTGTGCGCGTTTGCGCGCGCGGGAAAGATTCCCGGCCGTTGAAACGAAATGGATCCGGCAACCACTATCAAGCCGGAAGGAAAGGAACGAAGACGATGACTCGCGATGCACTGCAGCATATTCCCCTTGCCGGGGCTTATCTCTGCCAGGACTGCAATTCGGTGGGGAACTCGGCGATGCATTGCCCGGCCTGTGCATCGACGGTTGTGCTCGGCCTGGCCAGCGTGCTGAATCGCGAGCAAGCCGCGACCGCAAATTCCGTGGCGCAATGGCCGTGGATCGAGGCGGTCGCAGCGTAGTTTTCAAATTCTTCGAAAGAAACCGAAGTAGCGCCGGCCCGGAACAGCAGCAGCGGGACAGTTCCCTCAGGGGCTGAATCGCGTACTCTCCAGGAAGAAGCCAGCACCGTCCAAGGCTGACCGGCCGGGAACTGACCCACCTCCGGAAGAGACCGTGCCGATGGGCCGCCGGTATAATGAGAATGGCGGGTTGCGTCCTGTGCCTCACTGGAGCGACAGGGAAGCAGCGGCCGATTTCTCCCCGGTGCCCGACCTTTGAATTCATCGAACGACGCCATCATCATCCGCGGCGCGCGGACACACAACCTGAAGAACATCTCCTGCGAGATTCCGCACGGCAAGCTCACCGTTGTCAGCGGCGTCTCCGGGTCAGGGAAGAGTTCGCTTGCCTTCGACACCATTTACGCCGAGGGTCAGCGGCGTTACGTGGAGTCGCTTTCGGCCTATGCGCGCCAGTTTCTCGAGCGCATCGAGAAGCCCGATGTGGACCTGATCGACGGCCTCGCGCCGGCGGTTGCCATCAAGCAGAAAAACTCGACGCGCAATCCGCGCTCCACTGTGGCAACCGCGACCGAGATCTACGACTATCTGCGCCTGCTGTACGCCCGCGCCGGCACCGTGAACTGTGTCCACTGCGACGGGCTGGTGCGGCGCGACTCGATCGACGAAGTTGCCGAGGCCACGATCGCGCTGGGCGAAGGAACGCGCCTGAATGTTCTCTTTCCCGTGATTCCGGCGCAGCACGATTCAGCCGATGCGAAAGACCCGGAGAAGCAGGCCAAGGTTCCCGCCCGCGGCGCCAGGACGGCAGGCAGGAGCGCCAGGGTCGCATCGGATTTCCACCTCTCCGCGCATACTGAAACGCTGAAGGCTCGCCTCACCGAGCTCCGCGCTGCCGGATTCAATCGTCTCTACCAGCAGGACACGATCTTCGAGTTCTCGACGCCGGAGTCGCTGCTCGATCTTGACTTCTCCATGCCTGTCTTCGTGCTCCTCGACCGCATCGTCGTTGGCCCTGAGAATCGCTCACGCATTGTGGACGCCGCCGAAATCGCTTATCGCGAAGCCGGCGAAGTGATCTTCGAAGAAGTTCCACGCGAAGAGAACCCGGAACGCCGCCGCTATCGTTTCTCCGCGGCCTATGAATGCAAGAGCTGCCACCGGCCGGGCCGCGAACCTGAGCCGCGCCTGTTCAGCTTCAACAATCCTTTCGGCGCGTGCCCGCGCTGCCAGGGCTTCGGCAACACCGTCGATTTCGACATCAACCTTGTCATTCCCGACAAGAGCCTCACGCTCGATCAGGGCGTCATCGATCCGTGGAACAAGCCGAAATACAAGCAATGGTCAAACAACCTGCGCAAACAGGCCGCGGAGCTTGGCGTGCCCCTGAACGTTCCCTGGTGCGAGATGACCGAAGCCGCGCGCGAAATCGTGCTGCGCGGGAAAGGCGGCTTCGAAGGGGTCTGGGGCTTCTTTGCGCAGATGGAACGGAAGAAGTACAAGCTGCATGTGCGCGTGATGCTGAGCAAATATCGCGGCTACGCCGAATGCCCCGACTGCCGCGGACAGCGCCTGCGCGCCGAGGCGCGAAGCGTGCGTTTGAATGGCAAGAACATCTGCCAGGCCACGTCGCTCACCATCGCGCAAGCCAGGGAGTTCTTTGCCGGGCTGAAACTGACGCCAATGCAGGAGGAGATTGCCGGACCCATCCTGAATGAGGTGCGGCAACGGCTCGGTTTTCTCGACGCCGTCGGCCTCGAATACATCACGCTCGACCGTCTGGCCTCGACGCTCTCCGGCGGGGAAGCGCAGCGCATTCAACTTGCCACCTCGCTGGGTTCGCGACTGGTCGGCGCGCTCTATGTGCTCGATGAACCTTCCATCGGGCTGCACACACGCGACACCGCGCGCCTGATCCACATTCTGGAAGAACTGCGCGATCTCGGTAACACGATCCTCGTCGTCGAGCACGACGCCGACGTGCTGCGCTCGGCCGATCATCTGCTGGATCTCGGTCCCGGCGCCGGTGAGTTCGGCGGCAAGGTGCTGGCCGAAGGGATGCTCGCCGAGATCGAGGCCAATCCCAACTCGCTCACCGGCCGCTATCTCTCGGGAAAAATTGCCATTCCCGTGCCCACGCGGCGACGCTCGCCGGGACGCGAGCGCCTGATCCTGAAGGGAGCGCAGGCCAACAACCTGCACGGCCTCGATGTCGAGATTCCGCTCGGTATTCTCGTCGCCATCACCGGCGTTTCCGGCTCGGGCAAATCGACGCTGGTGCACCAGGTGCTCTACAAGGCCGTGGCGCGGGCGCTGGGCCAAAGCGACGGGGCCGATCCCGCCGGCGTGTACAAAACGCTGACGGGCGCGGAGCGTCTGAACGACGTGGTTCTCGTCGATCAGACGCCGATCGGACGAACGCCGCGATCCAATCCCATCACCTACATCAAAGGTTTCGATCTCATTCGCGAGCTCTTTGCCGCGCAGCCTGAAGCCAAGCGGCTCTCGCTCACGCCCGGCCATTTTTCCTTCAATGTGCCTGGCGGCCGCTGCAATACGTGCGAAGGCGACGGCACCGTCACGGTTGAAATGCAATTCCTGGCCGACGTGGAACTGCCTTGCGAGGACTGCAACGGCACCCGCTACCAGGCGCGCATTCTCGAAGTGCAATACAAGAGCAAGAACATCCACGAAGTGCTGCAACTGACGGTGAAAGAGGCGCTTCGCTTCTTTATCGGCCAGACACGCCTGCTCGAAAAGCTCGCCGTGCTCGACGAAGTCGGCCTCGGGTATCTGCGGCTGGGCCAATCGGCCACCACGCTCTCCGGCGGCGAAGCACAACGCGTGAAGCTGGCCGCGCATCTGGCGCAGGTGCGCGCCGCAAATGCGACAGCGAAGCCCTCCCAGGCCAGCCGCGTCCTCTATATCCTCGATGAGCCGACGACCGGCCTTCATTTCGACGATGTTTCCAAGCTTCTCACTGCCTTCCGCAAGCTCATCGATGGCGGCGGCTCGCTGATCGTCATCGAGCATAATCTCGACGTGATCAAAAGCGCCGACTGGGTGGTCGATCTCGGTCCCGAAGGCGGGGATGCCGGAGGGCATATTGTCGCCGAGGGTCCGCCGGAGGAGATCGCCGCCAACCTGCACTCGCATACCGGAAAGTGGCTGGCGCGGGTCCTTTGATCGCGGTCAGGCGATCTTCTCTTTGGGCTTCTGCCCGTTTTTCGAGTTCTGCCCGGTTTTTCGCGTTGGCAAATTGTCGGGCTTGACGATCACTACAGGCGGTTTGACTTTGTTCTTGACGGGTGACGTCGTTGTGCTTGCGACCGGCGTTTTGGCTTCGCTTGTGTCCCTGGCACTGTGGCCGAAGTCGGCAGCGCCGTAGTCGTGGTCCGTTCCTCCGCCGGCATCCTGCTTTTCCGCGGGCTCCTTGGCGCGCTCCGTTTCGTTCAAGCCCCATCCCATTTCGCGAGCGTATTCGCTTGCCAGCCCGCCCGTGCGCGGCGTGAATCCCGCGGGAGTTCGCAGTGGCGGATTCTCCGATTTCTCGTCCGGCATGACCCAGTTCACCTTCCTTGTCGAGATGAGAGATGAGATGGAGCCGGAAGGGGGGAAGATGCCTCGGCTGGTTTTGCCGGCGGCGAATCCGGGCAACTCGATGGGCCGACCCCTCAAGACGAAGTCCGGCATGAGATATATCGCACAAGTAGATGATACGTATCGTGTTACGTTTGAAGTCACTGAACTGCCGGCCGAAAACATGCGATAATGCGTTTTCACATGAACCACAGAGCAGTTCGTTGAGCAAAATCTTCCCCGGGGGTCTGACGGATTCACGCAGTGTTCATATGGCGTTCATATCTGCGTGCATCTGTTTTGGGTGCAGAGGGCCCGCGGATATGGCAGATGCAATCGCATTCGATTTCACCGAATTGGACAACGCCAGAATCTCCTCCCATCACTGGAAAATCATGTTGATCTCGGGCATGGGTTTCCTGACCGATGCCTACGATCTGTTCATCATCGGCGTGGTCATGTCGCTGGTGAAACCGCTGTGGCACGTCGGCAAAGTCGAGGAGAGCCTTGTCGACTCGACCGCGCTGCTGGCCTCGGCCTTTGGCGCGCTGCTCTTCGGCCGCGTGGCCGACATGCTGGGACGCAAGAAAATCTACGGCATCGAAGTGCTGGTGCTTGCCGCCGGAGCTATCGGCTGCGCCTTCGCGACCAACATCTGGTGGCTGATCGGGCTGCGTTTCATTCTCGGCGTGGGTATTGGCGGCGATTATCCGGTGTCGGCGATCATCATGAGCGAGTACGCGGGCAAGGCCACGCGGGGAATGCTGGTGACGCTGGTTTTCGCCATGCAGGCTGCCGGGCTCATTCTTGGGCCGCTCTTCGCCTCGGCGATGCTGGCAACCAGCCTGCCGCACGACATCATCTGGCGCATTCTGGTCGCCTTCGGCGCGCTTCCGGCGCTCGCCGTCTACGCGCAACGCCGCCGGCTGAAGGAGACGCCGCGATATCTCGCCGCCGCCGCCAAAGTGGAAGACAAGGAAGGCAGACTGGTGGACGCCAGGCATTTCGACAAGGCCAAGCACTCGGTGTCGTTCTGGGACGGCTTCTATCGCCTCGTCCAGGACAACCGGCTGTTCATCCGCCTCGTGGGCGCCAGCGCGGCGTGGTTCCTGATGGATGCCGCCTACTACGGCAACACCGTCTCCAGCCCGCTGGTGCTCTCCGCACTCAGCAGCAATCACACGCTGCTCGAGAAGACCCTGTCGCAGCTCGGCGTCTTCGCCGTTTTCGCCGTGCCGGGATATGCGGCAGCCGTTCTGACGATGGATCGTCTGGGGCGCAAGACCATCCAGGCGATGGGATTCGGCATTATGGCGGCAATGTTTGCCACTCTTGCATTCGTGCCGGGGCTGCAGCAGGCGGCGGGGCCGTTTCTCGTGATCTACGGCTTCAGCTTCTTCTTCACGGAGTTTGGCCCGAATGCGACGACGTTTGTTTACCCGTCGGAGATCTTTCCCGTGCGTGTGCGCACCACCGGCCACGGCATCGCAGCCGCCATGGGCAAGCTGGGAGGATTTCTCGGCGTCTTTCTGTTCCCGTTCCTGATGAGCTGGAAAGGCCTCCTCGGCGCCGAATCGGCCGCGGCCATCGCCAGCATTCTCGGCCTTGTGGTTACATTGGCATTCCTGCCCGAGACCAAGGGCAGGAGCCTGGAAGCGATCTGAAAGGCAGATCGACCGCGGATCGACGCAAGACAAGTGCCGGGCCAATCAGGACAGGCGCTGCCGAGCCATTTCCGGTTTGCCGTCCCACAGTCGCGCGATTCCCAGCGGGTTCGCGTCCTGCAACTCTTCCGGCAGCAGCGCCTGGGGAAAGTTCTGATAGCAGACCGGCCGCGCCCAGCGGAAGATCGCCTGACTGCCGACCGAGGTGAATCGCGCGTCCGAGGTCGCCGGATACGGTCCGCCATGAACCATGGCGTGCGCGACTTCAACGCCGGTGGGCACGCCGTTGAAGATCAGCCGGCCGGCCTTTTGCTCGAGCACCTGGATCAGCTCGCGATTCGCTTCCAAATCGTCTTCCGTCCCCAGGACCGTTGCCGTGAGGTGACCTTCCAGCGCATGCGCCGCGCGCAAAAAGTCATGAGTCGAGGCGCAGGAGACAAGCAGCGTATCCGGACCAAAGATCTCGTGGAACAGCGACGGATCGGCGAGCAACTGCTCCACGTCAGCCGAGAAAAGTCTGGCGTGCGCGTGGACGTGGGGCTCGCGCTCCTGCGGATTGTCGTGGTGTGGCGCCTCGGCAACCAGCGTGACCTGGCCGGCGCGGGCCTTCGCGGCGCGGCCGTATTCGCGCGCAATGCCGGGCGTTAGCATCGTGAACGCCTTCGATTGCTCGACCAGCCCGCGAAGCTCTCCCGTCAATGCGGCCGCGTCTGGCGCATCCGGCAGCAGCACGATTCCCGGCTTGGTGCACATTTGTCCGCAGCCCAAAGTGACGGAGCCGAAGAGATTGGCCGCAAGAGTCGCCGCGCCCTGACGGAAGGCTCCGGGCAGCACGAAGACCGGGTTCCCGCTCGACATCTCGGTAAAGCAGGGGATCGGATCGGGACGCGCCGCAACGAGATCCATCAGCGCGCGCCCTCCCTTGAGCGAGCCGGTAAAGCCGACGGCGCGAATGCGCGGGTGCCGCACCAGCGCCGCTCCTGCTTCGATGCCGGCGTCAAAGAGGACCGAAAAAATGCCGGGATGAAGTCCTGACGCAGCGACAGCTTCCGCGACGATCTTCGCCGCCATCTCGCTGGTTCCGGGATGTGCCGGGTGCGCCTTGACGATGACCGGGCAGCCGGCGGCCAGAGCCGAGGCCGAATCGCCGCCGCCGACGGAAAACGCCAGGGGGAAATTGCTTGCGCCAAAGACCGCAACCGGCCCGATGGGACGCAACATGGAGCGAAGATCCACGCGCGGTTGCGGCTTGCGGTCCGGCAGCGCGGGATCGATCCGCGCCTGCACCCACGAGCCTTCGTCGACCAGATCGGCAAACATGCGAAACTGCCCGGAGGTGCGCGCCGCCTCGCCCAGCAGGCGCGGCGAGACCGGCAGGCCGGTTTCGAGATTGGCGCGCTCCGCCAGTTCTCCGCGATGCGCGTCGAAGCCATCGGCAATGCGGCGCAGAAACGCCGCCCGCTCCTTGCCGCCCAGGCGCGAGTAGCTGGTGAAGGACTCCGCGGCGAGCTCCGCGGCGTCATTCAATTCGGCTTGCGATGCCGAGTGATACTTCGGTGCCAGTGTTTCGCCTGTCTGGGGGTTGAGGGCATGAAAAGGGGCGCCATCCCGTCCGCCGCGCCGGCTGCCGATGAGCGATTGTCCGGTGAGTTCCATATCATTTGTGATTATCCCGCACCCGGCTTCTCGAGGGGCATGGCGCGCCGCGATAGTCCTTGAGCCGCGCGCGATGGTTGCCATTTGCACTCCGATTGGATAGAACGGTTGAGACGAACGCAAACCCGGCGGCAACCCGCCGGAACCAACGCTTCAGCGGAGCCGCGCTTTGGACTCAATCCCGGCTGTTTCGGCCACAACTTCCGCATCGGGTCAGCGCGCGCCGCTCGTTCCTGCCGGCCGTGCTCTGCCCTTCATCCTCGTCACGGCGCTGTTCTTCCTCTGGGGAATTCCGAATAACCTCAACGACATTCTCATCCGCCAGTTCATGAAGTCGTTCGAGATCAACCGGCTCCAGGCGGGGCTGGTTCAGTTCGCGTTCTATCTGGGATATTTCCTGCTGGCGTTGCCGGCGGGGCGCATCATGCGCCGCGCCGGCTACAAGACTGGCCTGCTCATCGGTCTTTGCCTCTATGGAGCCGGATGCATCCTGTTCTGGCCCGCAGCCGTCGTCGACCGTTACTGGTTCTTTCTCACCGCGCTGTTTGTGATTGCCAGCGGCCTCGCGTTTCTCGAGACCGGCGCGAGCCCCTTCATCGCGCAGGTGGGACCGCCGGAAAGCGCCGGCCAACGGCTGAATTTCTCGCAATCGTTCAATCCGCTGGGAAGCATCACGGGCGTGTTGGTCGGCAGCCGGTTCATATTTTCGGGAATCGAGCTCAAACCGGCGCAGGTTGCTATGATGCAGGCGCAGCACACCTACCAGGACTATCTGCGCTCCGAGACCATTCGCGTCATCGTCCCTTATCTTGTGCTTGGGGCCATCGTGCTCTTCTGGGCTGTTCTCATCGCGCGCACCCCGTTTCCGCATACCGGCATGGACTTCTCGCGCAATACGCTCGAGCACGACGTCTCGCGGCCGCTTTGGGCGCGCCTTCATTTTGTCCTCGCCGTGGTGGCGCAGTTTCTTTATGTCGGTGCGCAGGTGGCCAGTTGGAGTTACATGATCCCCTACGCGCAATCCTATGCCGGCCTGGCCGAGCGGGATGCGGGCTACTGGCTTACCGGCGCGCTGGTGGCCTTCACCTGCGGCCGGTTCGTCTCCACGTGGCTTTTGCGCTTTATCCAGCCGGCGCACCTGCTGGGGGCGTTCGGCGCGATCAACGCCGTCGTGTGCGCGATTGCCATCCTGCGTCCCGGCTGGCTTGGCATCGGCTGCCTGATCGCGGAGAGTTTCTTCATGTCGACCATGTTCCCAACCATATTTGCGCTGGGAATCAACGGACTCGGGACGCGAACGAAGACCGGCGGCGCGGTGATCGTGATGGCCATCATCGGCGGCGCGTTGGTCACGCTGCTGATGGGGAAGGTGGCGCTCACGAGCCTTGCTCTCGCTTACTCCGTGCCGGGAGCGTGCTTCGTCGTGATCGCGCTTTATGCGTGGTTCGGCTCGCAGGCAGAGCCCGAGGAGCTTGTTCAGGCCCGGGCGGCGGCGGCAGAGTAGAGCTGAAGCGCGCAGTTACTCCGCAACAACGGGATTGGTCAGCGACCCAAGCCCCTCCACTGTCACGGTTACTGTATCGCCCGCCTTCAGCCAGCGCGGCGGTTTTCGCGCCAGCCCCACCCCGGGCGGCGTTCCCGTCGATACGATGTCGCCGCACAGCAGCGGAGTGATCGAGGAAATGTATTCGATCAATTCCGGAATGCCGAAGACCAGCTCTTTGGTATTTGAGTTCTGCATGATTTCGCCGTCGATGCTCAGGCCAATTGCGAGCGCCTGCGGATCGGCGATCTCATCTGCCGAAACGATCGCCGGACCCATGGGGCAAAACGTGGGAAAGCTCTTGCTCAGCGACCACTGTGACGTGGCGAACTGCACGTCGCGCGCGCTGACATCGTTCACGATGGTGTAGCCGTAGACGTACTCGCGCCACGATGCCGCCGGAATGCGATAGCCGCCTTTGCCGATGACAAACGCAAACTCTGCCTCGTAATCGGGCCGGGATGAGTTCCTGGGCAGGACGATCGGCTCGCCGGGCCCGATGATCGCCGTTGTCAGCTTGAAGAAAACGACCGGCGCCGATGGAACCGGCTGGCCGGACTCCCTGGCATGATCGCGATAATTCAGGCCGATGGCAAAGACACGCGGCGGGTGCGGGAGCGGCGCGTGCAGGCGGACCGAGGCGATCGGATGCCTCGGGCCTTCGGGACTCTTGCCGAGCCCGGCTCGTATGACGGCAAGCGAATCCGGATAAATGGCACCGAGATCGACCACCGTCCCTTCGTCGATCCATGCGCCGGGACGGACAAGCCCATCCTGCAAGGAAAATGAAACCAGCTTCATCGCGCCCTCCTGGGCAAGATTCACGCAGCCGTGAGCCCGCCGTCGATCGCCAGCCACGCACCCGTAATGAATGCCGCCTCGTCGGATGCGAGGTACCGCACCATCGACGCAATCTCGTCGGGCCGGCCCAGCCGTCCCATGGGCTGGCGCGCGCGCAACTCGGCGCGGACTTCTTCTTTGTTGTGCTTGTGGAATCTCTCCAGATACCCTTCAACGAAGGGTGTATCCACGGTGCCGGGGCAGACGGCATTCACGCGCAGGGTCTTCGGATAGTCGACGGCGAGCTGGCGCGTCATGGCCAGCACCGCGCCCTTGGTCGCGCAGTAGGCAAAGCGCTGCTTCACGCCGACCTCCCCGGCGACGGAGCCGATGTTGACGATCGCGCCGACGCGCTCGCCGCCGGCGGCCACGGCCAGCAACTGTGGCAAAAAGGCTCGGGTCACAAGATACACGCCGCGCGCATTCACGCTGAAGAGACGATCGAAATCTTCCGGCTCGGTGGCTTCGATGTTGCCTACGTGTCCGACTCCGGCATTGTTGACGAGAACGTCGAGGCGCTGGATTCGAGCCGCAGCCGCGGAGACCGACTCCTGGAGGGTTACGTCGAGATGAATCGCCTGGGATGAGCCCACTGATCGCGCCAGTTCCTCCGCCGCGGCGTGGTTGATATCCGCCACCCAGACCACCGCGCCGGCCCGGACCAGCTCTTTCACGGTGGCTTCGCCAATGCCGCTTGCGGCGCCGGTCACCAGTGCGTGGCGGCCCGCAAGATTGAACGGCTGGAGATTCTGGAATGATAAGGAAGAAGACATGATCACTTCATTCGTTGGGCAGTCGCAGTATACAACCCGCGGCGAAGCGGAACGATATGATGGAGCGGAGAGTTGGGGGAAGAACGTGGCTCTTCTCAACGAAGACAGACTCTTTCCGGCCGAGGAAGGAACGCGCGCCATTGCGCGCCGGCTTTACGCGAGCATTCGCAGCCTGCCCATTGTGAGCCCGCACGGTCACACGCAGGCGAGCTGGTTTGCCGGCAACAAGCCATTTCCCAATCCCGTGGCGCTCTTCGTGCAGCCGGATCACTACGTCTTCCGCATGCTGTACAGCCAGGGCATCTCGCTCGAGGATCTCGAAATCGGCCACCCCTACATCGAGGAACCTCGCAATGTATGGAGGATCTTCGCCAGCCATTACCACCTCTTTCGCGGAACGCCCACGCGCCTCTGGCTCGACTACGCCTTCCAGGAACTCTTTGGGATGACCGGGCGGCTCTCGGCGGAGACGGCAGACCACTACTACGACACCATCTCCGCCAAGCTCGCCACCCGTGAATTCCTGCCGCGCGCGCTTTACGATCGTTTCGGGATCGAGGTGCTCGCCACCACCGATTCGCCCCTCGATTCGCTTCAGGATCACCGCCTCATCCGCGAGGGCGCGCGTTCCGGCGGGTGGGCCGCGCGCATTCTGCCCACGTTTCGTCCCGATCCGGTCGTCGACCCGGCGTTTCCCGGATTCGCAAAAAACATTGAGACGCTCGCCGACATCACCGGCGAAGATACGGCAACATGGCGCGGATACATGCGCGCGCTGGCCGCGCGCCGCCACTTCTTCAAGGCGCTGGGAGCCACGGCGACCGATCACGGCCATCCCACGGCACAAACTGCCGAACTGACCGAATCGAAGGCCTCCCGGCTCTTCGAAGCCATCCTCGAAGGCACGGCCGATGCGGCGCAGCAGGAGCAGTTCCGCGCCCAGATGCTCACCGAGATGGCGCGCATGAGCCTCGACGACGGCCTCGTCATGCAGATCCATCCCGGCGCCGTGCGCAACCACAACGCGCAGATCTTCGCGCGATACGGCCGCGACATGGGCGCCGACATCCCCTCGCGCACCGACTACGTGGAGGCGCTGCGCCCGCTGCTCAACCGCTACGGCAACGAGCCCGGCCTCACCATCATTCTCTTCACGCTGGACGAAACTTCCTACAGCCGCGAACTGGCGCCTCTGGCCGGCCACTACCCCTGCCTGCGCCTCGGTCCGCCGTGGTGGTTCCACGACAGCCCGGAAGGCATGATGCGATTTCGCCAGCAGGCCACGGAAACCGCCGGCTTTTACAACACCGTCGGCTTCAACGACGACACCCGCGCCTTTCTTTCCATTCCCGCGCGCCACGACGTCGCCCGCCGCATCGACTCGGCTTTTCTTGCGCGGCTTGTGGCCGAACACCGGCTCGACGAAGACGAAGCGATGGAGGTCGCCGGCGATTTGACCTGCAATCTGGTGAAGAAGGCGTACAAGTTGTAGTCGGGAGGGTTATATGATGGTCCGGCCCGCCGTCGTCCTGCTGCTTGCGACGATTTCTCACGGAGCGTTTGCCGCCGATGAAACTGCTTCTCAAAGAGTAACCGTGGACCAGCTAGCTGCCTTGATTGCGGCGTCGAATGGCAGGTCGGACTCCGAACTCGCACAGGAACTGGAGCCGCTGCAGCTCGCCGAACGGCTAAGCGCGGACAAATTGGCGGCGATGGAAGTCAGACTCCCGGGCCAGCAATCGGAGCAGCGACTGCTCATTCTGGCCGATTCGTCGGCTTTCCTCGACTTGCCCCCGGCGGAGATTCCACAAAAACCGAGGCCCGACGCGGCCGCACTTCGACAGATGCTGGTGCAAATGGTCAATTATGTGAACACCACAATGCACCAGTTGCCGAACTTCATCGCCACGCGCAAGACTTCGGCGTTCGAGGATCGCCCCAAAGAGGACGTGCAGGAAGCGACAGCCGTCGTCAGTTACAGCTATCTTCCCCTGCATCTTGTCGGGCAATCATCGTCGGATGTCGCGTTTCGCGACGGACACGATACCGACCTCACGAAGGAGAAGGCCGCGAAACACGAAGCGCAAGTGCACGGCCTGCTCACCGCCGGCGAATTCGGGCCTTTTCCGCGCACGGTGCTTGCCGACGCGCTCAAGGGGAAGATCACGTGGAGCCAGTGGGAGCAGGGCAGTGGGGGCATCGAAGCCGTCTTCCATTACACGGTGCCGAAAGACGACTCGCACTATCTGGTCCAGTTCTGCTGTGTCACCGAGGATCAATCCGAGTCCTTTGCGACGCACATCTACAGTGAACGCGCGGGCTACCACGGCGAAATCGCCTTCGATCCCGTGACCGGCTCCATTCTTCGCATGACCGTCCGGGCCGATCTGGCGCCCGGCGAGCTGATCGCCAGCGCGGGCATCGTCGTCGAATACGGTCCGGAGCAGATCGGCGCCAGGACAGTCGTCGTGCCGGCGAGGAGCATCTCTCTTTTGCAGGCTCACACTACGCACGCGCCCGACGGAATGTCGCATCCCACGTTTTCGGGAACGCCCAAGACTTTCCTGAACGATACTTCATTCGTCAACTACCGCGAATTCCGCGGCGAGGTTCGCATTCTCGCCGGCGAGAATGCAGCTCCTCCGCGCATGTAGCGCAATCCGGCGATCAGCAGTTGTCAGTGGTCTCTCGTGAGCGACTTCGTATCGTCAGGTCCCGCGTGCCTCCCTTGCCTCATTCTCTTTCGCCCGCAGCCTGACAATCTTCTTCACCAGAGCGGCCGGCACGGGCTTGTCGTAGGGGAACTGGATCGCGCCCCTCGTGGTTTTGTAGTCTTTCAATTCCGCAGCCAGCGATTGGATCATCGGCGGGCTGCCGGGATAAAACCCGCAGTGATTCTTCATCGCTCCGTACCAGAGCAGGGGTCCCTGGTAGCGAAATCCGGGCATTCCGTAACTGAAGACTTCTGTGGTCGCCGCCGGCGCGTTGGCGCGCACGATGGCACGAATCTCTTCGAGCATTTTGCGCGCGGGTTGCGGGGCCTTCGCGAGGTAAATGTCAATCGCTTGCAGATTGGCCGCCGCATCGCCGGCGCTTCCGGTCGCGGGTCTTGTTCGCTTTTTCTTCATCGCCATTTCTCTGCATCTCCAAAGGGTGCAACATTGTGCCGGATCACACCTTCAGCAACGCCGGTCCTTCCTGCCGCACCCGCGCCAGCACCTCGAGATAGGCTCGCGCCATATCGGTTATTGCCTCCGGCCGGCCTTCGTCAATCGCCGCGAGATTCACAAGATCGCTCCCAACTCCCAGCGCCTTTGCCCCGGCGCGCAGAAAGCTCTCCGCTGTTTGCAGCGTGACTCCGCCGGTGGGAATGAGCTTGAGCTCGGGAAACGGCGCCAGCAAAGCTTTCAGATAACTCGCGCCTCCAACCGCGGAGCAAGGAAAGATCTTTGCATAATCCGCCCCTGCCCGCCACGCCGTGATCACTTCGGTCGGCGTGAGCGCGCCGGGAATCGAAACCTTGCCCAGCGTTTGGGTCTTCGCAACCACCTCAGGATGAAAGCTGGGGCTGACGACGAACTCCGCGCCGGCTTCGACAGTCGCTTCGACCTCATCCGCGGAAGTCACCGTGCCGGCGCCGAGCAAGAGTTGTCCCGCAAACTCCCGTTTCAGCTCTTTCAGCAAGTCGACCGCCCCCGGAACCGTCATAGTGACTTCGACCACCGTCACGCCGCCGGCGATCATTGCCTTGACAACGGCATGAGCCTGCGCTGCCGACCGCGCGCGCAGCACGGGAATCAGTCCGGCGCGTTCGATCCATTGCTGCGTGGTCTCTGCCATCTTCCTCCTACCGCGCAATCCGCGCCGGACCACCCTTCATCGCGCGCTGCACCTCAGCCAGCGTCGCCATGCTGGTGTCGCCGGGCGTGGTCATGGCCAGCGCGCCGTGCGCCGCGCCGCAGCGCACGGCCCATTCCACCGGCTTGCCGGCGAGAAAGCCGTAGATCAGTCCGGAAGCAAAGCTGTCGCCACCGCCCACGCGGTCGAAGATATCGATGCCCTGCTGCGGCACATGGACGATCTTGTCCCCATGGATCGCGATCGCGCCCCAAGCGTTGCGGCTCGCCGAATAAGCCGTGCGCAGCGTGCTGGCAACGAGTTTCAGATTCGGATAGCTTGCCGCTACTTCGCGCAGCATCTCTTCGTAGCCGGCTATCGGAAGCTCCGCATAGTCCTCGCCGGCCCCTTTCACCGTCACGCCCAGCATCGCCGTGAAGTCCTCTTCGTTGCCCAGCAGAAGATCCACCTTGCGCACCAGCTCGCGATTCACCTCCTGCGCCTTGGCCTTGCCGCCGATCGATTTCCACAGCGATTCACGATAGTTCAGATCGTAGGAGATCGGAGTGGTATGACGCCGCGCCGCATCCATGGCTTCCTGAGAGACCTGGGCCGTTGAACCCGACAACGCGGCGAAGATGCCGCCAGTGTGGAACCAGCGCGAGCCGTTCGACTCGCCGAAGATCGTGTCCCAGTCAAAATCTCCCGGTTTCGCCTGGCTGATCGCGGTGTGCCCGCGGTCGGAGCAGCCCACCGCGCCGCGAACCCCGAAGCCGCGCTCGGTGAAGTTCAGTCCGTTGCGAACGCTGCGTCCCACGCCGTCATACGGAACCCACCGGATCAGCGATGGATCCACGCCGCCTTGCAGGATGAAGTCCTCGACGAGCCGTCCGACCGGGTTGTCGGCCAGCACGGTGGCAACAGCGGTTCGCAAACCGAAGCAGCGCCGCAGTCCGCGCGCTACGTTGTACTCGCCTCCCCCCTCCCACACCTGAAAGCTGCGCGTGGTGTGGATGCGGCCCTCGCCGGGATCGAGTCGCAGCATCACCTCGCCCAGGCTCAGGCAGTCCCAACGGCGGTTCGAATCGGGGACAAATATCGGGTCCATCGCCAGCCAAAGTCCAAACACGATCACTTTACCGCATCGGCTCGGCGTCCGGCCGGGGGCATGGGTCTCGAAAGCGGCGGTTCGAGGACCGCTGCGCCACGCATGATAATGTTTCTTCGTGCGCGTGGATCGCGGGGAATCGCATTGAAAACGTGAGAGGGAAGGTGCGGAACGATGGGCCGGAATCTCTTTGATTTGAGCGGCAGGGTTGCCGTCGTGACCGGAGGCACCACCGGACTGGGTCATGCGATTGCCGTTGGCCTGGCCGAGGCCGGCGCCGATGTCGTCCCCAGCTCGCGCCGTCCCGATCAGGTGGAGAAGACGGCCGCCGCGATCGAGGCCCTGGGGCGCCGATCTCTTCGCGCGAGCAGCGATGTTACGAACCGCGGATCGCTCGAAGCCTTGCGCGACGCGGTGTTGAAGGCCTTCGGCAAGGTGGATATCCTCGTCAATGCCGCCGGCATTACCCACAAGGCTCCTACGCTTGAAGTCGACGAAGCCGACTGGTCGCGCGTGATTGAAACCAACCTGACCGGAACCCTGCGCGCCTGCCAGATCTTCGGCCCGGCGATGGTGAAGGCCGGCTACGGACGTATCGTCAACATTGCGTCGCTCACCTCCTTTCGCGGTTTCTATCGCGTCGCCGCCTACTCGGCCAGCAAGGCCGCCGTGGCCTCGCTTACCCAGGTGCTGGCCATCGAACTGGCCCACACCGGCGTCAACGTCAACGCCATTGCACCCGGAGTGTTTCCCACGCCGCTGAATGTTTCGCTGATCCAGGGCACGCCTCGCGGAGAAGAACTTGTTCTGCGCACGCCGATGGGACGCTTTGGCGAGCACCACGAGATCGCCGGCGCCGCCATTTTTCTGGCTTCTGAAGCGGCTTCGTTCGTGACCGGCGAGGTCGTCGCCGTGGATGGCGGCTTTCTGGCCAGCGGGGTGAATCAGTAGGCGGGGACTGAGGGACTGGACGGAGAGAAGCATGGTCTGAGGGGATCGCCTGCGCGGAACAAAAAACCGGGAACAACGAACGACGATTGTGAATGACCCATTGCGAATAGTGAACTACGAACTGATCCCTGATCACTGAGCCCTGACGACTTATGAAGATCGCCAACGCCACCGTCAACATTACTTCGCCTGGCCGAAACTTCGTCACGCTCAGGATTGAAACCGACGAGGGCATCATCGGTCTGGGCGATGGCACGCTCAATGGCCGCGAGCTCGCCGTGGCCAGCTATCTCGGCGAGCATGTCATTCCCTGCCTGATCGGCCGGGATCCCTTTCAGACCGAGGATATCTGGCAGTATCTCTATCGCGGCGCCTATTGGCGGCGCGGCCCGGTGACCATGGCCGCCATAGGCGCGGTGGACGTCGCGCTTTGGGATATCAAGGGCAAGGCACTCGATACTCCCGTCTATAACTTGCTCGGGGGCAGAAGCCGTGACGGAGTTCTCGTCTACTGTCATGCGAACGGCCAGGATATCGATCGCGCGCTGGAGGACGTGGCGCGCCACAAGGAGATGGGCTACAAGGCGATCCGTGTCCAAAGCGGAATTCCGGGGCTGTCTGCGACCTATGGCATCCCGAAAGGCCCGGGGCGATATGAGCCCGCGGAGCGCGGTCTTCCGCCGGAGTACGAGTGGGCCAGCGAGCCCTATCTTCGCCATGTGCCAAAGCTGTTCGCGCGCGTGCGGGAGGCTTTTGGAGAGGAACTGCACCTGTTGCACGACTGCCACCATCGTCTGACTCCCATCGAGGCCGGCCGGCTTGGCAAGGAACTGGAGCCATTTCACCTTTTCTGGATGGAAGATCCGGCGCCGGCCGAACATCAGGAAGGATTCAGGGTTATTCGCGAACATACCACCACCCCGATCGCAGCCGGCGAGGTTTTCAACTCGATATGGGATGCTCACGACCTCATCCGCAACCAATGGATCGACTACATCCGCATGACGGTGGTCCACGCCGGTGGTTTCACGCATCTGAAACGGGTCGCGGACTTTGCGGAGTTATACCACATACGCACCGGCTGCCATGGAGCCACCGACCTTTCCCCCGTAACCATGGCCGCGGCGCTGCACTTCGATACCGCGGTTCATAACTTCGGGATCCAGGAGCACATGCCCCATGGCGAGGAGACCGACGCGGTCTTTCCCCACAATTACACCTTGAGGGGCGGATTGATGTATCCCGGCGATGCGCCCGGTCTCGGCGTGAATCTGGATGAAAAGCTTGCCGCAAAATACCCCTATCAGCGAGCGTATCTTCCGGTGAACCGCAAGTTCGACGGAACGCTAACTGACTGGTAACTCCATGACCAGGTCGAGTTATAATCCGGAACAGATCGGGTTATCGGCGGAGCCGGCTCTTCTGCGCGGCCGATGGACCGTTTGCGCCATGCTTTTCGTGGCCACATCGATCAACTACATGGACCGCCAGGTGCTCGCCATTCTCAAGCCGGTGCTCGCCGGCAGCACGCTGCACCTCAGGCCTTTCTTGCATGGCTGGCCCACGGTGCAATCGTCGATCAGCATGAACGAAATCCAGTACGGTTACATCGTCGATTGTTTCCAGGTGGCTTATGGGCTCGGCGTGGTCTTTGCCGGCCGCCTCATGGACCGCGCGGGTTGCCGTGTCGGCTACCCCATCGTCACCGCGATCTGGAGCCTCGCAGCCATGGGCCATGCGCTGGTGCGCTCCGTCCCTGGCTTCGGAGTGGCCCGCTTTTTTCTCGGGCTCGGCGAAAGCGGGAACTTTCCCGCGGCGATCAAAGCCGTTGCCGAATGGTTCGACCCGCGCGAACGGGCCCTGGCCACAGGCATCTTCAATTCGGGCGCCAGCGTCGGCGCCATCCTCGCGCCGGCCATCGTTCCCTGGGTGGCGCTGCATTTCGGGTGGCGCGCCGCCTTCCTGACCACGGGCGTATTCAGCGCTGCATGGATCGTGTGGTGGTCGGTAAGGTACCGGACTCCCCGCGCGGCCCTGGGCCGGAGGCCGGGTTTCGCAACGTCGCGGAAGCGAAGCGCCCAGCCGTGGTGGAGTCTGCTCCGATTCCGGCAAACATGGGGCTTTGCGCTCGGCAAATTTCTCACCGATCCGGTCTGGTGGTTCTATCTCTTCTGGTTGCCCTCGTATTTCAATTCGCGCTTCAAGCTCGATCTGTCGCACATCGGCCCGCCGCTTGTTGTGGTGTACGTGCTGTCCACCGTGGGCAGCGTCTTCGGCGGATGGCTGCCTCGCGGTTATGCAGCGCTCGGGATGGAACTGAAGCCGGCTCGCCTTGCCGCGATGCTGACATGCGCCTGCCTTGTCGTGCCTATCGCATTTGCCGGAGGCCTGGACTCGGAGTGGATTGCCGTCGCCTTGCTCAGCCTGGCCGCCGCCGCCCATCAGGGATTCTCCGCCAATATCTTTACCACGGCTTCCGACATGTTTCCCGGCGAGTACGTGGGCACCGTGGTCAGCTTCGGTCAGGTGGGAGGCGCGCTCGGCGGAGCCATCTTCGCGGCCATCGCCGGACACATCCTGCAATTCAGCCACAGCTACATCCCGCTGTTTCTTTATTCCTCGTCGGCATATCTGCTCGCGCTGCTGCTGCTTCGTCTGTTCGCGCCGGGATTGAAACGGGCGGCGTTGGAGTGACGGTTCGCCGATGAATATGCTCCACGCCTCTTGTCGGACATTCTGCGGCCGGTCTTCCTCGAGGCGCGAAGTCAACTTCGGGAAAATGGCGAACTGCGCGCGGCGCTCGCCGGGCGCGTCGATTGCGCATATTCGACCGCAGCGCGCACTGCGGCCAGTTCTTCGCCCATCAACTCCAGCCGCGGCGGCCGCACGCGCGCCGACCCCACGCGCAATTCCTGCTGCACCTGCTTGATGAGCTGAATGAATTTCGGCACGGTATCCATGCGCAACAAAGGCAGGAACCAGCGGTAGAGTTCGAAGCCTTCCTGCTTCCGGCCGCTGCGGGCGAAACTGAAGAGATCGACGGATTCGCGCGGCAGCGCATTGACGAGCCCGGCGATCCATCCAGCGGCGCCGGCTTCGATGCCTTCGACGATCGCGTCGTCGACGCCTACGAAGATTGCGAGCCGGTCGCCGGTGAGCGCGCGGATCGCGGTTACGCGCCGCACGTCCGTCGACGATTCTTTCACCGCAGCCAGGTTGGGAAATCCGGCAGCCAGCTCCGCGATCTGCTCGGGCAAGAAATCCGTGCCATAAGCGACCGGGTTGTTGTACAGCATGGCCTCCAGCTTCGTGGCCTTCAGCACGGCGCCGACGTGCGCCTTCATCTCCCGCCAGTCACCCTTGTAAACGTAGGGCGGCAGAATCATCAACCCGGCCGCGCCCGCTTTCGCCGCGCCCGCTGCGATGCGCACGGCTTCGGCAGTCGAAAGCGCGGAAACGGCCGCGATCACGGGAATGCGATCGCCGACGGCCGCGACGACGGTGGAATGGACGGCCATCTTCTCCTCGAATTCGAGGGTCGGGGATTCTCCAAGGGAACCGAGGCACACGATGCCCGAGCAGCCGTTTTCGACGAGCCACCGCGCGTGGCGTGCGATGAACTTGTGGTCGACCTCGAGGCGGTCGTCAAAGGCTGTCGTCATCGCGGGCATTACGCCGCTCCAGTTCATAGGCTCTCCTTGGCCAGCGGCTCATGGACCGCTGCTGCATTGCGGCTCGACGGAGCCGCAGTAGTTGAGAATCGCGCAGGAAGATACGGCTCGATCGGGATGGGCGTTGTGGCGCCGGAAATCTGCGCCGCCAGCAACGCTGCCGTGCAAAGTGACGTCGTGATCCCCAGCCCCTCATGCCCGGTCGCCAGCCACAGAGTCGAATCCGCGGGCCAAGGTCCGATCAGGGGCAGCTTGTCCGGCGTCGCGGCGCGAAAGCCGGTCCATACGCGAATGGCCGGCAGGGCTTTGAGCGCGGGCATATACTCCGCGGCGCGAGTGAGCATGGCAGAGACCATCGCCGGGTCCACACTTGCGCTCTCGTTCCCGAATTGCCTCGACGATCCGATGAGAATCTGGCCGGTCTTGCGCGGCTGCACGTTGAATGCGACCGAATCCGCCGTGACCGAATGCGCGCTTTTCAGGTAGCCGAGCTCGACGAGCTGATGACGAACCCAACCCGGTTGCCTGTCTGTAATGACGAGATGGCCCTTGCGCTTTCTCACCGGTACGCCGGGTGTGAGTTCCGGCGCCGATGCGCCAATTGCGTTGATCAGCACGGACGCGCACAGCACATCGCCGTTGTCGAGAACCGCTTCTCCCGCCGCCATTTGCCGGACGATCCGGCCCATGCAGAGAGTTGCAGATCGCGCATGTGCATCCCTGGCCAGATGCAGCGCGGCGGCTGGAGGATAAACGACAGCGTCCTCGGGAACCAGCAAGGCGCCGGCAAGCCCGGCCCGCAGATTCGGCTCCCCGGCGGCGAGCTGAATGGTGGAGAGCAACTGCGCCGGCACGCCGCGATCTCGATAATAGCCTTGTTTGCGCGCGGCCCCGGCCATCTCCTCTTCGTCCGCGGCGATCCATAGAGTTCCGCAAGCTTCGTACTCGGCGCGCAGACTGAGCGCGGCGGCCAGCTCCCGCCAAAGCTGTTGCGAGTAACGGGTCAGCGCGAACTGAGCCGGCGAGTCATCCATGACCACAATGTGCCCCATGCCGGCAGCCGTTGCGCCGCTGCCCATCACGTCGCGCTCCACAAGAGCTACTTTCATCCCAAGCCGGGCCAAAGCAGCCGCGCATGCTGCGCCCACGATGCCGCCGCCGGCGACGACTGCATCGAAGCGCGCCCTGCTCATTCGGGGATTCCCGCGGAAAACGGATCGTCGGGATCGAACAGCAGAGTTGCTTCGCCGGTGATATAGGCCGCGCCCGTGATGGAAGGGATCACGATGCCTTCCGCCGGATCGCCTGCCCACGCATAGCTGCCCTCGAAAACCGTGCCCAGAATGCCTTCCTGCCGCCAGATTTCGCCGGGAGCGAGCTTGCCATCGGCGGCAAGGCAGGCGAGCTTGGCGCTCGTTCCCGTGCCGCACGGCGAACGATCGTAGGCTTTGCCGGGGCACAGGACAAAATTGCGGCTGTGGTTGGCGGGGTCGCGGGGACTCGCGTAAAGCTCGATGTGATCGATTGCCGCACCGTTCGCGCCAGTAATTCCCGCCGTTTGCAGCGCCTGCCGGATTGCCCAGGTGAAACCGGTCAACTCGTCGACCGCGCCTTTGTCGAGATTGTACGGATGATGGCCGACGAGAAAAAACCAGTTGCCGCCCCACGCGATTTCGCCTGTGACGGCGCCGTGCCCGGGTACATCGACGGTTACATTCCCGCGATGCCGGCGCGCCGGAACATTGTGAATTGTGGCGCGATTCGCGGAGAGCAATTCAACCTGCACAGTGCCAACTGGAGTTTGCATGCGAAGGGGACCCGGCCTGGCTCGCCCAAGATGCGCGAGCGTGGCCGCCACGCCGATCGTTCCATGGCCGCACATGCCCAGATAGCCCACGTTGTTGAAGAAAATCAGCGCGGCATCGCAGCCGGGCGCATCGGGTTCGAGCAGCCATGCGCCGACCAGCACATCGGAGCCGCGCGGCTCGCACAGGACGGCCCGGCGGAGCGCATCGTGCCCGGAGCGCAATTGCTGCAAACGTTCATTCAGACTTCCGGCCCCCAGGCTGAATCCCGATTCGGCGGCGAGGACCACGCGCGTGGGTTCGCCGGCGGTATGCGAGTCGACCACGCGAAGACGGTGCGGAATGTGCGATGAGTGAGAAATCGAGGGCCTCGACCCGAGTGTGAGACAGAAGCTCTCCACCGGCCTGCGTTGAAGTATACGGCGCAGGATACCGTCGCGCCGAGCCGCCACAGCGGCGGATCAAGCCGGCAATGGAACCGCATTCGCCAGTTCTCGCGGCAGGCGTAAAGTTACAGCGGAGGGTTATTTCCATGGATGGGTTGACGCGGCGGAGATTCGTGCAATCGGCGACGGCGCTGGCCGGGGCGGGCCTGCCAGGCATGCGCGGATTGCGTGCGCTGGCGCAGGATCCCGTGGTCGACGAAGCAAAGGCCGCGAACCACGCCGGTTACGAAAAGGTCGAGTGGAAGGTGAAGCCGTTTCCCATGAACCGCGTGAAGCTCCTTTACGGGCCGCTCCGCGAGATGCAGGAGCGCGATCGCATGTATCTCTACATGCTCCCCAACGACCGTCTCCTGCACTCGTTTCGCCTGACGGCCGGGCTGCCATCGAATGCGCAGCCACTGGGTGGATGGGAAGCTCCGGACGGCGAGTTGCGGGGCCACTTTGCCGGCGGCCATTATCTTTCGGCGTGCGCGCTCATGTACGCGAGCACCGGCGACGAAGCGCTGCGCCAGAAGGCCGATGAACTGGTCGCCGAGCTGGCCAGATGCCAGCAGAAAGACGGTTATCTTTCCGCGTATCCGGCCACCTTCTACGACCGGCTCAGGAATTATCAGCAAGTGTGGGCGCCATTCTATACCTACCACAAGATCATGGCCGGCATGCTCGACATGTACGTGCATTGCGGCAACACGCTGGCGCTGGTGGTGGCCGGCCGCATGGCCGATTGGGCGGCCAACTGGGTCGATCCGCTTGGCGCCGGGCAGTGGGCGCGCATCCAGTTGGTGGAACACGGCGGCATGAACGAAGCCTGCTTTAATCTTTATGCCGTCACCGGCGAAACCCGCTATCGCGACCTCGGGTTTCGCTTCGAGCACAAGAAGTTCTTCGATCCCCTCGCTGCCGGCGAAGACGAGCTCGCCGGCCATCACTCGAACACCAACATTCCCAAGGTGATTGGCGCGGCGCGCGGCTACGAGGTTTCGAGCGATGCCCGTTACCGCACCATCGCGGAGAATTTCTGGCACGAGGTTGCCGAGCATCACGCCTACTGCACCGGCGGCACGGGCGCGACCGTCCCCCTGAGCAAGGACGACGCCGAGGGCTGGCATACGGCAGACGATCTCTCCAGCCAGCTCGTGCCCTCGGCCGAGGAGTGCTGCTGCAGCTACAACATGATGAAGCTCTCGCGCCACCTTTTCGGCTGGACCGGCGACGCGAAGTTCATGGACTACTACGAGCGCCTGCTGTGGAACGTGCGCGTGGGCACGCAGGATCCGCATGGAATGCTGATGTACTACGTTTCCATGCAGCCCGGATACTGGAAGACTTTCGGCACGCCGTACGATTCGTTCTGGTGCTGCTATGGCACGGGCGTGGAAGAATACGCCAAGCTGCGCGACACGCTGTATTTCCACGATGACGGCGCGATCTATGTGAATCACTTCGCGGCCAGCGAAGTGGACTGGCCCGAGAAGGGAATTCGCATTACGCAGCGCACCGATTTTCCCGAGGCGGCTTCGACTTCGTTCGCGATCCATGCCGAAAAGCCAACCAGACTTGCGCTGCGCCTGCGCCGGCCCTACTGGTGCCAGGGTATGGAGGTGAAAGTGAACGGCAGGCCGGAGAGTGAGTCGTTGAGCAGCGGATATGTCTCGATCGATCGCATGTGGCAGACAGGGGATCGCGTCGAGGTGGAGTTGCCGATGCGCTTCCATGCCGCGCCGCTGCCCGGCAATTCTTCGGTTGAGGCGATGATGTACGGACCACTGGTTTTGGCCGGCCGAATGGGCCGCGATGGCCTGACCGAGGAGATGATCTACGGCAAGGAAGGGCCGTCGTACACGGGACAATTTACCGATGCATCCGTCCCTCGCGTGCAGGCTGGAAGCAGCGGGTCGTGGGCCGAGAAGACCAGCAGCGATTCGTTGCGCTTTCAAACCGCCGGCAAGAACCCGGCTATAGAGATGAAGCCGCTTTACCAGGTCATGGACGAGCGTTACACGATCTACTTCCAGACGGAACGGAGCGCATAGCCGATGGCCGCGATGGAACACGCGCATCCGGGCGAGGCACCCGTCACCATCGTTGTGAACGGCCGTCCCGTCCAGGCGCAGGCCGGGATGACCGTCGCCGCCGCGTTGCTGTGCGCGCAAATCCCGTGCCGGAAATCGGTCCGCGGGGAACCGCGCGCGCCGCTTTGCGGCATGGGCATCTGTTTCGAGTGCGCCGCCACGATAGATGGCGAGCCGTTGCGACGGACGTGCCAGATGCTGTGCCGCGACGGCATGAAGGTCGCGACCGAATGACCGCTCCGGTGCGCGTGGTCGTCGTCGGCGCCGGCCCGGGCGGAATGGCCGCTGCAGCGGTCGCGGCCGAGAACGGCTGCCAGGTTCGTCTGCTCGACGAGAATCACGCGGCCGGCGGCCAAATCTGGCGCGGATACAAGACGGAGACGGCTCCGAACTCCCCTCACGGTCGTGAATTCGCAAAGTGGGTCAGGAGATTCGAAGCGAGCGGCGCCGCCTGGGAACCCGAATCCTCCGTGATCGACTCGCCAGGTTCCGGCGTTGTTCGTGTGGAGCGCCCCGGCCGCCCGCACGATGTGCCTTGGGATCGCCTCGTCATCGCCACCGGCGCGCGCGAGCGCTTCCTGCCGTTTCCGGGATGGACATTGCCCGGCGTGATGGGCGCGGGCGGCCTGCAGGCGATGGTGAAGAGCGGCCTGCCCATTGCGGGGAAGCGAATTGTTGTCGCGGGCAGCGGGCCGCTGTTGCTTGCCGTTGCCGCCGCTCTGAATCGCGAAGGCGGGAAGATCGAGGGTATCTTTGAGCAGGCGCCGTGGAGCCGGCTCGTGGTGTTGGCCGCATCGCTCGCGGCGCTTCCGGGAAAGCTCGTCGAAGGCGCGCAATATCGCTGGCAAACGCGCGGCGTTCCCTACAAGCCGGGCTGGTGGGTCAAGTGCGCGCTCGGCGAGACTCGACTTGAGGCTGTCGTTGTGAGCGACGGTAAAGACCAGCGGGAGATTCCCTGCGATGATCTTGCCTGCGGCTACCATCTCGTGCCCAATCTTGAGCTGGCGCAGTTGCTTGGCTGCAGAATCGAAGACGGTTATGTCGCCGTCAACGCCATCCAGGAGACGTCGATCAAAGGCGTCTATTGTGTCGGCGAGCCGACAGGAATCGGCGGGCTCGACAAGGCTCTTGTGGAGGGCCAGATCGCGGGATTTGCCGTGGCAGGCCACGTGGGCAAAGCTGCCGAGTTCCTGCCCTTGCGCCAGAAGCTGCGGCAATTTGCGCGGCATCTCGACAACACCTTCGCGCTGCGCGCCGAGCTGCGCGCTCTCGCCGCTTCCGATACCATCGTCTGCCGTTGCGAGGATGTAACCCACGGTGAGCTCGCGGAGTGCGCATCAGGCCGCGCGGCAAGGCTGCACACCCGCTGCGGGATGGGCCCCTGCCAGGGACGCATCTGCGGGGCAGCAACGGAGTTTCTCTTCGGCTGGACGGTCGCGAGCGCGCGCCCGCCGCTCTATCCCGCGCGGCTGGCAACGCTGGCCGGCGACTCGCCGGACGCAGATGCGAAACGGAAAGCCGTCGCATCCGTGCCGTAGAGCCGCCCAAAATCGTATCGCGCCGCCTCGGACCGATCGTTTCATCTGCTCGAGATTCAACCTCGCTCCGTCAAGGAAGCGAAGGCGTATCCTGAATCTGTTCGGTCTGCGCGGCCGGGAGGTGTAGCGATGGCCGATTTCCTGCTCCAGGTGAACGGCGAAGAGCTTCACGTCCGCGGCTTCGCGGAGGAGAGCCTGCTCTTCGCGCTGCGCAACCGCCTCAACCTGACCGGGGCCAAGTACGGCTGCGGCGAAGGCCAATGCGGCGCCTGCACCGTTCTGCTGAACGGAAAGGCGACTCATTCCTGTCTCACGCCTCTCTCCAGCGCGGTTGGCGTGCAGATCACGACGATCGAAGGCCTGGAGCGCCACGAAGTGCTCACCCCGGTGCAGGAAGCCTTTCTCGAGGAAGGTGCATACCAGTGCGGCTACTGCACGCCGGGCATGATCCTGTCGGCGACCGCACTGCTCCGCGAGGTTCCTCATCCAACCGACGAGCAGATTGTCGAGCACATGAACGGCAACGTCTGCCGTTGCGGCACCTATCCGCGCATCATGGCGGCCATCAGACGGGCCTCCGCGCCGGCCGGAAAGGGGGCGAGCCAGTGAGCGCCCTCGATGAGCTGATGAGCGAAGCCCGGCAGCAGGAGATCGATCCGCCGGCCCGGGGATTTCATCTCGACCGCCGCGAGTTCCTGAAGACTCTCGGCGGCGGATTGCTCGTGTGCGTGGCGCCGGTTCGCGAGTTCGCGCAGGAGTCCGGGCGGCAATGGCAAGGGCATGAACTGCCCACCGAACTCAATGCATGGATTCACATCGGCGCCGATGGCGAAGTGAAGGTATTTACCGGCAAGGTGGAGGTGGGACAGAACATCCGCACTTCGCTGGCGCAGCTTGTCGCCGAAGAACTGCGCACTCCGTTCGACTCCATCGCGATGGTAATGGGCGATACCGACCTGACGCCGTGGGACATGGGCACCTTTGGCAGCCGCACCACTCCGACGATGGGACCGCAACTGCGCAATATGGCCTCGGCCGCGCGCGACGTGCTCGTCAAGACCGCTGCCGCGCGATGGAATGCCGATGCCTCCACGTTGACCGCCGCGGATGGCAAAGTGACCAATCCGCACACCAGAGAGAGCCTGACCTATGGCGAGCTCACTCGTGGAGAAGAGCTAGTGGAGAACGTTCCCAGCGACCCGCCGCTCACGCCGGCCACCGATTGGAAGATCGCGGGCACTCCGCTTCGCAAAGTCAACGGCCGCGACTTCGTGACGGGCAAGCATCGGTTTCCTTCCGACATCGTCCGCCCCGGGATGCTCTTCGGCAAGGTGCTTCGCCCGCAGGGCTACCATGCTTCGCTGGTTTCGGTGGACACATCAGGCGCGGAGAGGGTTCCAACGGCGAAAGTCGTGCACGATGGCGACTTCATCGGAGTTACGGCCGAAGACATGCATTCCGCCGAACAGGCGCTTGCGGCAATCCACGCGAACTGGACCGTGCCGCCGCAGATTTCCAACAGTGAGTTATTCGCCGCCCTGAAAAAAGGCAGCTCCAGCGAAGATTCGCGGCCGGAGTTCGCGAGCGGCTCGGTTCCGCAGGCTTACGCCGCGGCCGAGGTGAAGCTCGACCAGCATTACACCGTGCAGTACATCGCCCACACGCCACTCGAGCCGCGCGCGGCGGTGGCGGATTGGAACGGCGACAAGCTTACCGTGTGGACCGGCACGCAGCGCCCGTTCGCGGTGCGCGACGAGTTGTGCGAGGCGTTTCATCTTCCCGCGAAAAAGGTGCGTGTCATCCAGCCCGACATGGGCAGCGGCTACGGAGGCAAGCACACTGGCGAAGCCGCTGTGGAGGCCGCGCGGCTGGCCAAGGCATCCGGAAAGCCGGTCAAGGTGATCTGGACTCGCGAAGAAGAGTTTACCTGGGCCTATTTCCGTCCGGCGGGATTCATCGAAGTGCGCAGCGGCACGCGACGCGACGGTACTCTGGTGAGCTGGGAGTTCCACAACTTCAACTCCGGGCCCGCGGCCATTCAAACGCTCTATAACGTGCCCAATCAGCTCGTCCAGTTCCATCCGGCGGACTCGCCGTTGCGACAGGGATCGTATCGCAGCCTCGCGGCCACGGCCAACCACTTTGCCCGCGAAGTGCACATGGGCGAAATCGCCTTTGCCCTGGGCCTGGATTCGCTCCAGTTCCGCTTGAAGAACCTCACCGATCCGAGACTCCGCGCCGTATTTCAGGCCGCGGCGGACAAGTTCCGCTGGGGACGGTCGCGTCCCGAGGAAGGACACGGCTTCGGTGTCGCCGGCGGCTTCGACAAGGGCGATTACGTCGCCGCGTGCGTCGAAGTGGAGGTCACACCCGAAAGGAAGATCAAGCTGGTGCGCGTGGTGGAAGCGTGGGAATGCGGCGCGATTGTGAATCCCGACGGTTTGCGCAACCAGGTGATGGGCGCTTGCGTGCAGGCGATCGGCGGGGCGATGTTCGAGGCCATTCAATTCAAGGACGGCCGCATCCTGAATCCGCATCTCGCCGGGTACCGCGTGCCGCGGTTCAGCGATGTCCCCGAGATCGAAGTGATTCTCATCGATCGCAAGGACCTGCCTTCGTCGGGCGCCGGAGAGACCGGCCTCGTGGCGCTGGCGCCGGCGATCAGCAATGCCGTTTTCGCGGCCACCGGCGTGCGGCTGCGCTCAATGCCCATGGCGCCGCTGAACGCGATTCCCGGCGACGAGCCGCCGCGGTTCCAATCGTGACAGTTTCCGCACCCCGTCCTTTCCACGCTTTTGTGGAACGGGCGGGTTACCCTGCAGTTTGAGAAACAGTGTCTACTTTGGGAACGTCGCTCAAGGTTGCCGCTCCCTGCAGGTCGCGTCGACTCGGCGATTCTTCTTCGGCTGCAGAGTTTCCTGAACTGCCACAGCTCGCTTGCGCTCCGCTTCTCCACCCGAATGGCATTCGATAGACTGGGTTGTTCCTGAATCAGGCGACAGAAGTTCGCGCAAAAAAGCGGAGGCGTGGAATCGATGGCGGAGAACCGCAAGTGGCGCATGGGCATGGTAGGCGGTGGTCCGGGAGCCTTCATCGGGCCGGTCCACAAGATGGCGGCGGAGCTGGACGGACGCATGGAACTCGTTGCCGGAGCATTTTCACAGTCGTCGGAGAAATCCCGCCTGGCCGGCCAGGCCTTTCGCATCGATCCCGCGCGCGCCTACGCCAATTACAACGAAATGATCGCCGCCGAGCGCATTCGCAAGGATGCGATCGATTTCGTGGTCATTGCCACGCCGAACAATATGCATCTCCCCGTGGCGAAAGCCGCGCTCGAAGCCGGATTTCCGGTGATGAGCGACAAGCGGGCCACGATGAACTACTCCGAAGCCGAGGAACTCGAGAAGATCGTTGCCAAGTGCGGCCTGGCCTACGGCCTCACGCACACCTACGCCGGTTATGCGCTGGTTCGCGAAGCGAGGCATCTCTGCCGGTCGGACCAACTGGGAACGATCCGCAAAATCGCGGTGGAATATTTGCAGGGATGGCTCAGCCAGCCCATTGAAACCACCGGTCAGAAGCAGGCCGCCTGGCGCTCCGATCCCAAATTCAACGGTCCCGGCGGGTGCATCGGCGACATCGGAGTTCACGCGTTCCATCTTCTCGAGTACGTCACCGGCTTGCGCGTAACGAGCCTGAATGCCGTACTGCGCACCGTGGTGCCGGGCCGCAGGCTCGACGACGATTGCAGCGCCATGCTGCGACTGGATAACGGCGCCGAAGGCATGCTGATGGCTTCGCAGATCGCTACGGGCGAGGGCAACGGGTTGCGCCTGCGGGTCTACGGAGAGCATGGATCGATCGACTGGAAGCAGGAGGATCCCAATCGCTTGCGCGTGAAGTGGGCCGACCGTCCCGAGGAAATTCGCCACGCGGCAGCAGGCTATCTCGGCGCGGATGCGCGCGCCGTGACGCGCTTGCCCGGCGGTCATCCCGAAGGCTACATCGAAGCCTTTGCCGTGCTCTACCGCGAGTTCGCCGACGCTCTCGACGCGAGTCGCAACAGCAAGCCGAGCCCGCTGCCGCCCACGCTGCCCGGCATCGAAGCTGCCGTGCGCGGCATGCGGTTCATCGATCGCGGCATCGAGAGCAGCCGCAGAAAGAACTGGCTGGATTTCTGACGATACTCTGATGAATCGGCTTACGGGCAGTTTTGAAAGGGCACGGCTTCAGCCGCGCGGGAAAAGGCTCCTCAGTCCATCTTTCTCGCGGGCTTAAGCCCGCGGGGATTCATGAGTTTGCGCAGCCCCCTAAAAACTGAACTGCACCTGCAGGTTTACGTTCCGGTTTCCCGCGCTCGGCGACGAGAAGAAATTCCCGGCAAGTGTCTGCGATTTTCCGAAGAACAACGGGGCCGAGAGCGCTCCGTTCGGCACGCCCAGGTTTTCGTGGTTCAGGATATTCGAGCCAAACGCCGAAAATGTCAGGCTGTATTTGCGGGCCACGGACTGATCGAGCCGTCCCGGGCCCCCGCGGCTGCCGCTCAATCCGCCGCCCGCCAATCCGGGAGGGCCGCCCCAGCGGCCGCCGCCCGGTCCGCCGAACCCGCCTCCACCTCCGCTTTCCACCTTGGGCCCGATGCCGATCACCTTGCTGAGCCGCATATTCACGGAAACGTTCACGGGACCCGTGCCCAGACCCACCGGTACGATTTTCTCGTTGGCCGCATACGGCTCGATCGGCGTTCCCGGCACGGCGTTCACACCGTACGGCGCGGCGTCGAAGCAGCCCCACCGGGTCTGCACGGCGTTGGGCTCGGAGCAATTGGCCGCGTAGGTCGGTCGCGCATTGAATTGATTGTTCCCGGTCAGATCCGTGCCCGTGGTGATGTTGAAAGGCGTGCCGGAGTTGGCGACCACCATCGGCGACACCGAGATCGCCCAGGGCAGCATGAAATTGCCGAAGACCATCAGCCGGTTGCGCACATCGAAGCTCGTCGGCCCGTAATCCAGGCCGGGATAACTCGAGACCGACGGCACCGTTCCTACGCCGCCCGTATCGCCCATGGCATCGCTGTAGGTGTAATTGGTAAAGAAGCTGTATCTCCGGTAGGTCGTGCGCATCGTCACCATGATCTGATGTTCGCGGTAAAACCCGCCCGACGTATATTGCAGATTGTTTGTCGACGGCGCCGATGGAGCGGTCGCGGGATAGAAGCCGGTTTTCGCCTCATCCGCGGGAATCTCCGCCGCCGCGCTCAGGTTGTCGGTAAAGAACTGGTGGATCCCCTGCGAGTAAATGTAGGTTACGTTGCCGGTGATCGCCCTGGTGATCTGCCGGTCGATTCCGATCGCCGCTTCCATGTCGTTCGCCGCATGAAAATCCGGCGCAATGGTGTAAAAGGTGGGAGCATTTCTTCCCGTATTGCTCCCCGTGGTGCTTGCCGAGAGCGGCGTGGTCGCATAGCGGTTGAAGACGATGCCCGAGGTCTGGATGAACTGCTCTTCGTTCTTTCCGTTCTCGTGAATCGCGTTGATCAGGTAGGGTGTGCTCGCGCCGAATCCGTTGGGCACCGTGAATCGCTGATAGAACCAGCCATACCCGGCGCGCAGCACCGTCCTGGGCTGCTGTTTGCCCGCGTTCCGGCCCAGCGCATAGGCCAGCGAAAGACGCGGCGCCCAGTCGTCCTTGTCGCTGATCCGGTTTTGCGTCTCCCACCGCGCACCGTAACTGAAGGTGAAGCGAGGACTCACCTTCCAGTCATCCTGATAGAAGAGTGCTCCATCGAACAGGACCGCCTGCGCCGTGGCATTGTTGATCTTCGTGTAGGTGTACTGCTGCGGGGAGCAGGTTGCCGGAGGCGTTCCTCCCGCAGGCGTCTGATAGCACCCTGCGAAGTATTTGGGCTGGGAGAAGATGTAGGCGCCGTTGCTGCCGCTGGTGGTGAAATTCACGTCGGGATAGGCGCGCAGCCGGGCGCCAAAGCTCAACGCATGCGGGCCGAAAGCTCCGGAGAAATAGTTTTGCAGCTCGAGATCGTTTTCGTGATCGATCGAAGTCTGTTGCGTGCTGCCGCCGTCGGTGAACTGCTGCTGCAGCGTGAAGGCAGGCAGGCTGGAAACCGCGGTCGTGGTGTCGCGGACGCGCCGGTACTGGAAACGGATATCGTCCACGAGATGAGGGCTGATGACGAGACTGTCGGAGACCTGGAGCGCGTTCTCCTGGTCGTCCGAGTTGGTGGCCTGTTGCGGCAGAACCAGCCCGTTCTGCCCGATGCTGTTGTTATCCACGCTGCGGTTATACGTCTCGCGAATCGTCGCCGTGTTCGATTCGCCAAGCTGGATATCGATGCGCGGGCTGATGTCGAGCCGGGAGGACGTGTTGCCGAAGGCCTCGTCGATGGAGGATCCCGTAAGGTCGGTGGGGGTAATGCTCGCCGGGTCGATGCCCGTCACGATGTTCTCGTTCTGCTGATAGCGCGAAAAGGCGCTGACAAAATACGACGACGACCTGGTGATCGGTCCGCCCGCGGATCCATGCAGCCGCCAGGAGTAATAGGGCGGCTCGGCAACTCCTACCAGAAGCGGGTTCTGCGTGTTGAAGGCGGAATCGTTACCGGAAAACTCGAAGCCGCCGTGGAGCTTGTCGGTCCCCGGCTTGGTGAAGATCTCGATGCGCCCGTAGCCCAGCCGGTCGAACTCGGCGGAGAAGGGATTCTGATTCACGCGAATCTCGCGGATCGAGGATTTGGGCGGCAACTGCCCGCCTGTGAACCCGTCGATGTAAATCTGGCCGCCATTCGGGCCCGCGGAGGGGCCGGCCAGCGCCTCCAGTTCATTCTGCAGCTCGTCTGGATCGTCGGAGAGCGCATTCAGATCGTTGCCCTTGATCACCACCGCGTTGGCGTTGTTTTCCGGGCTGGTATTGACAGTGTTGTTCTCGGTCTCCACTTCGACTTGCTGCTGCTCCACCTGAATCTTCATCGCCGGATTGACCGTGCGCGTCTGGCCGGCCGCCAGCGCCACCCCGGGAACCTCGAAGTCGGCGAATCCCGACGCCGTTGCCGTGACACTGTACGTTCCCGCCGCCAATCCGTGGACGGAATACGCGCCCACGCCGTCCGACGTGGCCTTGCCGGCCACTTCGCCCCTGGTCGTCATGACAACAATGCTGGCGTTGGGAATCACCGCGCCTGTTGGATCCGACACCTGCCCGCGGATCGTTCCAGATCCTCTCGACGCCGCCGGCTGAGCGTCCGCCTGCGGCGCCGGATCCTGCGCGGATGCGCCGAGTACGGCTGCGGCACCGAGGGCGAGACTGACGAAAAAATGAAGGATGCAAGGCGTTTTCAAGTACACGTCCCCTCTTTGTTTCCCATCAGGGAATGGATTGTGCCTATTGGGCGTCAGCTCCTGCTTCCGCGCCTCCGCCGCCGCCCATACTCCAGTTCGAGAGCAGATTCTGGCTTGCCGGAGCCTGCAGAAGCGGTTCAACTCCCGCAAGCAGCGTGATGGCCGTCATCTCCGACGTTCCCTCGGTTGACACCAGCATCACGGCTTCGCCTTTTTGCAGATCGGAGAGCTGAATCGCCGGCGCGCGATTCAGCATTTGCTGCGGATCGCCGCCGCCGAGTCCGCCGGCCCCGCCATTCTGCCCGGCCCATTGACCGCGGCCGCTTCCGCCGCCGTTTCCCGGCTGTTGATCAAGCCTGGCATTTCCGGGCCCCGACGGGGCGCCGGCCTGCTGCACACCGCCATTCCCTCGTCCCTGCCCGCCGGCAGCACCGCCGTTGAGGCGCGCCGCCAGCATCTGCGCCATGCGCTCCGGCAACCGGCGCATCTGTGAATCGTGCGTGACCTGAACCGTAACCTGCTTCTTCGAGGCCAGGTCCTTGACCACCAGCGTCGAATTGGCCGCGTCGACCGACGTCACCGTACCGGAGATATTGCGAAAGCTGCCGGAGACCACCGCATCCGCCGTCAACTCCGAGCCGTCCGCACTCTTCTGGCCACGCGCCCGCAACTGGTCGCCGGCGTGGATCGCGTCGATGGGCGCCGGCTGCGCGTCGTCGAATCGCACCGAGCCGGGCGCGTACCGCTTGAGCACGGTCGATTTCGTGGTGTGGATGGTCACCGTTCGCGTCGTCGGACCGGCGCCCGCCGTCAGCACAATGACGCCCGAAGCCGCATCGACGCTCTTCACCAGTCCGCCCAGGCCGTTGCGCTGCCACTCCTCGCGCTCCTGCTGCTGTTTTGCCGCCACGTCGGCCTGCTTGATGGCCACGATCATCGCCGCCTGCGCCGTCGCGCCGGTTGATCCGGGATCGATGCGGACCAGTACCCGGTCGCCGGTGGAAAGGTCGCTGAACTGAATCGTGGTTGCGCTGCTCAGGTCCTTCTGTCCGGGCTCGACCCGCTTGAGCGTCGCCGATGCGGGAACCTCAACCTGGTGCACCTCGCCCGCGTCGGTCTTTACCGTAAGCGTGGTTCCGCTGATCGCCGTGATGGTGCCGAGAAACCGGCCGGCCGCCTGCGCACAAAGGAACGGAGCGGCCAGAATCATGGCGGCCAGCAGCGCCAGCGGCAAGAAACCGGGTTTTCGCGACCTGAAAGCCATAAAAAGCCAACCTCCCGCGAACCGCTCATTGCGATTTCGGCCCGAGGGGGTCTTTTTATCCCTCATTCGGTAGACGAATCAGTGGGTCAAAAGGTCGAAGCGGGTCTCACGGGCTGAAAACTCCCGTCGCAACGATTGCCGCCGCAATCGGATGCAGACGGTTGCCGGTTGAATCGGTTGACTTCGGCTTCGCCCGAAGTGTCGCTATGCATACGTAACCTGGCCAAGAATCGCCGGTCGCGATGCTCCCGTCGCCGACGGTATGTTTCCGGGCCGGCGATGCCATGTTTGCCATGCCAGCAAGGCGAATGCCGCGGCTTCCTTGGCTGACGCCGGTATTCCGAATTCGTCGATCGCCGACAACGCGCACCCGAACGGCTCGAGCCGCTCAGCCAGCATCGACATCAGAGTTTCGTTCTTTGCGCCGCCACCTGAGACGATGTAGTCGACTCTGCCGCTCTTCATCCTTGCCGCGACAAACTTCCGATAGGCCCCGGCGATCGATTCGGCAGTCAGAGCGGTCGCCGTGGCCAGTGCGTCTTCAGGCTTGCGGGTGATTCGCCGGCACGCGGCGAGAAACAGCGCCGCGTATTCGCGTCCGAACTGCTCGCGCCCGGCCGTGCGCGGGGGCTTGAGCCGGTAGTAGGAATTCCGCATCCCGGATGCAAGCACCGGCTTGAGGATCGTACCTCGCGCAGCGATCGCACCGCCGCGGTCGAAGGATTGGCCGAACAACTCCTGCGCCAGCGCATCGATCACCATGTTTCCCGGGCCGGTGTCGAACGCAATCACGCGGTCGATGCCCGCGCCCGGCGGGATCGCGGTGAGATTGGCAATGCCGCCGATATTCTGCAGCACGCGCCCGCGTTCTGCATCGGCAAACAGGACGTAATCGAGAAGCGGAACCAGCGGCGCGCCCTGGCCGCCGGCCAGCATGTCCGCCGGGCGAAAGTTCGAAACTACCGGCACGCCGAGAGCCGCGGCGATCACCGCGGCCTCGCCGGCCTGCCAGGTGCAGGCGAATCGCCGGCCCGCGAAGCTCATGGCGCGCGCCTGATGATAGAGCGTCTGGCCGTGGCAGCCAATCAGGTCGAGCTTCACGCGATGGCGCCTCCGCGTCTCTTTTACCGCCTCGGCATAGGCCGTCCCCAACCGCCAGTTGAGCCGCGCCAACTCACCCGTCGGGACCGACGCCGCATTCATCGCCGCCAGAACCGACCGGCGAAGCGCGCCCGAATAGGCGAATCCCTCGTGCGCGAGCAGCGTGACCTTCGGTCGTGACTTGCCGGGCGCAATGCGCACCAGCGCCACATCGATGCCGTCAGCCGAAGTGCCGCTCATCACGCCGGCGACGATCATGGCCTGGGCGGTCATACGGCGCCTGCCTGTGTTACGGCGGGGGCGGAATGTGCCACGGATTCGTCGAACATCCCGCTGAAGCGCAGCATCTGCTCGCGAAGCAGCGCGAGCCGCCGCGCGGAAAACGCCGCGGGAATCCGATCCGGGAAAAGCTTCCTGCGCCTGATCGCCGTCTCCCGCGCACGCGCAGTCAGCAGAGTTCGAAACTGCGGGGACCTTTCGCCCTCTTTGACCAGCGATTCATGCGCGCGCAGAATCAGATCCGGGCTGTGGCAGATTTCGAGCAGGTCCATTCCCGCGCGGATGGCCGCGATCGCGGCCTCTTCGATCGACATGAAGCCGAGGATTCCGCCCATTTCCATGTCGTCGGAGAAGACGATTCCGCGATAGCCGATGCGCTTTCGCAGAATGCCCGTGATCCAGAAGCGCGACACGCTTGCCGGTCGATTCCTCCCCTTTGTTGCCGGGTAGGCCGCATGGCTCACCATGACCATCGGAAGCTGCCCGCACAGCTCGCGCCAGGGCGCAAGGTCTTCGCTCCATAACTCGCGAAACCCGCGCCGGATCGCCGGCGTTTCATCGTGTGAGTCGAGTGTGCCGCCGCCCAGACCGGGGAAGTGCTTGCCGCAGCCGGCTACTCCGTGCGCCGCAAGTCCGGCAAGGAAACTGTGCGCGTATTCGACGACCCCAGCCGCCGTTGGCGCCGCGGCGCGTGTGCCCATCACCGTGGCCGACAGAGGCAAAGCCAGATCGAGCACCGGTGCCAGCGTTACATTGAAGCCGAATGCCTTCACGGCGCGCGCGATCAGTTCGCCGTGCTCGCCAATCAACGCGCTGCCACTCCGTGCATCCCGTGCTCCCTCCTTCTGCATCCGTCCTTGCGGATGCAAGAGGGTGGGATTGAAGGCTCTGCGCGCTACCGCTTGCGCCGACGGAATCGGCGCCAGCGCGTCGCGCAAGCGGTTCACGGCTCCGCCCTCCACATCCACGCAGCGCAGGCCATGGGGTGCGCAAGAGGCCGTCGCATCCGCCAACAGCGCACGTGTTTGCCGCGCGTCGGCGATATTTCGCCGGAAGAGAATGATCCCCGCCGGTCGCACGAGTCCGAGCCACGCGCGTTCACGCTCGCTGAGTCCGGTCCCGGCGAGCCCGACGACCAGCAGACTTCCTGCCGCATGGCGCAACTCCGCCGTCATGCTTTTTCCTTCAGCTCCGACCGCAGCTCTTCGAGCAGGTTCAGGGCCTGCAGCGGAGTGAGCGAGTTCACGTCGGTGGCTTCAATACGGTCCACGATGCGTTGCGACAGCGGGGTGAAGATCGTCAGTTGCACAGGTTCCGTCGTCTCGCTTTGCCCGTTGGCCGCGGCAGACCGCTCCTGCTTTTCGTGCTGTTTCAGGATGCGTTTCGCCCGCTCGATCACCGCCGCCGGCAGTCCGGCGAGGCGCGCCACCTCGATACCGTAACTTTTGCTTGCGGCGCCGGGCTCGATGCGATGAAGAAATACGATTCCGCCCGCGGCTTCCTTCACATCCACGCGCAGATTCCGCACCCTCTTCAACTTCTCTTCCAGAATCGTGAGCTCGTGGTAGTGCGTGGCAAAGAGCGTGCGCGCGCCGGTTTCGGCGTGAAGATACTCGACCGTGGCCCACGCCAACGCGAGCCCATCGAAGGTCGCCGTACCGCGCCCCATTTCATCCAGGAGGATCAGCGAGCGGCGCGTGGCTGTATTCATGATCGTCGCCGTCTCCGTCATCTCCACCATGAAGGTCGAGCGTCCGCGGGCCACGTTGTCGCTGGCTCCGATACGTGTGTAAATCCTGTCCACGAGGCCGAGACGCATGCTGTCGGCCGGAACGAAACTTCCCATCTGCGCCATCAGCACCAGCAAGGCCGCCTGCCGCAGGTAGGTGCTTTTGCCGCCCATGTTCGGTCCCGTAATCAGCAACAGGCCCGGACCTTCTTCCTCCGCGCTCGCATAAATATCATTGGGAATGAAGCTCCCCTCGCGCGTCTCTTCCATCCAATGCTCGATGACCGGATGCCGTGCCGCTACGGCTTCGAGCACGGGCTCGTCCACGAGCGCCGGGCGCACGTACCGCCGCAGAGCCGCCAGATGGGCAAAATCAGACAGGAGATCGGCTTCCGCCACTGCCGCCGAAGAGCGCCGGATCCGGCTTGCCGCCTGCAGAACCGCGCCTCGCAACCCGGCAAAGATCCGCTTCTCGATCCCGATCGATCGCTCGTGGGCGGTGAGAATCTTGCGCTCGTATTCCTTCAGCTCCGGCGTGGTAAACCGTTCCCCGTTCACGAGCGTTTGCTTGCGTTCGTAGTCTGCGGGAGCCAGGTGCAGATTGGCCTTTGTAATCTCAATGTAGTACCCGAACACCGAGTTATAACGGACTTTCAGCGAACCTATCCCGGTCCGCGCGCGCTCCCTGTCCTCGATGGCGGCGATCGATTGCCGGCCATCGGTCGAAGCGATCTTCAACTCATCCAGTTCTTCGTCCACGCCCGGGGCAATGGCGCCGCCGTCCGCCAGCGTCAATGGCGGCTCTTCAACCAGCGTCGACAGAATCGTCTTCGTGACATCCTCAAGCGGATCGAGGCGTGACCGCAACTCCCGCCACTTCTGCGCCCGCGGAACCCCGAGTGCGTTGCCCAATCCAGGCAGCCGGGCCAGGCTCGCAGCCAGCGCGCGCACGTCGCGCGGCCCGGCGGAATCGAGCGAAATCCGCGCCAGCAGCCGCTCCAGGTCCTGGATACCCGCAAGCGCGCGTCGCAACTCCTCCCGCGGGATCAGGTCGCAATGCAATTCGCCCACGGCTTCAAGGCGGATTTCCAGCTCATCGCGGTCGGCCAGAGGCCGAAGGACCGTCGCCCGCAACAGCCGCTTGCCCATGGGCGTCCGGCATTCGTCGAGGGTGCGGAATAACGTTGCGCGATCGTCCTGATCGGAAAACAGCGGCGCGACCAGTTCGAGATTTCGCACCGTGACCGGGTCCAGCTCCAGCGCCGTCGAGTGCTCCTGAAACCGGATGGAATCGATATGCAGCGCCTCGTTTTTCTGCGTGGCGCGCACGTAGTGCAATATCGCGCCCGCGGCAATGGCTGCGGCCGGATGCTTGTCCAGCCCGAATCCCTCGAGCGAGCGCACGTGCAGTTGCCGCTCCACGAGCGGCACGGCAAAGTCGCGGGTCCAGACCCATTCCTCCACGCGCGTGCACGCGGGAACCCGGTCCAGCCCGGGCCACGTTTCGGCACCGTCCTTCAGCAGCACTTCGCTCGGCTGTGCCTGCAGGACCTGATCCAGCGCCTGCTGCCGCGCCGTCTTCCCGCCAAACTCCGCTACGCGAAACTCACCTGTCGAAACGTCGAGCAGCGCCAGGGCGACCAGGGGCGCGGGTCTGCCGTTCCCGCCACCTGGCCGGGATTGCCGGGCGTTCTCCTTCGCCGCGCCATGCGATGCGGCTTCAAACAACGCGGCGAGAAAGTTGTTCTTCTCCTGGCCAAGATTCACGTCGAAGGCCGTTCCCGGCGTGAGCACGCGCGTCACCTCGCGGCGCACAATCTTCTTCGCCAGCTTCGGGTCCTCCATCTGGTCGCAGATGGCAATGCGATAGCCTTTGCGCAGAAGTTTGGCCAGGTAACTCTCCACGGAGTGATAAGGCACACCGCACATGGGAATCTGGCGTTCGCGATCGCGCGCGGTCAGCGTCAGCTCGAGTTCGCGGCTCGCCACGACCGCGTCGTCGTAAAACAGCTCGTAGAAATCGCCCATGCGGAAGAAGAGGAGGGCATCCGGAGTCTCGCGCTTGGCCGCGGACCATTGGCGCATAAAAGGCGTAAGCTCGGCGGGAAGCTTCGCCGCCTGGGCATTTTCAACCCTGCCGTCTGCGACGCCTTCGGATTGAGTTTCCTCGGGGAACACGCTGCTCCCAGATTAACGCGCCCTCCGGTCAAAGACCGGCGCTTGCGCGATGCGGCGAAGTTCGCGCGCCGATACCGGTGGAAAAACGCGTCTCTATTCCTGGCGGCGCGACTCCTGCAACAGATTCCGGTAGAAGTCCGCTGTCAGCGCCAGAACACGCGCGTCGGAGTAATGCTCCACCACCCAGGCTCTTGCCGCAATGCCCATTTGCCGGCGGCGCGCGGGATCGCGAAGCAGCTTGATCACTGCCTCCGCGATGGCTTCGGGGTAGCCTGGCGGAATCAAAAGCCCGGTCACCTCGGGAACCACGGAATCCCGCGACCCGGTGCATTCCGTAGTGACGACGGGAAGCCCGGTCGCCGCTGCCTCAAGCACCGCGTTGGGAAAGCCTTCTCGCCAGGTGGGCAGCACCAGCAGGTCCATGGCGCGGTAAAAGGGCGCGGTGTCAGCCACGTAGCCGGTGCAGTGAATGCGCCTGTGACGCTCGATGCGGCCTTGCAGCGCCGGGCTCAGAGCGTCCTCCGACGCGTCGTACCAGCCGACAAGCAGCAGGTGTGCCTCAGGCTGCGACTGCAGAATGAGCTCGAACGCCTCAATCAGTTCGGGCAGGCCCTTGTCGCGCGTCAGGCGGCCCACAAAGCCGATCACGGGTGTCTCGCGCCGCAAACCGAGCCTTGTCCTGACTTCACTTTCTCCCGGCGAAAACCGCGTTACATTCACTCCGTTGCTGCTGCCGTTCCCCAGCAGCTTGAGTTTGGCCGCCGGCGCGATACGCAAGGCAAGCGCTTCGCTGCGAAGGCTCGCGCTGTTGCACAGCACCACCTTCGCGCACCGCGCCGACAGTCGCTCGGCGCCGAGCAGAATGCGGCGCTTCAGGCCCTTCGCGGTATTCAGCTTGAGTCCGCGCAGCATGTAGATGCGCGCCGGAACGCCGGCGAGGCGCGCCGCCAACCCTCCCAGCAGGCCGGCCTTTGGCGTGCTGAACTCGGTCATTTCCGGGCGCAACAGAAGCAGCAGCCGCAACAGGCGAATCAACGACAGCAGATCGGCCAGCGGCGCCATGCCACGTTCCATCCTGAGCGCGATGGCGCGCGCGCCCTCATGGGCGGCGGTCTTCTCCAGCAACTCGCCCGGACTCGACACCAGGGTCACACGGAATCCCGCTTCGCCCAGCGCGTGCAGCCGGCCCGTAAGAGTCAGGCAGGTCTGGGGATGCGTTATGCCGACCACGATATGCGGACCGATGCAGGTTGACTCTGTCGATAGCCCAGCGGCTGCCTCGTTCAAATCGGATGGGAACATCGTGCCGTCCTGCGCTCTTTCGAAGCTCTTTATCGGGCAGCGACTACCCTTCGGAGGCTCCGGTTTCAACGCAGGAGGAAAAGGCCGGGTGACACGAGCGGTCTGGGGTTAATCACACAAAACAGGAGAAGCACAAGGTGCTCTCGGGAAAGCTCTTCTACTTGTAAATGGAGGAGCGAAAGCTAATGTACCACTTCCGCCATCCGCCGGGAAAGCCTCAAAGCGAAAAGGAACCTGACTTATACTCTCGTTACTTCTCGAGAGGCAGTCTGCATGGAATTGCCGCGGCGGCCACGCGTCCTGTTGCTCATTCCGCATCTTGGCGGCGGAGGCGCCGAACGGGTGACCGCTCTCCTTGCGAGCGGGCTCCCGAAAGAGAAATACGAGTTGCATCTGGCGATGTTCACGCAGGCTCATCCTGGATACGAGCCATTGTCGGCCCACGTCGCGGTTCACTCGCTGGGAGTGCGCAGGGTGCGCAGCGGGGCCTTGCCGCTTCTCAGGCTTGTCAGGAGCATCCGGCCTGACCTGATCCTGTCGGGCATGGTCCACCTGAATTTCCTCGTCCTGCTTTTGCGTCCCTTGTTTCCACGCCGGAGCCGCGTCGTCGTGCGGCAGAACAGCACTGCCTCGGCCGCGCTCGAATCCGGCGGCTTGCCCTGGTATACGCCGACGTTCTACCGCATACTGTACCGCCGTGCGGATCGCGTGATCTGCCAGACCGACGCGATGGCCGCGGACCTGCGCGAAACGTTTTGCGTTCCCGAGGCCAAGCTCGTTGTACTGCCGAATCCGGTCGACGTCGAAGGGATTCGCTCTCGCGTGGCGGTGGAAAAGGCCAACGCGCCGGACGCGAAGGATCGGGAGACCGGTCCACGCCTCTTTGCCGCCGGCAGGCTGTCAAAGGAAAAAGGCTTCGATCTGGTTCTGGAGGCGCTGGCGGTCGTTCGCCAGAGTTTTCCCTCGACGACGCTTCTCATCGCCGGTGCAGGATCCGAGGAGGGCGCGTTGAGGGCTCAGTCGTCCTTGCCGGGTCTGCAAGGCGCAATACGCTTTGCGGGCCACGTGGAGAATATGGCGGCCTGCTTTGCCGCTGCCTCCCTCTTCGTGCTTCCATCGCGCTACGAAGGTCTGCCCAACGCGCTTCTCGAAGCGGCAGCAGCCGGTCTGCCCATCGTCGCCCTGCCATCGTCACAGGGCATCGTGGACCTGCTGCGGGGCCAGCCCGGCGTATGGCTGGCGGGCGAGATCTCGGCTCAGGCCCTTGCCAGCAGCCTTCTCTCGGCGCTGCGCTCGCTCCATCCAGGCGAGCGGTTCGCTCACAGCTTTATCGAATCGTTCCGGCTGGGGCGCGTCATTGAGGCCTACGAGGGGCTGATCGACTCGGTTCTGAACGAGGTCTCCCGGTGAACCACGTTGCGCTTGTTATTCCTACCCTCGATCGCATCGGCGGGGCGGAGCGGCAAACGATTCTGCTCGCTTGCGGTCTGCGATCTCGCGGCTGGCGGGTGAGCGTCATTGCTCTTTCGGGCGCGGGAGGCAGCGCTGCCGGCGAACTTGTTGCCGCCGGCATTCCATTTCTGGCGCTCGGGATGCGCAAAGGCTTGGCCGACCCGCGCGGCTGGATCCGGCTGAACCGCTGGCTGCGGCGCGAACGTCCCGATGTCCTTCATGCTCATCTTCCTCATGCCGCATGGATCGCGCGCTGGTCGCGCCTCGCCGCGCCGGTGCGCGTGGTTGTCGACACGATTCACACGTCATCGACGGGCACTATCGGCCGGCGCATCGGTTACCGCTGGAGCCGCCGGCTGCCGGATCGGGTCACAGCGGTCGGCGAGGCTGTGCGACAGGCGTATCTCGATGCGAAGATGGTCCCGCCCCAACAAATCGCCGTCATTCCCAACGGGATCGATACGGAATCGTGGAAGCCGGACGAGGAAGTTCGTGCAGTACGCCGGCGCGAGATGGGCCTGTCCGACGAGTTTCTCTGGTTCGCTGCCGGCCGCCTCGAGCCGGTAAAGGACTATCCCACGATGCTTCGCGCATTTGCTCAGGTTCGCGAGCCGGCGCGGCTCGTCATCGCCGGCAGCGGTCCGCTGGAAGGCGAATTGCGTGCTCTTTCAGCCGCTCTGGAAATCGCGCCTCGCGTGCGCTTTCTGGGCTTTGAGCCGGACGTGCGGACATGGTTGCGGGCTGCGGACGGATTCCTGCTCACGTCCCGCTGGGAAGGCCTGCCCATGGGGCTGATCGAGGCCTCAGCCTGCGCGGTTCCGGCGGTCGCTACGGACGTTCCCGGGACGAACGAGGTCATTGTGGGCGGGCAGACCGGGTGGCTGGTTCCGGCAGGGTCTTCGATGGTCCTTGCCGGGAAAATGAGAACGCTCACGAATGCCTCCAATGCGGAGCGCCGGGCGATGGGAGAGCGCGCACGGCTTCGGACCGTCGAGCGTTACAGCCTCGATTCCGTGCTTGATCGATGGGAAGCCCTTTACCGGGATCTGCTCGCGCGCAATCCCCGGCCAAGGCGATGGGCGCGAGCCGAATAATCCGGGATTATTCCGCGTGCCTCAGCCTGCTCAGTCCCGTTCGGACGCGCACGCGCAGCAACGCGGCCTGCGCCTGCATTCGCCCGGCAAAGGTGAGCGGCGCCGGCCCGGATCCGGCAGCAATCCGCTCGACAGAAGTAAATTGCTGCGCGCGATCTTGAAGAAATCGGCGCAACTGCTTTACGAGCGAGTCAGGAGCCGTGTTCGCGTGCAGGCAAATCGTCCATAATCCGCTTTTCTTTGCTTCCGGCGCCCAGAGCTGCTGGGGAATCCACGTGAGCCCGTCCCGGATGAACGGCCGGCGCGTAAAACCATCCGACACGAGCCCGATTCCTTCCCCGCGCAGCACGCGAAGCGTCGCGCGATCGAATCCATGACGCGGCGCAACCCAAATCGCCGGATTCAGTCCGTGCCCGCGGAGAATGGCGAGCCCCTCCCGAACCCAGACACGCTGCGTCTCCTCCGCCACGCCCGCAAACTCTGTCTCGCGATGCAGCGGCACGAGGCCGCGCCCGCGGCTCAAGCAAAGATGTTGGAGGCCATGCAGTCCGATTGCGGATCCCGAACCTTCAAGCGAGCGCATCTCGTCCCAGAACGCCGGATCGGGCGGCGACCAATCCAGCGCCGGATCGCGATTGTCCGGAACAATCGCCAGAATGGGCCGGATTCCGAATTCGGCGAGGAGCGGCGTGAACCGTCGCCAACGCTCGCGCGAATACGTCGGACACAGATCGTCGAAGCGCAGCAGATACTGCGCCGGTTGCGGAATCATGCTCCCGCACCGGCACCCTGCCTGGGCAGGAGCTTGTAGGTCCAGTACCAGAGAAAGAAAAGCGTCGACGCGGCCCACAGAGACGTGGCCAGCGCGATGCCGGCGACGCCGAAGTAGCGCATCAGCAGCAGGTTCAGGCCGATATCGAGAAAAAGATTGAGGATTCCGCAGTAGAGAATCAGGTCGTTGCGGCGCATCCCCACCAGAAAGCGATAAAAGACGCGGCTGGTGACAACAAAGGGGATCTGCACGGCATACATCACCAGCACCGGCGCTACTACGGCTGTGTCGCGCGGCCCGAACGCTCCGTGCTGATAGGTGACGCGCACCAGCCAGCGCGAGCCGAGAATCAGCGCCAGCGCGATCGGCGTGGAGACCAGCGCCGTCAGCCGCACCCATGTGCGCAGCGTGTGCCGGCAGCCGGCCCAGTCCTGCAGTGCGATCATCCGCGAAATGTACGGCACGACTGCGGTTGAAATGGCCCCGGCCAGCAGCGTCAGCACCACGCTGATGAACCGGCTGGCGTAGGCCAGAGCCGACACGCTGCCCGAGGTCAGCATGGCCGCCATCGATTGATCGACCAGCAGTCCGCCCGACGCCACCGCCGAGCTGAGCAGCACCGGCCAATACTGGTTGGCCACCTCCCGTGTCGCCTCGCTCATTCCGTACCAGCGCAACTGGAATTTGTATCCGAAGGAATGCATCATCCAGCCGACCAGTACGGCCTGAACAAGCGACCCTGCGAGGCTGCCCACGACCATCGCCCACGGCCCCATGTGTCCGGCCAGAAGCCACGCGCCCAGCATGATCCCGACCGGAACCGTCACCGGCGCCAGCGAGGGCAGGGAAAAGCGATCGAAGGTGTTCAGCACGGCCGTGCAATTGGTGGCGATTCCGGTAATGACCACCAGCGGCACCAGTGCATAAAACAGGTGCACCGACAGGTCGAATTTGGCCGGCGGAAAGTGCGAAGCGATCAGGTGGAAGAATCCGCGCGCGGTGAGGGCCATGCACAGGGCGGCGCCGCTCAGCAGCACACCGATGGCGACCATCGAGCTCGAAAGCAATTGCTGGGCGCGGTCGTGGCCTTCCAGTTCGCGGACCCGGATCAGCGTGGGCACCAGCGCCTGGTTCATCGATTCCGAGATCAGATTGATCAGCAGGCCGGGGATCAGGTTCGCGGCCAGGAATGCGTCCATGGCGTCGGAGCGGCCATAGACGCCAGCCACGACTACTTCCTTGAACGTGGCGCCAATCTTGACGAAGATCCCGCCCAGCGTGACGATCGTGGCCGCGCGCAGAATCTGGCGGTTGACGCTCTTGCCTTGGAAGAGTCGCGCGATTTGGGAAATTGGCGACATCAAAGGGAATGGAAAAGAGGCGCAATTCTTCGCCAGTCTACAGGAGCGGCTCAGCGTCACCGTCGCCGGCGTGACGGGCTGGAGGGTGCGCGAAACAGTCGGCCAATGCTTCAGGATCTTTCACCGCCATCCTTCCAGCCACGGCAATCGAGGCGAACAAAATCCAGGTGGAACGGTTCTCCTCGACCGATGCAGTCAAAGTCGTCACCAGCCATACGAGCAATACCGTGCCCATCGCCAGCAGGAGCGGCCCGCGAAGCTGGAGGACCGACCGGATGGCCACAACCAGAATGGCCAAAGCCAAAAACAGCGCGCAGAGCCCGCCGCCTACCGCGATGGAGAGCGCCGTGTTGTGCGCTGTGTCGATGGGCGCCAAACCCGCTGCGGCGACGAAGGATCCAGCCCCGCTCCCCGCCATCGGCGCATGAGCGAAGGCATACCAACCCTGTACCCAGATATTCGCGCGTTCGTTGAAGTTTCCTCCTCCAAATTGCTCTGAAATCGTCGCCAGCCGCTCAAGGGTCTCGTAGGGGACGATCTGCCAGATAGCAACGCCGAGCAGGGGCAGAGCCAAGGCTCCGGCGAGCCATCGGCGCGGATGGGCGCGTGCCAGCAGCACCGCCGACCCGGCGAGCGCCAGAAGCGCCGCCAGGAACCCTCCCCGCGATGCCGTCAGCAACACGGCCAGCAGCCCCAGGGGGAAATACCCCAGCACCAAGAACCTGCCCCACCAGCGCGATTCTCCATCGACCAGTACAGCAGCCATCGGAAATGCGAGATCGAGAAAGCGGGCGGTATCGTTGGGGTCGAGACCTTCGGCAAAGAAGCGCACCTGGCCGTTGGCAATTGCCTCGGGCGAGGCAAAGCTGGCCAGGGTGAGAGCGGCCAGCACCCACGAACCGGCCACATAGGCCTGCAGGATCCGGCGCAGTCCGGGTGGATGGTCGACAAACTCCCACACCAGCCAGACGAGCATCATCTCCTGAAAGTACGCGCGCAGTTTTTCCAGCGATGCCGCCTGATCGATGGTCCAGAAACAGGAGCAGCAGAACCACAGGTAGAGCGCCAGAACCAGCCACTGCATGGCTCCGGGAGTTCGCATCGTCGCCGCCTGGAACACCGCCGGAATCGCCGCCAGAAGCAACAGGATTCCTGCAATGCGCGCGACGGGCCCCCACGGCTCGCCCAGATCGAGGGCAAGCTCCCAGGGAACGGCGAAGGTGAATATCACCAGCAGGAATTGGGCGAGACGGCGCAAGAGCTTAATACCTCTGCGAGTACACCAGCCCCGAGTAGATCGACACTCCGATCGACGACTGGATCAGCGCATCCACACTCTTGTTCAGCAAGTTCTTCGCCGTCGACGGAGGCACGAAGAGAATATCGCGATCGCGGATCGGCTGGTCCGGCTCCTGCCCATGCAGCATGTGATAGAGATTGAGCGTCGTCAGGGTTCGCCCTCCCTTCTGTTCACGGATGAGGATTGCTTTGCCGGCGGCCGCATTGATCGACGGTCCCCACGCCAGCGATAGCGCCTGCACCACCGTGAGCCCTTGCGCCGGATCGACCGGGAACCCTCCGGGCCGCACCACGTCGCCGATGACGTAGACCAGGCCTGCGCGGCTGACTTGCACCGTGTCGCCCGGCATCAGCTCGGGATTGTGTTCCGCCGCCATGTCGGTCCCGCTCGGGTCGAGAACCACCGGGTGCGGCGTCCTGGGATCGTCGCGATGATAGATATTCACCAGTCTGCCCGCAGACGGCGCCAGCCCCTGCGCTGCAGAAATGAGATCGAGCAGACGGTGGTGAATCGTGTAGGGATAGACGCCCGCTCGCGCCACTTCGCCGAGGACGCTCACATCCTGTCCCGCATAGGCAGTCACCAGCACCGAGACCTGCGGATGCAGCAGCATCCCCTGGGCCACCAACGCCGCGGCGATCGACTTGGCCGCGCCCTCCTCATCCATGCCGCTTACTTTCACCGTCTGGATCAGTGGCAGCGTCACGGTTCCGTCGGGTTGCACTCGCACCTGGGAGTGAAATTCCGGCGTGTGAAATTCGCTGATATCCAGCGAATCGCCCGGCCCGATCGGCGCCGGCATCGGCTCGAGGGATAATCCTGCCGGCGCTGTGGACGGATTCGTTGCCGATTCGGGCTGGTCCCACAATTCAGGCGCGGTCTTCGGATTCGTGGGGTTCCTGGGCGCCGGCTCAGGAGACGGATGAATGACGCCGCTCGGCAACCCGGCCGTGTTGGGAGTCGGCGGCTGCGCATGCCCCGCACCAGCGGCCACCAGCGCCGCCAGCAGCAGCACGCCGAGCCGGGCCGGTGCCGGGTGGATCGATTCCAGCATGAACACAACTCCCACCGCCAGCCACAGGCCGACGAAAGAAACGATGCCGAGATACAGCGGCAGATCGGGCGCAACCGGCTTGGCCGGGGGACGCGCATAATCCACCACCGTGATCGAAGAGGCGTGGATCCCGGCGGTCAAGCCGGCTTCTTCCACCTTTTCCAGCACTCGCACGTAAACTTCGTGGCTCGAGTTCGCCTCCTGGCGCATCACGGCGTATTCGGTGGCTGCTTCATTCAGCTTCAAACCCTCGCTGGTCAGCTCGTCCAGGCTCTTGCGCACCATCTCCTCGCGCTCCTGCGCCGTTTGCCAGGCGCTGCGGAACCGGGTCACGAGCCTGGCGTCCTCGGCCTTCTCCTGCCTGTCGAGATCCTGCAACTGCCGGCGAATCTCCACCACGCGGGGAAAATTGGGCCCATGCTCGATGCTGAGCCGCGCCTGCTCCTGCTCAAGCTCGCTGTGGCGCGCGTGAATATGCTCGAGGAGCGCAGTCGCGAAACTGCCGCCCTGTCCCTGCATGCGGGCGCTTGAGGCGAAGACAAGTTCGGGGTTTCCCGTCGCTGCGGCGTGGTATTCGGCCTCGCACAGAATGCGGTCCGTCGTGGCTGCGACGAGCTGCCGGCCCAGTTCGTCGATTTCGAGCAAGGTGGAGTTATGGCTGGCTTCCGCATCCTGCCCGTCCGGCAGCGTCGCCGGAGCGCCAAGGATGCCGTGGTCGCTCTCATAGGACGCGAGGCGCAGCCGATCCTGTTCCACGCGCGATTTCAACTCCTTCAACTGGCTTTCCAGCCAGCCGGTCGCCTGCTCCGTGGCACGCACCCGTGAGCTGTTCTCCTGTTCCATGTAATCCCGGATCAGGGCGTTGACCACCGCCGCGGAGACAGCCCGGTCTTTCGAGCGAAAGCGTATCTGGATCACCAGGGTGCGCGGCACCGTTTGCACACGCAGCCGTTGCTGAAAGCGCTCGAGGAGCCAATCCTGCGCATCGGGCGAAGGCGCTTCGGGGCGAAATCCCGGGAACTTGCGGTCGAAGTTCCCCTTGAAGGCCGGCGACTGGTAAAGCTGCTGGTCGGTAATGACTCGCCAGGCTAGCTGGTCGCTGCGCAGGAAATTGGCCAGCGTTTCAAGCTGCAGGGGCGCAGCGAAAACCGATGTGGAGATTCCCGGCTCCGCGATTTCTCCTCCGAGCTGTGTGGAAGGCGCGGTTCGCAATGCCACCTTGGCCCGGGCTTCGTACTGATTGGGTGCGATCAGGCAATAGAGAAGGCAGGCCAGCAGCGATCCGCCGAGGATGCCGGCGAAGATCCGCCGCCTGCGGATCATTACTCTCCAGAGTTCACGCAGGGAAACCGCAGGTCCGGCAGGAATACCGGCCAAATTGATCCGAAGTGGGGGGGTGTTCCGGAAATCGGGTTGAACCGCGGGACTGTCGGCCAAAGGCAACCAACCTTAGCGGCATCGATTCCTCCTCGGAGGAAGTCGACACCTGGAATACAACCCGGAGCCAGGGAAAGTTGCGGCAATGACCTGCTAATTTTGCAACAATTGTAAGCGCGCCTCATTCCTTTGACAATCGGAAAGAAAAGGCGGGGATCCATACTGCTAACACAAGGCGCTGGCGGCGCGCATCCGACTCGCACGCCAAGGTCGATTGCGCAGCACGGTTGACTTTGCAAGATGCCTTTTCGAGGCAATTCGGCCTGTCTGCGGGCAACTACTCCGCGCGCAACGCCTCCACGGCGTTCACCCTCGCAGCGCGCGCCGCAGGTACGGCCGCCGCGGTGACTGCCGACAGCAAAATGATCAGCGCCGAGGCGGTGATCGAGAGGAATCCCGGCTGCTGCACGTTCGCCACCCATTCGCTGATGGCGCGTGTGAAGGCAAAACCCACGACAACGCCGGCGCCGACACCGATACCCGCGATCGCGACGCCTTCCAGCAGAACGCCGGTCAGAATATGGCGCGGATGCGCGCCCAGCGCCATGCGAATGCCGAACTCGCGCGTGCGCCCGCTCACCGAGAAGGCAAGAACGCCGGCCACGCCGACGACCGAGATCAGCAGCGCCACGGCCGCGAATCCGCCGAAGACGATCGCGTTCAGCCGGTTGGGGGTCAGCACTTCCGCGCGAATGTCCTCGAGCGTGCTGGGCCGTTCCACGGGCTGATCGGCCGACATCTGGTGAATCGTCCGCGTGATCGCGGGAACGAGCGCGTACGGATCCTGCTTGGCGCGCACAAATAAACGCTGCTCCCAACCTTCCTGGTCGGAGGGCTGATATACGGTCATCGCGGGCGCGGGAAGGATGTTCTCGTCATCGAAATCGGGCACCACGCCCACGATGCGCCGCGGATCGTAGCTGATGCCGATGAACTGCATCACGCTGTCGGTCCACTTCAGCTCGCGGTTGAGCGGATCCTGCCCGGGGAACAGCGAATTGGCGACGCTCTGGCTGATGATCACGACGCGCTCGGAGCCGTCGCGATCGGTGTCGCGAAAGTCGCG